>URDQ01000061.1 GCA_900546675.1 uncultured Porphyromonas sp. | reverse complement strand
TTTATCAGAAGCTCGATGAAACCAATTCAGTTGCATTTGATAGTTGAATCTACAAGGTGGCGATGGTAGAGCTACTCGTACTCATTTATTCGTACCTTTGTAATCTAAGTAATACAAAAGAATAACTATGAGCCACTCCTCACTGATTAGCGAACTGAAGGCGCGTGGGATGATTCATAATATCATGCCAGGCACCGAAGAGCAACTCACAGAGCATCTGACGACTGCCTACGTGGGCTTTGACCCGACGGCTGACTCGCTCCACATCGGTCACCTCGTCGGCGTGATGATGCTGCGACACTTGCAGCGTGCTGGACACAGACCGATAGCCCTACTGGGTGGAGCTACGGGTATGATCGGAGACCCCTCGATGAAGTCTCAGGAGCGCAACCTACTAGATATGGATACACTCCGACACAATCAGGAGTGCATCGGGCGGCAGCTGGGGCACTTCCTCGACTTTGAGTCGGACGCTCCCAATAAGGCACTACTCCTGAACAACTACGACTGGATGAAGGACTACAGCTTCCTCAACTTCATCCGAGACATCGGTAAGCATATTACGGTGAACTATATGATGGCGAAGGATAGCGTCAAGCGTCGCCTCGAGGCGAATGCCGAGGCGGGACTCTCCTTCACCGAGTTCTCCTACCAGCTCCTCCAGGGCTACGACTACCTGCACCTCTATCGTGAGTACGGCTGTCGTGTGCAGATGGGTGGCTCCGATCAGTGGGGTAATATCACGACTGGCACGGAGCTGATACGCCGTATCGAGGGTGGAGAAGCCTTTGGTGTGACCTGCCCTCTGATCAAAAAGGCTGACGGCACGAAGTTTGGCAAGACAGAGCAGGGCAATGTATGGCTAGATCGTCGCTACACGTCACCCTACACCTTCTGCCAGTTCTGGCTCAACGTATCGGACGAAGACGCTGAGCGCTTTGTCAAGATTTTCACCAGCATCCCGCTAGAGGAGATCGACTCGCTCATAGAGCGTCATCGTCAGGCACCGCATGAGCGCCTGCTACAGCACACGCTCGCCGAGCAACTCACGGTCATGGTTCACGGTCGTGAGGACTACGAGCAGAGTATGTCGGCTGGGCAGATACTCTTTGGCAACAATACGCACGACCAGTTGCGTCAGATGTCGGAGGAACTGCTCAAGGAGGTGATGGCAGGTGTACCGCACTACGACGTAGGCCGGACGCTCCTAGAGCAGGCAGACGGCGTGAAGCTACTAGATCTACTGGTAGAGCATGCGCCAATCTTTAAGTCCAAGGGCGAGCTGCGTAAGCTGATCGCTTCGAACGGCATCAGCCTCAACAAGGAGAAGGTCGCTGACCAAGACCGTGTGGTCACCACCGACGACCTGATCGCTGGCAAGTATCTGATCATACAGCGAGGTAAGAAAAACTACTACCTCATCACCGTCTCTGCCTAGTACAAAAGGGTAGCTCCCTATGCTCCTCTCGGTCGTCCTAGTCAACTACAAGGTGCCGCAGCTGACCATCGAGGCGGTCCGCTCGGTGCTGGCTGGTTGTCGTCTGATCGAGGGAGAGGTGGAGGTGATTGTGCTGGACAATGCTTCGGGCGATGACTCGATGGGTCGCCTCCGCACAGCCTTCGGCGCAGAGCCTAGGGTCAAGCTGCTGGAGAGTGCGACGAATGGAGGCTTTGCTCGTGGTAATAACCAAGCGATTGCTGAGGCGCAAGGCAACTACCTCCTGCTACTCAATCCCGATACACTGGTAGGCGAGTCGACGCTCGCCTACTGCTTGACATTCCTCCGTACCCATCCCGAGGCAGGTGCCGTGGGTCCTCGCCTCATCAACCAGTCTGGAGCGATGCACCCTGAGTGCAAGCGGGGCGTGCCCACGCTATGGCACAGCTTCTGTCGCTTCACACGTCTCTACCACTTGGCTCCTCACTCTGCATGGCTCAATGGTTACTACCAGGGGCATCTCTCGCCTGATGAGGTGCAGCAGGTGCCTGTGCTGACGGGCGCTTTCCTGATGATGAGGCGCACACTATACCAAGCGGTGGGCGGACTCGATGAGCGCTACTTTATGTATGGCGAGGACATAGACCTCTGCTACACGATAGAGCGGGCGGGCTACCATAACTACTACCTCCCCACGCCAGTACTACACTACAAGGGCGAGTCAGAGCAGGCAGCCGACAGGGTGCGCTACGAGGAGAACTTCTACGGAGCGATGCGTCTCTTCTATCTCAAGCATCAAGGGGAGAGCTGGTGGAGCCGACACGTGACCACACCGCTCGTACTCGCAGCCATCAACGTGCAGCGTCGCTTGGCGCTTTGTCGTCGCAAGACGAGAGCTTCGCAACCCGCACCGCACACGGTGTCGCTGACGCTTGCTGAGCTAAGTACAGATATCGAGGCTTTTCCCCAGGGTACTCGACTAGAAGTGTCGCTGGCGGGAGCTTCGTACGACGCTTTGCTAAAGACGATGGAGCGCTGTGCCGAGCGGAGATACCTATTTATAGTAAACCCATAAGACTATTTCGCTGAATCTATGAACCACAAACCGATTATCATAGGTGTAGCAGGCGGTACCGCCTCGGGCAAAAGTACCCTAGTGCGCCGGCTACAAGAGACCTTCGTTGATGAGGATGTCGTAGTCCTCAGTCACGACTACTATTACAAGGCACACGATGAGCTACCTCTAGAGCAGCGTGCTAAGCTCAACTATGACCATCCTGATGCCTTCGACACAAAGCTGATGTGCGAGCAGATAAACCAGCTTTGCGAGGGACAGAGCGTGGAGCGCCCCGTCTACTCCTTTGTCAATCACAACCGCATCCCCGAGACGGTCACCATAGAGCCGCCTTGTGTACTGATCATTGATGGGATCTTGATCTTTGAAAATGAGGAACTACGTGATCTGATGGATGTCAAGATCTACGTACAGACAGACGATGATGTGCGCTTGGCCCGTCGCATACAGCGCGATGTCAAGGAGCGTGGACGCAGTGTCGACTCGGTCATCGAGCAGTACCTCACGACGGTCAAGCCGATGCACCAGCAGTTTGTCGAGCCTTCACGACGCTACGCTGATCTGATCATCCCCGAGGGAGGCTTTAACTCCGTTGCTGTGCGCCTGCTGATAGACAATGTGCGCTCGCTCCTCTCCTCTAAAAAAAGATAAATCGCAAAGCGAGCATCGACCAAACCTCAACCAGTAACTATGAGACCATCCTTTATGCTTTTATCTCTTTGCACAGCACTCTTCTTCGCTTGCCAGCCCGCTACTGAAAGCAGTGCCGAGGTGACACCTACAGATACGATCGCAACAGCAGACACCGTCGTAGCTGAGCCTCAGCCCGAGCTTACGGCTGAGCAGATTGTCATCGACCGGGAGCTAACCTTTGACAAGTATACGCTCGAGGACTCCTATGAATATAAGGAGGAGACACGCACTATACAGTGGGATCAGATAAGAGAGCAACTCCTGCGTATCGAGCAGCTACAAGCAGAGCCACAGCAGTGGGGCGTACTGCAAAACTATAAGAATGCAAACGGCGAGGCTCCACTCACCAAAACGTGGTCTCGCAATAGCTACAAGCTGGTCTCTGACTCGCTCGGTGTGGAGCGCTATCAGTCGGTGCCACTCTACGCCCCCACAGACACGCTCAAGCCAGAGCTTTACGGTCGCGATGGGACGCTTATAGCGATGACCGACACCCTGGGTAGTAAGTTTTGGCAAGGCCGAGTCGAATCTCCCGATGCAGACTGGTATGTGCCACGTCGCTACGTCCAGCTACTAGAGCCCGATGTCACCTTCTCGCATATCGTCGTCATCGATCGTGGGCAGCAGCACATCGTCGTGCTAGAGCGTCAGTCACCAGCGCACTACCTCGTGCGGAGTATCAACCCCGCCACAACGGGCCGTCATAAGCCTCCTCATGCCAAAGAGACGCCCCTAGGCATCTTCCTCCTGCAGCAGAAGAAGTCTAAAATGTTTTACACTAGTGATGGCTCCAGCCGCATAGCTGGCTTTGCGCCGTGGGCTAGTCGCTTCACTTGCGGAGCCTATATACATGGTGTGCCCGTAAACAATCCCAAGGGCAAGATTGTTGAGTACAGTCCATCGCTCGGGACGACCCCCCGCTCCCATATGTGCGTCCGCAACGCTAGTTCGCACGCTAAGTTTGTTTATGACAATTGTCCCACGCTTGCGACGCTCATCGTGGTGATCGAGTGAACCTTTTGGGGAGTGGATGCTTGCAGGATAAAATATTATTTGTACCTTTGCAGGCGAAATACATCGTCGTACTCATTGTCGCCCTATAGAGGTGGGGCATTGGGTGGCGAAGATGATATGAATGTCTCACAAATAACCTCATAACAAGATGTACCTAGACAGTACCAAGAAGCAAGAGATCTTCGCAAAGTACGGAGCCTCTGCACAGGACACCGGCAGTGTCGAGAGCCAGGTCGCTCTCTTTACATATCGTATTCAGCACCTCACGGAGCACCTCAAGGAAAACAAGAAGGACTTCTCTACGTCACGTAGTCTGAAGATGCTCGTAGGTAAGCGCCGTCGTCTGCTAGACTATCTCGCCAAGAAGGATATCGAGCGTTATCGTAAGCTCATCGCTGACCTTGGCATCCGTCACACGACGAAGTTCTAAGCAACGCACGTCCAGCCGAAAGTTTTGGCAGAAAAGATAGCCGAAAGAGGTCATTCGAAAAATAAGTCCTCCAAAGCTATTGCAGATTCAAAAAGTTTTCGTACCTTTGTACTCACAAATCGGAAGGACACCCTTTAATACCTCTCGGTGGTTAGGAAGAGAAGCGTCTCTTATGAGTTTTGAGTTTGTGTACTCATAATATATACGAGAGGGAGATTAGAGAGGGGGTGTCCGAAATGCGGAAGTAGCTCAGTTGGTAGAGCACAACCTTGCCAAGGTTGGGGTCGCGGGTTCGAGTCCCGTCTTCCGCTCTCCGAGACACAAAGATATTGGTTTAGAGTAAGAACAGATAAGCGTAGTGTGCCACACGGCTCCTACGCTTATCTTGTTTTATTATGGCTGGGCGGGAGCGGTACATCCCAAGGTGCGATACGCTTTAGCCTCCGAAAAATCTGATCCCTACGTGAGAAATCTCAAATCGCTACGTGAGAAAGAAAAATTCTCCACGTAGGCGAGAAACAAAACTTCGGAGGAATCAAATGAAACTTCGGAGGAATCGTTTCTCCCCTACGTGAAGAATAAGAAACAGCCACGTGGTAATTCGTAAATCTCCACGTGGCTATCGTCTCTTCATCTCGTTTGGCTAAAATACGCTATTCGTAAAGTGTCCCAGTCCTAGACACCTCAAAATAAAATTTAGCCGTCAGCCTCTGCGGGGGGCTTTTGCAGAGATTTACTGAGCTGTTCCTTTTTTCATTACCTTTGTATGGGAGGTTGTCTATACTTGAGAGCGAGAGCTCGCAGACCTCCAATATTCAACTAACGACTAGGTATATATGGCAAAGAAAAACGAGAAGGCCGTCGTCACTCCTCCTATCACCGATGCTGCGGCAAAGATGAAGGCACTGGAGACCACGATGGGACGCATACAGAAGCAGTTTGGCAAGGGCGCTATTATGAATATGGCTGATGATGCCGTGGAGGATGTGAGTGTGATCCCCTCGGGGAGCTTGACGCTCGACATAGCCCTCGGTGTCGGGGGCTACCCTCGTGGGCGTATCATTGAGATTTTTGGTCAAGAGTCTTCGGGTAAGACGACGCTGGCTATCCACGCTATTGCCGAGGCGCAGAAGCTGGGCGGTATTGCTGCGATCATCGATGCGGAGCATGCTTTTGATCCGACTTATGCGCAGGCTCTGGGGGTAGACATTAGTCGTCTGTGGATCTCTCAGCCTGATGATGGTGAGCAGGCGCTCGACATTGCTGAGCAGCTGATTCGCTCGTCAGCGGTCGATATTCTCGTGGTGGACTCGGTCGCTGCTCTGACGCCTAAGGCGGAGATAGAGGGTGAGATGGGGGATACGCAGGTGGGTCTGCATGCTCGTCTTATGTCTCGTGCTATGCGCAAGATCACAGCTGCCGTGAGTCGCTCTAAGACTTGCTGTATCTTCATCAATCAGCTACGTATGAAGATCAGTAGTGGCTACAGTCCTACGGGTCCTAGCGAGGTGACGACGGGTGGTAATGCACTCAAGTTTTACTCCTCAGTGCGTCTAGAGATACGTGCTTACAAGCAGATCAAGAAGGGCGACGATGTGGTCGGTAAGGTGACGAGTGTGCGTGTCGTCAAGAACAAGGTGGCGCCTCCCTTCCGTCGTGCTGAGTTTGACATCCTCTTCGGTCAGGGTATCAATCGTGTGGGCGAGATCATCGATGCGGCTACCGATATGGGCATCCTCAAGAAGAGTGGATCGTGGTACTCTTATCAGGGCAATAACATCGGCCAAGGTCGTGATGCGGTCAAAGAGCTACTCGATGACAATCCCGAGCTGGCAGACGAAGTGGCTCAGCAGGTGATGGATCAGCTAGCTCATGAGGGCAAGTTACACCTCTCTCCAGATGACTCTGAGGGTGAGGAGGGAGAAGAGCTAGACACGACAGATCAGCTGGTCGACGAAGACTTCGATATATAATATAGATAGAGGGGCGTAGGGTGTGTGAGCGATGCTTGTCGCACCCTACGTAGCTCTCTGGTCCACGCTACTAGATAACGCTGGGTCTCTTGTGACCCTGTCGTAAATTCAAAAAGCTTAGTTATTATGACAGCTCTACAACTTCCTAATGGTTGGCAGCAAGTCTCCGATCGCTCTGACGAAGAGTATACACCAGAGCGCATATCTGTACTCCGCGATAACGAGGTATTTGTTTTCGGCAGTAATCTGCTGGGACATCATATGGGGGGTGCTGCACGTACTGCACGCCGAGTCTTTAACGCAGAGATGGGCGTCTTCGAGGGCTTGACGGGGCAGGCTTATGCCTTGCCGACGTTGGACAAGGATATGCGTCGGGTGGCGCCAGAGGCTCTGCGAGCGAGCTTCCATCGGTTGCTACTCTTTGCCTTAGATCATCCGAAGCTCACTTTCTACCTTACGGAGGTGGGGTGCGGTATCGCTGGGTGGTCTATTGAAGAGGTGAGTACTTTGCTGTGGGAGGCTGTGCGTGAGCTCTCTGAGGAGGCTTACGAGCTGCATGCTATGCCGACTAATCTCTTGATTCCGCAACGATTTAGCGAGTCGTGAGTCTCTCCGTAGATCGGCTTTCGCTCTCTAGCGAGCAGTACTCTCGATGGTGTGCTGAGACCCCTTCGCTACCGCTCTACGTGCAGCCTTGGTGGCTGCTAGCAGCATCGGGGTGTGAGGAGATGTCTGTACTTGCTACGATGGGGGGTAAGGAGGACGCTCCAACGCTTGTGTGGCCTCTCTTTATGCCGACACGACGTCATCTGATTGTGCCACCCTACTGTCAATTTACTGGTCCTCTGAGCGACCACTTGGGGGCAATAGGGAAGGAACTCTTCGATCGGGATCGATACATCGCTCATCTAGCAGCTATGGAAGCGTTGGGTGAGGCGCTACCCTCATCGCTACGCTATATAGAGGCACACTTACCACTAGACTACTGGGACTGGCTCCCGAGCGAAACGCCTGCAGGAGTGTGGCGTAGCTCGGTCGCTTATACTCATCGCCTAGACTTGACGCAAAGACCACCTCAGGAGCTGTACAATAGCTTGATTCGACGGAAGGTACGCCGTGCTACCGCCTTGGGTCTGCGAGAGCTTTGGGCTGAGGCGACAAAGGAGGAAACGAAGGAGGCAACGAATGTGGCAACCTGCGCCGAGATGCTGGTGGAGCTCTGCCGTAAGAGCCTGCAACGTAGCGGAGGAGATCGTCTCTGTGCCTCCTCGCTGAGACGACTCGTGACGGCTGCTGTAGAGCGTGGGCAAGGTGCTCTCTTACTTCTCCTCTCACCACAGACAGATGAGCCGGTGGCAGGAGCCTTTGTGGCGCATCATGCTGGCACCGCATACTACATTGCGGGGGGGCAAGCAAGGACACCTGAAGGCGAGGACGCTATGGCACTACTACTAGATAGACTCATCATATGGAGTCGAGAGGCGGACTGTCATACCTTTGACTTCGAGGGATCGATGCAGCGTGGCATCGCTTTCTTCTTTCGTAGCTTTGGCGCTGTACCACACCCTTACCTGCGCTTGCAGGCTGGGCGACAGACGCTCGCTATGCGTCTGCAACTACGTCGGTACTATCTACAGCATCTTTACTAAGTTCGTTTGACTTGTAAGCTATCGATCTATATGCGACACGACGAGGCGACAGAATATATCTTATCTTTCCTACTCGGAGATGCGACTCCACTCGACATCTCGGGGCGGATCCGCATCTTGCGACACGCTCAGATGCAGCGCTCACCTGAGTACGTCGCTTACTGCCGTCCTGAGGAGGCGGAGCCGTATCATCGTGTGGTGATCGTGCCATCGGGCTTTTTTGATTATGATCAGTATGGCCGTGCTGAGTCGATGCCAGCGCTGCCGCTGGCGGAGTGGCATGGGATGCCTCTGCTCTTTGGAGCGCCTCGTGAGGAGTATCTAGAGACGCCTTATGGTCGTCGGCTGGTAATCTATGCCGATCTGGTGGCTAGTAGCTTCTTTCTGCTGTCGCGTTACGAGGAGATGTACTATCGTCAGCGACGTGATGAGCATGGTCGCTTCCCTGGGCGTGAGTCGCTGGCCTATCGTGGGGGCTTCCTAGAGCGTCCGCTGGTAGACGAGTATGCTGCGGAGCTACGACGGCTGATGGGCGAGATAGGTCTGGCGGTAGAGCCGATAGTGCCAGGCTTTAGCTCAGTCTCTCTGACGCATGATCTGGATCAACCGTACTACAGCTCGGGTGTGCGGGGCTTCCTGCGCTTGCTCCTCAAGGAGGGGCTCTCTCTGCGGGCTGCTTATCGCAATACTTTCTCACGGGCTAGTGAGGATCTCTTCTTTAGCTACGGTCGCTTCCTCGATTGGAATGTGGAGACCCAGCGTAAGTGCGCCGCTCCTGTGCGAACGATCTTCTTTATCAAGACTCCCAGCCCGCATCCACTAGACAAGCCTAACTATACGCTACGCAATCGCAAGATAGCGGCGATTATGCGATTGGCGCGGAGGCGCAAGGTGGAGTTTGGTCTGCATCTAAACCTTTATTGCTCCGAACACCCCGAGGCGGTGGAGGCTGCTAAGGAAGAGCTGGAGAAAGAGCTCGGCGAGGCGGTCATCTACTCTCGCCATCACTACCTAGCGGTGCGTGAGCCAGAGGACTACAATGCGCTCCTCGGGGCGGGCATCTACCACGACTACTCGATGGGGTATGCTGATGTGGCGGGCTTTAGGCTAGGCACCTCACGACCGGTGCGCTTTATCAATCCGCAAAGTCTAGAGGTCACAGACCTGATCCTGCATCCGCTCACGGTGATGGACTACACGCTACACGATGAGAAGTATATGCACCTAGACTATGCAGAGGCTGAGCGTGTGGCGGTGGCGATGGTCGATCAGGTGTACAAGTATCATGGAGAGGTGACGCTACTCTTTCACAATGAGAATCTGCTGCTAGACGATCCGCACATTTACCACACACGTCTGTACCGAGCGTTGCTACGCCAGATCATCAAGCTCTCGCCCAAGCCAGACATCGTTGGGTTATAATCCTTGCACTCCTATGCCTCCTCATCGTATCTTGCTACTGACAGACCTGCTGCCCCCGCAGTTTGCGCCCCGTATCACGGCACTCCTACAGCGGCTCCCCGAGGGTGAGTGGCAGGTTGATGTGGTGAGCGAAGAGATACGAGGAGATCACCTCGGCTCTCACGGCTCTGTAGAGCAAAAGAGTAGCTTGCCCGCCCATCGTCTAGAGCGTGTGCCACTAGTGCCTAGGAGGGGAAGGGCGCTCTACGCACTCGCTGATGCGCTATGGCAGGTGAAGAGCCAGCGCTTCGTACGTCACTTGCGGCAGCATTACGACTTGACACAGTACGATCTGATCGTGGGGATGAGTTATCGCACCTTCCCGCTACCGGCTGTCGCTCGCTTGGTACGGCAGACGGGGCTACCCGCCGTGATGGATTGTCGAGACATCGTCGAGGAGTATACGCCAGAGGGCTTTCTGCCAGCGCCGCTACCACGGTGGGTGCCTCTGCGCAGAGAGGCTTATAGATGGTTGCGCAGACGATTTATCAAAGCTCGGATAGAGGCGCTCAGGGCAGCCACAGCTATCACGACAGTCTCTGAGTGGCATCGTGATCTGTTGCAGCAATTGCACCCCAAGCAGCGAGTCGTCTGTATCCCTAATGGTTATGACGAGAGACTCTTTGTGGCATCTCCCGAGACGGCTCCACAGTTGCCTCTGCGCATTGTTTACACAGGGCGGTTGCTCTCGCTTGAGATGCGTGACCCGACGCTACTCCTAGAGGCACTGCAAGAGGAGACGCTACGTAGATGGGTCAGTCGTGGCGCTGTGGAGGTTCACTGGTACTGTGACACCGCTTCGCAGCAACTCCTGGAGAGTCTCCTTGAGCGTTATAGCGATGAGGTATGCGCCTGTCAGCACTTTCACGCTATGGTGCCTTATGCAGAGGTGCCGACGCTATTGGCTCAGGCAGATATGCTCCTCCTCTTGGGTCGTCGTGAACAGCCCGAGGGTCCTCACGGTATGGTTACGACGAAGCTCTTTGAGGCGATGGCGATGCGTCGACCTATCCTGATGGTTGAGAGTGACGAAAGCGTTGTGGCGCAGATCCTTAGAACTCATGGTGGAGCGCTTGCAGCGACCGATGTGGCGCAGGTGGTACAGTGTGTCGCTCACCACTTGGAGCGTCTAGAGCGAGGTGAGCTGCTACCGATAGAGACCTTCACCGACCACTATCAGCAGTACACGCGGGCAGCGATGGCGAAGGCATTTGCAGAGCTTTTCGGTACACTCGTCTGAGTATACCGCTCTGTCTAGGAAAGAATTAATGAATCAAGCCCAGCAAACGATGGACGTTTGCTGGGCTTGATCTGTATAGGCGGATAGCCTATGCGATACTTATTAGTAGTTGTCGCGCATTGGCTCGAAGTGCTCCTGTGGGTGATCGCAAGCGGGGCACTTAGCGGGTGCCTTCTTAGCCTTAACAACGAAGCCACAGTTGCGGCACTGCCAGTAGATCTCCTTGTCACGCTCGAAGAACTTGCCAGACTCGACGCGCTCTAGGAGCTTGAGGTAGCGACGCTCGTGCTCCTTCTCAGCTTTGATAATGTTGTTATAGGCGGTGGCAATCTCCTTGAAGCCCTCCTCCTCAGCTACTTTGGCGAACTCTGGATAGAGTTCCTCAGCCTCGCAGTGCTCACCATCAGCGGCAGCCTTGAGGTTCTCAGCTGTGGTGCCGATGACACCAGCGGGGAAAGCTGCGGTGATCTCAAGCTCCCCACCCTCGAGGAACTTGAAGAAACGCTTAGCGTGCTCCTTCTCCTGATCAGCAGTCTCCTGGAAGATAGCCTCGATCTGACGATAGCCTTCATCCTTCGCTACGCTAGCGAAGTATGTATAGCGATTTCTAGCTTGTGACTCTCCTGCGAAAGACTTCAGGAGGTTCTGCTCGGTACGTGTACCTTTGATTGATTTCTTACTCATAGATAGGTATTCTAAAGGTTAAATAGTTTCATTACCACTACAAAGATACCTATTTATTATGAGTCGTGCAAATATGCAACCCACGACCTATTTTGCGCACATTCCAGTGTCAAGTGCAACACACTTACAAATGTAGGAAAAAAACTTCA
>URDQ01000060.1 GCA_900546675.1 uncultured Porphyromonas sp. | reverse complement strand
TTTATCAGAAGCTCGATGAAACCAATTCAGTTGCATTTGATAGTTGAATCTACACCTCTAATCTCTACATTCCTCCTCTCCTTAACTTTTCGTACCTTTGTGGACAACTTCTTTGAGTGGTGGTGCATCTGCTCGTCAGTAGAGCGATGCAAGAGGGAAGTCCAGTGAGAATCTGGTACAGTGCCCGCTACTGTGATCCCCCTATTTCACAGAGCCTATCACAAGATGATTACGAGCCACTGTCTGACTGGGTCAGATGGGAAGGCAGTGATAGGCTGGGGTAAGTCAGGAGACCTGCCACTACTCGCAACTTAGTATATAATCGTGTACGCTCGGTGGCAAGTGTACCTCAATGCTATGTCAATCGATCAGATGCATATCTCTCGGGGAGGTGCTGCGCTTGTGGGCGTGGCGCTACGACTGTACTATGCCTCAAGCTATGACAAGCCGGCTGTGCCAGTGAAGTGATCGATTAAATTGATTTAGCGGATAAATGCAACAACCATATGACGCAACGATACTTTCGTATACTCCTATTATGTATGACTATACTACTCGGCGGACTATCGCTACAGGCGGGCAATAAGGTCTTTGAGACCGACTCGCTTTTTGCGGCTATGGGGCCTAATGACAAAGGGGCTATCCTCGTTGTTCACTTTGGCACGACGCATGACGACACCCGTCGGGTCACGCTCGATGCAATCAATGAGCGCATAGCTGCCGCCCATCCTGAGCTAGAGGTGCGTCAAGCATACAGTTCGCGTATCGTACGCAAGCGTCTAGCTACGCGGGGGATAGAGATCCCCACGCCTGGAGAAGTACTTAAGAAGCTAGCGCAAGAGGGCTTTACCTATCTGCTGGTGGTCTCGACGACGATCGTCGATGGCGTAGAGATGGAGTCGCTATCCTATGAGGTGGCTTATATGCAGCAACTCTTTAAGAAGATTAGGTTGGTGACACCACTACTCTTCTACGAAAGCGACTACAAGGACTTGGTCTCCATTATGACGGCTCACCTCGATCCTGAGGTGGCCTACCTCTGGGTAGGGCATAGCACCTACGATAGTGCTACGGCTCAGTATGCAATGCTGGATCACTACTTACAGAACCACGGCTATGGGCAGGTGATCGTAGGTTGCGTGGAGGGCTATCCTTACTATGAGGAGGCGCTGGAGCGTCTGCGTGCTACGGGGCTTAATCGAGTCTCTCTACAGCCGCTGATGATCGTGGCAGGCGAGCATGCCAAGGAGGATATGCTTCAAGAGTGGCAACCCCGTTTAGAGGCACTCGGCTATCAGGTCGAGAGCGTGGTGCGTGGTCTGGGTGAACTTCCTGAGGTGCAGGAGATGATCGTGAAGAAGGTCGACTTCTTTATGACACATCATCGTCTCTCTATTATGGATAAGAAAGCGATCTACGAGGAGACGGGAGAAAAGCTACACCAGTCAGACTCCATAGCTCAGTAAGCCGATGAAACGTAGCTACTTTTGCCTATTCCTGTTACTGGCTAGCTGTGTGCTTCCGCTCACAGCGCAGCGCGATACGCTCAGGAATCATCGCGACTCGATAGACTACGAGAACCTCGGAGAGGTGATTGTCGTGGCGCCTACGCATAGACGCATTATGCAGCAGCAGGCGCTTTCGGCTATTAGCCTAGATGTCAAGCCGCTGATCGCCTCGATGGGTAGTCTCAACGAGCTGGTCGCTCAGAGTTCGGGTGTACGGCTCAGAGAGTCTGGTGGCGTAGGCTCTAGCAATGAGCTATCGATCAATGGTATGTCGGGGCATGCTGTCCGATACTTTATCAATGGCGTGCCGCTCTCCTCGATGGGCGAGGGAGCTTCGCTCGCTACACTGCCAGTGAACCTCATTGATCGTGTTGAAATCTACAAAGGGGTTGTACCGCCAGAACTTGGTATGGATGCTCTTGGTGGTGCGGTCAATATTGTGACCAACAGCCGCGGGGAGAGTTATCTAGACTGTTCGCTGCGGGGAGGCTCCTTTCACACCTTTGCCCTAGATCTGACGGGGCAGTATAGAGAACAGCGGAGCGGCTTTACGGTGCGCCCTACGCTACGCTATCAGTACTCTAAGAATGACTACATCATGCGTGGTGTGGAGGTGTGGAACGCTGAGACGCAAGAGTACGAGCAGCGAGACTTCCGTCGCTTTCACGATGGCTACCAGTCGCTCTTAGGACGACTACAACTGGGTGTGACCAAAAAACCTTGGGCAGATGCCGCTCTCCTCGGGGTGGGCTATACGAAGAGTGCGAGCGAGATACAGACCGGCTTTCGCCAGACGCTAGTCATCGGCGAGGCGATGCGAGATCGTGACGACTTGAGCTTCTCGGCACACTATGCCAAGCGCAATCTCTTTACCCCTGGGCTATCGGCTACGATAGATGCCTCCTTCGCACGTAACCATATCATAATCACAGATACCGCCTATCGCAAGTATAGCTGGGATGGTACCTTCGTAGAGACCCACTATAGCGAGGTGATGCGTCGCACACGTATGATCCGCCACACGGTGCGCCCTACCTGGACGGCACGGGCTAACTTTGCCTATCTGCTTCCCAAGGGCGGACATCTCAATCTCAACTATCAAATGACCGCCATCGCTAATGAGCGGTACGATACCTACGATCCGAACTTTAAGGCCTCGAGAGATCGTATGGGAAGACATATTATGGGGCTCTCTTATGGCACGACGCTCCTCAACGGTCGCTTGCGTGGGACGGTCTTTGTCAAGGACTACCTCTACCATGTCGCCATCGAGCAGGCTGATATGTATTGGTTGACAGGATCGGACAAGGTGCCTGCGCAGCAGACGAAAAACGAGCTTGGCTACGGGCTAGGCTTACGCTACGCAATCGCTGACGAGCTAGCCATCAAAGGCTCCTTCGAGCGTGCCACCCGTCTGCCGACAGCTCGAGAGCTGATGGGTAATGGAGCCAATATCTACCCCAACTTCAAACTCCATCCTGAGCAAGCTTACAACCTCAACCTAACGCTCTACGGTCAGGTGCAGTGGGGCGACCTCCACTTTCTCAACTACGAGGCGACCGCTTTCTATCGTGACGTCTCCAACTACATTCACCGTGTGGTGATGGGAGATGTAGAGAGTCAGTACGAGAATGTGGGTTCGTCGCTCGTCATCGGTGGCGAGATGGAGGTTAAGTACAACTATGCTAACCTCCTAGATCTCACGCTCAACGGCACTTACACCGATGAGCGAGACCGCACGCGTACTAACATTTACGGTAAGCCCAACCCGACTTATGGCTATCGGATCCCCAACGACCCCTTCCTCTACGGCAATCTGCTCCTAGGGGCTAATTGGCGCAAACCGTTTGGCATCCAGGCGAGTGCTATACACTTTAATGCAGGAGTAGGTTATATCCATTGGTTTTACCTCACCTGGGCAGCCTTCGGTCGTAAGGATACCAAGGCGATTATCCCGACCAGCTACGACCTCTCGGCAGGGGTCACTTGGAGCTTCGCTCACGATCGCTACTCCATATCACTGCAGAGTAGCAATTTGCTAGACCGTCCGCTCTATGACAACTATATGCTACAGAAGCCTGGACGAGCCTTCTACTGCAAGCTCCGTATATTCCTCAACTAGATATATCCTCAACAATCACAACCTAGATTATTATGACAAAAGTTTATCGATTACTGGTAGCCCTCGTGGTTGCTCTCGTCTCCCTCTCGCTCACTTCGTGCGACACAGACTCCCCTAATGCTCAGAAGGAGATAACTATGGGCTATGACCTATGGGTACCTATAGATGGAGCCACAGGTCAGTCAACCGCTAACACTGACCCGCACATCATCGCACGTGTCGCTGACCTGACCAAGGGTGTTTTCAGCATCAAGGGGCAGGGCGTAGAGACTTCAGCATCTACCATAACGCCTAACGTATTATATCACCAGGGCTACTACTACAGTGTCTCTCGTGAGGGACGCTTCGGCAAGTTCCGCATTTCAAACACAGGCATCGAGACGATCAAGGAGTTCCCTATGCCACAGATCCTCGACCGTCGCTTCTCACACGCTTGGCTAGACGACAATACGCTCGTTATGCTTAGCTCCGTAGGTGACAAGGAGGAGGTCTCTTGGGTCAAGGTCGATGTCAATAAGATGGTCATCACTGCTGAGGGTAAGCTTGCTCTACCTAAGCCTGAGGAGGGTGAGCTCTTTAATTCCAGTGGTCTGCTCGGCTACCGCAAGGCTGACAATATGCTCATCTACCCACATGTCTATATGGAGAAGTCTAAGAAGACCTCTATGGCACTACCTCCTAAGCGTAATGAGATCTACATCGCTTTCATCGATGCAAGTACTATGGAGGTTAAGAAGATCGACAAGGATACACGCTGCGAGCATCTGAGCTCTACCTCTTTTGGAGAAACACGCAGTCAGAAGACTTTCTTTGACTCCAAGGGCAACTTCTACTTCGCTGCTGCTACCTGCAATATCCCCGAAAACGCTAAGAAGAAGAGCGGCACGAAGCAGCGCAGCTTCCTCTTCCGTGTCAACGCTGGCTCTATGGAGACGGACAAGAGCTTCGATGGCTACGCACAGCCTCGTGGTAAGATCATCACCGTCTTCCCGCTCAATGATGACGAGGTACTCCTCTATATGCAGGATCCCGACTTCAAGGAGAAGGGCAATACCGACTGGAGCAGCAAGACCAATCGCTACATCTACTACTGGCTACGCTGCAACATCAAGACGCAGCAGGTCGAGCATATCAAGGATATCCCCTTTAGCAATGGTAACTTCGGTCAGTTGGTCGTACGTAATGGTGACTTGGTGAGCATTGGTGCCAATGTGGAGGGTGCTCCTACGACCATCTACCAGTACAATATTAATACCCGCAAGGTGACCAAGGGCGCCACGCTCGCTGACGGCTTCGAGCTAGACCGCATCACGCCAGTCGTCAAGGAGTAACTTCTAGCACGACTCGGCAACAGACGAGTCTATGCTTCTCATACGGCTCTCCTTCCTGTGAGAGCCACATCTCACGGTGCGGCTGCTGCGTTTGCTGGCGGTCGCACCGTTGCTTCTTGCGAGAGAGCTTACGCTTAGCCCAAGTCTCATAGCAAAAATAAGCTTCGGGAAGCTTTGCCCCGTAGTCTTAAGAGGTGATAGTCACAACTCGTCGAGGATCCTATTGCTACTTTGCGAACCTCTATCCGGTAGACTGTGCAAAGGTAATATGGACAACAGTCGAGGCTGCACTCTAGTGCGCTCAAGATGCGCTTGTAGCTTGCAAACGTTGCAATAGTACACCATAAAGAGCTACACAACGACCGATCCAAATCTGTAGGACACAGAGTTCACAACTCAAGCCCTACAGCTCACCACGAGCTGCGACTATATGCCCCCTTTCGTGACACTTGACCTGAGAGTCATCTCTTGCAAACTAAGACAATCCCGTAATCCTATCACAACTATGCGCTGGCTACACAAAGTTCTTGGCACCATCTGTGCCCCATTCTTCCTATTGTGGTTACTCTCAGGAGGGGTGATGATCTTCTGCTCCTTTCCTCGCTTAGGGAACAAGGACTTACCACTGCAAGACACCCTTGCGCCCTCTAGGGCTCTTCCCTCTGAGGCTACGCTACTGGCTAAGCTCCAGCCTGGCGAAGAGCTGACGGCACTCTCGCTCACCACGCATTGTGGCGAGACGGTGTGGCGTGTGGAGACGAGCGAGGGGGAGTACTTGTGGCATGCCGACTCGCTCTTGACGACAGCAGAGGAGTCGGTGCCTGACTCTTGGTATGAGCAGTATGCAGCGCGCTTTAGCTCCGCTCCGATTGTGGCGGTTGATACGATACGGCACATAGACACGTGGACCCCTTATCCGAGAAATAAGAAGCATCTGCCCCTCTACCGATACCGCTTTGACGATCCAGAGGGAACTTACCTCTATCTCTCTAGTCGCACAGGCGAGGCGCTACAGCTCTGCACACGCTCTGAGCGTATCGGAGCGTCGTGTGGTACGATCCCCCACATGTTTTACTACTGGTGGTTGCGGCAAAACCGCACCGTCTGGCTTTGGGTCATCTCGATCCTTGCCTCGCTGGCTGTCATAGCAGCTTTTACGGGCCTATATCTCGGGATACGTCTCTACGTCCGTATGTGGAGACAGACGAAGCGATTGCGCAGTCCCTACAAGCGCAATAGGACTTTGCACTGGCATCTCGTCGGGGGCGTCATCTTCGGACTCTCGCTGACGCTCTTCGCTCTCAGCGGGGTTATGTCGCTCTACGACTTACCTTCGTGGATCGTACCTCAGCACGATACGAAAGTCAAGCGCAAGGAGGTGCAGGTCGTAGAGGCTCCACAGCTGGGACGCTTGGAGACTTATGACTACCGCCTACTGCTCGACCTAGGTGGTGTGCAGCAGATCACGTGGCGTAGCTATGGCGGACACCCTTACTACGAGGTGCAGCGCCACGGACAGCTGGAGAGCTGGGATGCGCTGGGCGAAGCTCCACAGCCACTTCATCTGACCGAGGAGGATATCAAAGCTAAGCTCACTCCTGTGCTGGGAACCTCCGACATGCAGATCGAGCTAATGGAGCACTACGACAACTACCATGTCAGTCTAAACAACCTCTACGAGCTACCGATCTATCGTATCTCGGCACAGGACAAGGAGTCGAGCCGGCTCTACATCAGTCCGACGACAGGGGAGACACGCTACTACAGTCTCAACGGGCGGGTCAAGAAGTGGCTTTACCCCTTCTGCCACAACCTCCGCATCGGCTTCTTTGCGGAGCACCCCACGCTACGCATCATCTGCATGCTGGTGCTGGTGCTGGGTGGTTTGGTCGTCTCGGTGAGTGGTGTAATACTCGGTTTTCGTTATCTTCGCAGAGTAATTCATCGGGCTAAGTCTCGCCGCAACAAATAGAGGTGTGTCAAGCCCGTCCAACAATAGCAAAGAGAGACAATGAAAAAGATCTATATCGCCGGCATCGGCCCTGGCAGTCCTGAAGATATAACGCCCGCTGTGCATCAAGCCCTCAGAGAGGCTGATGTGGTCGTGGGGTATGCTTACTACTTTCAGTTTATCCAAGAGTACCTACACGATGGCGCTGAGTGCATCGACACAGGTATGCGCCAAGAGCGTGAGCGAGCCAAGCTAGCTATCGAGCGAGCTGAGGCTGGGCAGACCGTCTGTGTCATTAGCTCTGGTGATGCGGGCATCTACGGGATGGCTCCGCTCCTCTATGAGATGTGCGATGAGCGGGGTAGTGATGTAGAGCTCGAGGTCCTGCCTGGTATCTCCGCCTTTCAGAAGGCTGCAGCTCTCCTTGGAGCACCCATTGGTCATGACCTCTGCATCATCTCGCTAAGCGATCTGATGACCCCGTGGGCAATCATCGAGCGACGTGCCATTGCGGCTGCGGAGGCAGACTTCGTCACGGCACTATACAATCCTAAGAGCATCAAGCGGTACTGGCAGCTAGAGCGTGTGCGGGAGCTGTTTCTCAAGCACCGCTCACCCGATACGCCCGTAGGACTGGTGCAGCAGGCGGGGCGTCCCGACCAGCGGGTCTGGACGACGACCCTACGAGAGCTGGATACGCAAGAGGTCGATATGTTTACCGTCCTCATCATCGGCAATAGTCAGAGCTTCCTCTCAAAGGGCAAGATCGTCACACCACGAGGTTACTATCGAGATAAAGGTAGTGACGAAGAGAAGGTGGGACAGCGCATTATGAGCGAAAGCTTTCGCACGATCCTCTCGCTACTCAAGCAGCCCGAAAGCTATCCGCTAGACCATCTATGGGCGATGCTCCACGCTGTCCATACGACTGCGGACTTTGAGATGGAGGAGCTACTCTATAGCGACCCTAATGCGGTCTCTCGCATTTACCAAGGCTATGTCGATGGCAAGATACGCACCATCGTGACCGACGTGACGATGGTTGCTTCGGGCATTCGCAAAGGCGCCTTGGCACGCTATGGTATCGAGGTGCTCTGCTACCTGCACGACCCACGTGTGGCTGAGATGGCTGAGCGACTAGACATCACCCGCACACAAGCTGGCATACGGCTCGCTGTCGAGGAGCATCCCGATGCGCTCTACGCTTTTGGCAACGCTCCGACGGCTCTTATGGAGCTGGCGCACCTCATTCGCCAGGACAAGGCTCACCCAGCTGGGATTGTTGCTGCGCCTGTCGGCTTCGTCCACGTGTGCGAGTCGAAGCATATGGTCAAGCCCTTTCACGACATCCCTAAGCTCATCATCGAGGGACGCAAAGGGGGTAGCAATCTAGCGGCAACGCTGGTCAATGCGACACTCAGCTATGGCGATGCCGAGACGCTCAAGCCTGGTCGTGACTTATGAAAATCATCCTCATAGGACTTAGCGACGACCGAGAGCAGCGGTGGCGCCCAGAGCTGCTGGAGCGGCTTGCTGGCGAGCGTGCCTTCTCTGGAGGGGCACGGCATCACGAGATCGTCCGTGAGATCTTGCCGACAGTGTATCACTGGATCGATATAACCCCACCGGTAGACGATGTAATCGAGCAGTACAAGGCATACGATACGGTCGTCGTCTTTGCCTCTTGCGACCCCATCTTCAATGGTATCGGACAGCGCATCATGCAGCTCCTTCCCGAGGCTGAGATCGAGCTGCACCCTTACTTCCACTCCCTGCAGCTTCTCGCTCATACGGCTCTGCTGCCTTACCAAGATATGCACGTCGTGTCGCTTACGGGGAGACCGTGGCAAGCCTTTGACGCTGCACTGATCTCTGGCGAGCGTATGATCGGCATCCTGACCGACCGTAAGGAGCACACCCCTCAGCGCATCGCTCAGCGTATGCTCGACTACGGCTATGACAACTACCGAGCCATCGTTGGGGAGCATTTGGGTAATAAGGAGCGACAGCAGCTCTCCCGCCTCTCTATTGCGGAAATGGCTGAGCGCACCTTCGCCTATCCCAACAACTTAATCCTCATTCAGACGAAGCCCTTGCCTCGTCCCTTTGGCATCCCCGATGCGGACTTCATCCCGCTCAACGGACGTGAGCGTATGATCACCAAGCGGGCGATACGTCTCGAGACGCTCTCGCAGCTAGACCTGCATCAGGAGCACGTCCTGTGGGACATAGGCTCCTGCACTGGCTCCGTCTCTATCGAGGCTCGGCTACAGCAGCCGAGCCTGCAGGTGGTTGCCTTCGAGATACGTCCCGAGGGTGCAGAGCTCCTCGATGCCAATGCGCGTCGTCACCACACCCCAGGCATCACCTTCTGCGGGGGTGACTTCCTCTGCGCCAACCTCGACCCACTACCTCAGCCTGATGCGGTCTTCATCGGAGGGCATGGCGGACATCTGCCGGAGATCGTTGAAAAGGCGTGGCATCGTCTCGCCGTAGGCGGACGGATCGTCTTCAACTCCGTCTCTAGCGAAAGCCAGGAGACCTTCAGACGAGCCATTGCAGCCGTTGGTGGCTCCATAGCCTCCACGACCCGTATGCAGATCGATGACTACAACCCGATAGCTGTCTTACAAGCGACCAAAAGCACACACTAATTAGTATGAACTCAAAACCACGCATAGCGATCCTCGCCATCTCTCCCGATGGTCAGACGATCGCACTACAGATAGCGAGCCAACTGCCCGACGTCAAGCTCTATACGACGCATGGGGAGGAGCTAAGCGAAGCATTCACCCTGCTACCGAGCCTTGCCGAGGGGGCTAAGAGCCTCTTTGCCGAGAGCGATGTTTTACTCTTTATCTCCGCTATGGGGATCTGCGTTCGCACCATTGCCCCACTGCTCAGAGACAAGCATCACGACCCAGCAATCCTCTGCATAGACACTACGGGGCGGTACGTCATCTCCGTTGCTTCAGGACACATCGGAGGGGCCAACGAGTGGACCGAGCGCATCGCACACATACTAGGTGCCGAGCCAGTCGTCACCACTCAGAGCGACCGGCAGGGGCTGTGGGCATTAGACACTTTGGGCGCAGAGAGCGGGTGGAGCAGCGAGACCGCAGGATGTAGTATGAACGCAGCCATCACCACTTTTGTCAATAAGCGTCCCGTCGCTCTGCTCCTCGAGATGCGCTCCGAGGGTACCGCTTACCTAGAGCGCACCCACCCAGAGCATGTCGACCTTTACTACCGTTACGAGGAGATCGACCAAAGTCGCTACGACCTGCTCATAGCGGTGAGCTATCGCCTATTGGAGGGCTTGACGATCCCTTGTCTCTACTTCCGCCCACCACTCCTCCACCTTGGTGTGGGGTGTCGTCATCAGGCAAATCCCGAGGGCGTCGTGGAGCATATCCTCTCCGACATTCGCGCCAAGGATTTTGCCCCCAGTGCCATCGCCACGATCAATAGCATCGAACTCAAGCGTGGCGAGCCGATCCTCGAAGAACTCTCCCAGCATCTAGGCAAGCCTTGCCACTTCTATAGTAGCGATGAGCTAGCCGCCATCGAGGTGCCCAACCCCTCAGAGCGTGTCGCCACAGCCACTGGTTCGACGAGCGTCAGCGAAGCCTCCGCACTCGCAGCCAGTCAGGGCGGACTACTGATTATAGAAAAGCAAAAGGGCTGTCTCACCCCGCAGAGCGACTTCACCTATAGCCTTGCCGTAGCTCCCGAGGGGTTGCCCCACGGACATATAGAGATCGTTGGGGCAGGTCCAGGCGATCCTGAGCTGATCTCCGTGCGTGGCAAGCACTTTCTCGAGCGAGCCGACTTGATCCTCTATGCTGGTAGCTTAGTACCTATCGAGCTAACCTACTATGCTAAGGAGGGTGCCACGGTGAGAAGTTCTGCTGATATGAACCTCGAGGAGCAGTTCGCCCTGATGAAGGAGTTTTATGACAAGCACGCGCTTATCGTGCGGCTACACACGGGAGACCCCGCCATCTTTGGCGCCATACAGGAGCAGATGGCGCTCTTTGACGAGGCAGGGATGAGTTATCACATCACGCCCGGCATCTCCTCCTTCCTAGCAGCAGCCGCAGAGCTCAGGTCTCAGTTTACCATCCCCGAGCGTGTGCAGACCATCATCCTAACCCGCGGTGGCGGACGCACACCGATGCCTGAGCGCGAGCAACTGCACAAGCTTGCTGCCTCGCAGAGTACGATGTGCATCTACCTCAGTGCCACCCTTGCCGAGGAGGTGCAGCGGGAGCTACTCGTTCACTACCCACCCACGACACCCGTGGCGGTCTGCTACAAGCTCACTTGGCCTGAGCAACGCATCTACCGCGGTCAGCTCTCCGAGCTGGCGCAGATAGTGCGTGAGCACCACCTCACGCTTACCACGCTGATGGTCGTCGGGGAGGCGATCGACAATCGTGCGGGACTCTCAAAGCTCTACAATGACAACTTTAAGCACCTCTTCCGCCGATGAAAGCGCCACACCCGATAGCAATCGTCTCCCTCGGCAGTGCCACGCCTGAAGATATCTCCATGCGGGCCCATGGCAAGCTCCAGACGGCAGACGAGATCTATTGCTTAGGTGAAGCAGCACACCGCATTGTCGCTGCGCTACCCGAAGGTGTCCGCCTCGCTCAGCGGTGTCAAATCCTCGAGATACCGATGAGCAGTGACCGAACAGAGGCGATCCGCTATTACGAGCAGCTTGCCACTCGACTGCTAGATCAGCAGAGTAGGGGACTCGCTTGTAGCGTCGTCACCATTGGCGATGCCGGCACCTACGCCACGGTGCAGTATCTCGCTGACCTCCTCCGTCAGGCTGGTGCCGAGATGGAGATCGTGCCAGGGATACCTTATTATATAGCCGCAGCGGCAGCCGTCGGCGAGGGGTTGGTGCGCCAAGATGAGTCGCTCCTCGTGCTGAGCAAAGTGGCCAGTGAGTCTCAGCTTTGCGAAGCACTGGCGCAGGGACATACGGTGGTGGTGATGAAGCTCTCGCGCTGTGCCGACATCGTTCGTGAGGTGATAGCCGAGGGTGACTACCCCTTTATCTATGCCGAGCATCTCGGCAATCCCGCTCTAGAGCTGCTAACCAGTGATCGGGAGACGCTCCTCACTCGTCAGCCTATCCCTTACTTCTCGCTCATCATCATACGTCCCACCCGAAGCACTGCTCACTAACTCGCTACTTGTACCGCACTTCTTGCGAGTGACCCGCTGTTAGGGACGCACGGTCGATACGAGTAACCCTTTGCTTTCTAAGTTTATATGCAAATAAAAAGCGAAGTTTTTTCTCGTTTCGGAAGCTCGGTCGACTTCTTTTCAGGTGAACCGCTCGGCGGGGTGGAAACTCCCACCGTATGGAGCTGTGTCAAAAGTCTCTCCGCAACAGAAGGAGGAAGTCAGAGAATCTTGCA
>URDQ01000059.1 GCA_900546675.1 uncultured Porphyromonas sp. | reverse complement strand
CACGTATGACTCCTGAGGAAATCTTCGAAATGGAATTATAATGCGTCAGCCCTGAATACGTCAGCCCTGCCCTAACTTCTAATCTTTAATTTTCGTACCTTAGCTCCCAAATTAGTTTGTCTGAGTATGGAGATATGGATTATAGTGGCGACGGCGCAGGATCGTGCGATAGGGCGTGATGGCACTATGCCGTGGCGTCTGAGTGATGATTTGCGCCGATTTAAGGCGGCTACGACGGGACACGCAGTTATTATGGGGCGACACACCTGGGACTCCATCGGCGCTCGTCCACTGCCCAACCGCTACAATATAGTGGTCTCTCGCACCTTGACCGAGGGCGATGCCGAGACGCATTATGTCGCCTCCACCCTAGAGCAGGCACTACAGCATTGCCAGCAGGCGGGCTACGAGCGGGTCTACATTATGGGGGGCGGGATGCTCTACAAGAGTGGCCTACCCTACGCTACGCACCTGAACCTGACAATGGTCGACACGGTCGTGCCAGATGCCGACACACATTTCCCAGAGATCAACCTAGCGGAGTGGTCCAAGCTCGAGGAGACGCACTATCCAGCTGATGAGCGCAATGACTACCCCGTGACACAAACGCTATACAAACGAATCGCAACGGCTAAACGCTATGAGTAAACCTTCGATACCTAAGGGAACAAGAGACTTCGGTGCTGAGGAGATGCGCCGACGCAACTATATATTTGAGACGATACGCTCTGTCTTCGCTCTTTACGGCTTTGAGCAGATCGAGACGCCCGCTATGGAGCAACTGACTACGCTCACGGGCAAGTATGGTGTAGAGGGAGACCGACTACTCTTTAAGATCCTCAACTCGGGCGACTATAAGGCGGGGATTGACGCTGAGACCTTTACGGAGGAGTCTCCCGCAGCGTTGGCAGCTCGTTTTTGTGACCGTGGGCTACGCTACGATCTGACTGTGCCCTTCGCTCGCTATGTGGTGATGCACCGCAACGAACTAACCTTCCCCTTCAAGCGCTACCAGATGCAACCCGTATGGCGTGCCGACAGACCGCAGAAGGGTCGCTATCGCGAGTTTTACCAGTGCGATGCCGATGTCATCGGCACCGACTCGCTGATGCCAGAGGTGGACTTTGTCTATATGATCGACGAAGTCTTCCGTCGGCTTGACCTGCGTACCACACTACTTCTCAACAACCGCAAGATACTGGCGGGCATTGCTGAGGTGATCAAAGCTTCTGACCGCCTAGCCCAGTTGACCATCTGTATGGACAAGCTGGACAAGACCTCTGTGGAGTCTGTCTTAGCGGACCTCGTCGAGAGTGGCTTTGATCCCGACTCGCTAGAACCCGTTCGCAAGGTGCTGACGCTAGATGGGAGCAATCGTGACAAGGTGACAACGCTCCGACAGTTGCTCGCTGACTCTGAGATAGGGCTCAAGGGGCTGGAAGAGCTCGAGTACGTCCTAGACCATGTCGACACGAGCGACCTGATGACGGAGCTTACCTTCTCGCCTTCGCTGGCACGTGGCCTGGACTACTACACAGGAGCTATCCTAGAGGTCAAGTCGCTCGATGCACCGATGGGATCTATCTCCGGTGGCGGGCGCTACGACAATCTGACGGGCATCTTCGGGCTGGATGGTGTCTCAGGCGTCGGCATCTCTTTTGGAGCAGAGCGTATCTACGACATTATGCTTTCACTGGGCAAGTTTGACACAGCGATGGCTCCCGAAGAGCGCATCTTCATAGTCAACTTTGGCGAGGAGGAGCTGCAGAAGCTACTCCCCATAGCGCACCAGCTGCGCCAGGCGGGACTCCCGACGGAGGTCTACCCCTCAGCGGACAAGATGAAGAAGCAGCTCTCCTATGCTAACAACAGAGGCTGTCGCTACGTCATCATCGCAGGGAGTCAAGAGCTAAGCGAAGGCAAGGTCTCAATCAAAGATATGACCCTCGGCACACAGCAAGAGTGTCCACTCGATGAGATCGTATCTCGTCTGAGGGAGTCGCTCTCCGCTGGTCATTAGAAGTCTCATCTCGTAAAGAATTGCTACCTTTGCAGGAGTATTTCTCATCTAAAGACAGAATATCCCCCTATGCCACAAGACGAAGTAAGCTACGCACTAGGCCTAAGCATCGGTCAGAACTTCAAAGCGTCCGGAATCAAGGCGATCACCTCTGAGGACTTTATCGCAGGTCTCCAAGACGCTCTAGCTGAGCGTGAGCCACAGATGACCACCGAACGAGCTCGTGAGGTGATCAACCAACTGTTTATGCGCCTGCAGCAAGAGGAGGCAGAGCTCAATGCAGCTGCTGGCAAGGAGTACCAAGAGATCATGCGCCACAAGAGTGGTGTCGTGACACTCCCCAGTGGACTACAATACGAGATCATCAAGGAGGGCTCTGGAGCTAAGCCTAAGGCTACCGACAAGGTACGTGTACACTACCACGGCACGCTCATCAATGGGATCGTCTTCGACAGCTCCGTAGAGCGTGGCGAGCCAGCTGAGTTCCCGCTCAATGCGGTCATCCCTGGCTGGACGGAGATCCTACAGCTGATGCCCGTGGGCAGTAAGTGGCGCATTGTGATACCCTCTGAGCTAGCCTACGGTAGCCGTGGTGCTGGTGACGTGATCCGACCCAACATGACGCTGATCTTCGAGATCGAGCTACTAGACATCGTATAGACACCTTAAAGCTATGACACATCGCATCTTGACTATTGCGCTGACGCTGCTCGTAAGCGTAGGTGCACTCACAGCGGCTGAGCCTCCACGTCTTATCTCATCAGCTGATACTGCAGCTTATGCGCTAGGCGTGGCTAACGGCGTAGGCTTTGCGCAGAGCCTCACTCAGATGCCTGGCGACCCTATTAATAAGGAGTTGCTTTTGGCTGGTTTCACCGCTGCTTTTTTAGAGCAGCCTGCAGCTATGACCAATGAGGAGGCGCAAGCTTTTCTCACCGAATACTTCCAGCAGCTCCAGGAGCGAGAGATAGAGGAGACAAAAGCGAGAAACGAGGCATTTCTCAAGAGCAATGGCGAGCGTCCTGAGGTCAAGACGACCCAGAGCGGGCTGCAATATGAGATCCTCTCTGAGGGCAAGGGTCCTCGTCCTACGGTCGAGGACACCGTCCGTGTACACTACACAGGTACGCTCATCGATGGCACGAAGTTCGACAGCTCCGTGGATCGTGGCGAGCCTACTAAGTTTGGGCTTCTACAAGTAATCCCTGGCTGGACAGAGGGGCTATGCTTGCTTCCTGAGGGCAGCAAGGCTAAGCTCTACATCCCCGCACGTCTTGCATATGGTGAGCGCGGAGCTGGAGGTATGATCCCGCCTTACGCTACGCTGATCTTCGAGATCGAGCTACTAGAGGTAATCAAGGGCGAGCCTATTCCCCTCGCCACACCAACGGACAAGTAGTCCGAGCAATATATCGCAAAACAAACATCTTAAATACAACTTACAATGAAGAAATCAATTCTCTCACTCCTAGCAATGGTTGCAATGGTCTGCACCTTTGCCAGCTGTAACAAGACAGCTCAAAAGAGTGACACCAACGATGAGCTATCTGCTATGAGCGATAGCGTAGCTATGATCCAGGGCTATCTGACTGGTCAGCAGTTTGGTCAGCAGTTTATGATGATGGCTATGCAAGGTATGCCTGTAGATACCGTTGAGTTCCTCAAGGGCTTCAAGAAGGGTATCGCTGACACTACCAAGTTCTCTTACTTCGCAGGACAGATCCAAGGTGTACAGACCGCTATGGGTCTTGCTAAGGAGGGGATCGATGCTAAGCTATTTGCAGAGTATCTAGAGTATGCTCTCAAGGGTGACACGACCAAGATGACTATGAGTCAGGAGGATGCTTACAACTACGTACAGAACTTCTATAATAAGAAGCAGGAGATCGAAAACAAGGAGAAGTACGGCAAGAACCTCGAGGAGGGCAAGAAGGCCATCGAGGACTTTGCAAAGCAAGACAATGTCATCACGACAGAGTCTGGTCTCGCTTACCGCTACGCTACGAAAGGTACTGGCAAGTCTCCCGTAGATGGTGACAAGGTGAAGGTAACCTATCGTGGTACACTTGTCGACGGCACTGAGTTTGACAAGAGCGAGGAGCCTATCGAGTTCGGAGTCAATCAGGTTATCCCAGGCTGGACTGAGCTACTCAAGCTGATGAAGGAGGGCGACCAGGTGATCGCTTACATCCCTTACGACCTTGCTTATGGAGCTAATGGCAGTGGTTCTGCTATCGAGCCATACTCTACGCTTATCTTCGATGTGACACTCCTAGAGGTTATCCCTGCAGAGAAGAAGTAATCAGCGCAACGCACAGTCACCACGCATGACGACTCAAGAGCTTCATGCGTCTGACTAATCTAGACCTACACAGTATCTAGAGTTGGCACACATCGTGCTACTAGATCCTGTGTAGGTTTATTCTTAAGAATGGAGGGCCTTGTCAATAAGCCCGATCAAGCTTTACAACACCAACGAAACGCACTACACACCTGCTAAAGCTTATGTCTCACTTCGAGTCACATATAGAGCAAATCCTCGCCACGCTACGGGACGAGCGAGCACTCCGTGCGCTCACCCCTATTGAGCTTCTAGAGGATGGTCGCTACAGAGCGCTCGACGATGCGCAGCCTCGACCACTCATCAACCTCAACAGCAACGACTATCTAGCCCTTCACGACGCTACTTGTCACTTTGCGGGTGAAGCCAATCTAACCAATAGCCTACAAAGGCTCTCTGCGAAGGATCTAGGATCTACCTCTTCGCGCTTGCTCTCGGGAGATAGACAGGAGATGCACCAGCTGGAGGCGCTCATCGCTAAGTCGCTACAGCACGAGGCTGCTTTGCTCTTTAACAGTGGCTACCATGCTAACGTCGGAATCCTGCCAGCACTCAAGCTACCTGGTATGGTCGTGATAGCAGACAAACTGATCCATGCCAGTATGATTGACGGGATACGTCTCTCGGGCTTACCCTTCGAGCGCTTTCGCCACAATGATACAACGAACCTCCAGCGTCTCATCGAGAAGCATCACAACTCCGAGAGTTGCCAGCATATCATCGTTATGGCGGAGAGCATCTACAGTATGGATGGCGACCTCGCACCACTACCAGCTCTCGTAGCGCTTAAGAAGCAATACCCCAAGGTGTCTCTCTATATAGACGAAGCGCATGCCATCGGAATCCGTGGGGCTCATGGCTATGGTCTCTGCGAAGAGCTGGGCTTACTTCCAGAGATCGATCTACTTGTCGGGACCTTTGGCAAGGCTCTTGGATCTATGGGAGCTTATGTTGCTTGCTCTGAGGCTGTACGCACCCTACTCATCACACGCTCACGAAGTCTCATCTACTCGACTATGCTGTCCCCGCTCATCATCCAGTGGGTATTGGCTGTCTGGCAAGCACTCCCCACACTCTCCCAGCGAAGAGCACACCTAGCTACGCTACAGCAGCTACTGACCAATGAGCTAGCTTCACTCCCAGAGCAACTCCTGCCCACTCCCCACAGCCATATCATACCACTCCTCTGCGGGAGTCGTGAGCGAGCCAGAGCCGTGGCGCAAGCCCTACACGAGGAGGGTTACTTCATCCGCCCCATTATGTCTCCGACCGTACCTGTCGGCTCCGAGCGCCTGAGGATTTCACTCACTGCTGGTCTAACCTCGTCAGACGTCGAGCGACTCTGCCAAGTCATCCTAGCACACCTTGCTTAGAGCTTATGCAGTACACCTTCCAGCGAAACAGTGACAAGGTTTCCTCCCGCCAGCTCATCATATACTTCTGCGGATGGGGTATGACACCTGCGACAGTTTCACACCTGACCTTACCAGATCAGTGTGACTTACTCGCACTGTACGACTATCGCACCCTCGAGCTGAGCGATGACATAGCAGACTTACCCTGGGACTCCTACGATGCGGTCACCATCATAGCTTGGTCGCTAGGCGTCTGGGCTGCTGAGCAGGTCGTACCACATTGGTCCCTACTACCCAGCACACAGCGCCTGATAGCGGTCGCTGGCTCGCCCTGTCCGATGCACGACCAGTGGGGTATCCCGAGTCAAATATTCGTAGGGACACTAGAGGGACTAACCGACGAAAACCGCCAGCGCTTCAACCGCCGTATGTGTGGTGGCAAGCGATACAAGCAGCTCTACGACATCCTATCCGAGCGACCCACCACAGAGCTTCGCGACGAACTGCAAGCGGTCTACGATAGCCTCGCTACCTCCGAAGCGCCCGAGACGATGCCCCACACTCGCCTAGCGTGGGATCTAGCGATCATCGGTGAGCGTGACCAAATCTTTCCATCGAAAAACCTCTCCACGCTATGGGAGGCAGTAAATGTTCCTACACTACTACTTCCCGATGGCTACCATTACCTCTTCGATCTGTGGCACTCGTGGTGTGAGCTATGGGAGTCCATAGAGTAAAGCTAAAGGGATCTACAACTCATCCATTTCACCCAGCATTTATGTCCTCTCTCGCCCATCAGTTCGACCGTGCAGCTGCGCATTACAACGAGGCTGCCGAGCCGCAGCGACTAGTGATCGATCGGCTCGTCCAGTTGCTCGAGGAGCATCTTCCTAAGGCAGAGCGTCACTTTGCTCACGCTTTTGAGATGGGTACAGGATCTGGACTACTGACGGAGCGTGTAGATCAGCTCATCGAGGTCGACCATTGGACTCTTGCCGACCTATCCCCAGCACTCCTAGCGCAGGTACCTAGACTGAGAGACCCGCACCCCGAGCTACGTGTGGGAGACGCTTCTGAGCTATCTCTAGAGGGGCTCGGCATTGATCTCTTTGTCTCCAGCAGTGCCATACAGTGGCTCGCCAATCCATGCGCTTACTTACAGCGCACCGTCCTAGAGCTCGCAGCAAAGGCGATAGTAGCCGTCAGCACCTTCGGTCCAGACAACCTCCTCGAGCTACGACAGCTCACGGGGCAAGGACTACACTACCCCTCGCTAGCCACATGGCACAGCACCCTGCAGGAGCTTGGCTACTCCTATGAGATCCACACGGAGCGACTCATCATCCCCTTTGCCGATCCTCTAGCAGTACTACAGCATCTCCGCCACACAGGCACCGCGCAGCTACCCAACACCCCTCAGCAGATACACACCCCAAGACAACTCAGAGAGTTTACAAAAAAATATATTGCTAACTTTGCAGATGAGATGGGTCGAGTCACACTCACCTTTCATCCAGTTTATATCATCATCAACAAACAACCTATAATATGAAACGAACTTTATCCCTATCCTCTCTACTGATCGTACTAAGCTCGCTCTTAGTGCTTAGTAGCTGTAATCGCGACGATCAGAAGACGACGCTACAGCTCCATGGGCTCGGGGACAACCTATCGGGTCTGACGGCTTATCTCTACGATGAGGCTGATCCTAAGACCCCGATCGACAGTATCGTCATCCAGGATACAGTCGCCAGCCTATCTCTTGACAACCTGCAGAAAGGGTACCTCTACCTCCTCTCTTGCGAGGGTACTCAGCTCAACGCTCAGTTTGTCTACGAGGGTACCTCTCTAGAGTACAACCTCAGCGATGGACTAGTCAGCGGTTCTCCCGCCAACGATGCTTGCAACGCCTTCGAGCAAGACATTATGGTCATTATGCAGGCTGACTCCATCGACCAAGCTGCTGGTCAGGAGATAGTCCGTAAGTATATCGCAGAGCAAAAGGACAACCCTCTCGTACTGCGTGCTATGCAGTATGCTATGTACCTCTTTGACGATCTCACCGAGTTCCAAAAGCCTCTAGAGGAGATGGGCGAAAACGTCAAGCGACTCCCCAGCTATACTACGCTGAAAGAGTTGATCCAAGGTATGATCAATACGAAAGCTGGTAAGACTTTTGTAGACTTCGCAGGCATCACCACAGAGGGTGAGCAGGTCAAGCTCTCTGACTACGTAGGTCAGGGGCAGTATGCGCTCGTTGACTTCTGGGCCTCTTGGTGTGGTCCCTGCCGTCGAGAGATCCCCACACTCATCCAGATGCATAAGAAGTACAAGGACAAGGGACTACTCGTCCTCGGTGTCGGTGTATGGGAGGAGAACCACGACACCCATCTACAAGCTGTCAAGGAGCTCCAGATCCCCTACCCACAGATCTACGATGAGCAGAATAGTCACGCCACCTCACTATATGGTATCATGGGCATCCCTCAGATTATGCTCATAGGGCCCGATGGAGTCATCATGCAGCGTGATCTTCGTGGCGATCAGATCGATCAGATACTCAGCGAGATATACAAGTAATCGACAAATTCTTATTCAAAAGAGTCTGATAAGACTTGCAGATTAGGAAAATTGTCGTACCTTTGTGCTATGGGCGAGTGCCACACGGCCAGCTCCCTGTGAATCCCCCAGGGCTTGATCGCAGCAAGGGTAGCGGGTCGTAGCGGCGCGATGTGGATTGCTCGCCCTTTTGCCTCTTTAGCTCAGTTGGTAGAGCACGTGATTTGTAATCTCGGGGTCGTTGGTTCGAGTCCGACAAGAGGCTCTCTTCAAGACTAGTCTTAGAGACTATATCCACAATTGTCGAGCAGATTGCTAAGCTTAGCAGTCTGCTCGTTTTAAATGGCTCCACGAGTTAAAGCCCTTTGCATGCTTGTCTGTGCTATGCTTCTTGACTAATCGTTGGATGATTTCTCGAGGTATGAGTCGGATTATTTGTGCGAATAGTGTTATATCTGCCATTGAAAAGGGTGGTTTGTGACAGCTCTTACTAGCTGTGCTTTGTTTCCAATTACAAACCTACCCTTTTTCTCTTTATCCTGCAAAACGTTTAGGACACTATTGGAACTAGCTGGGTTTACCCTAATGATGCGACACTATCAAATTATCGTTACCTTTGCATAGTCTCCGCTAATAGATATACCCTATGCGACGTCCTTCTCTTCTAGTTCACATTGGTCTGATGATCCTAGCTTCAGTGATCATCGTCGTCCTGGCACTTGTCTGGATGAACCTCTTCACACGCCACGGCTCTTCTGTCGAGATACCTAATATATATGGTCTCCCTGCAAGTGAGGCGGTGCGACTCCTAGACAAAGCGGATCTGCGCTACGAGGTGATCGACTCGGTATACACTACGGAAGTGCCCAAGGGGGCAGTCTACGACTTAAGCCCTAAAGCGGGTAGCCGAGTCAAAGCGGGACGCATCATCTTCCTTACGCTCAACGCCTCCTCACCTCGCAACGGCATTATCCCCTCACTCGTCGATGTATCCGAGCGACAAGCACGAGCGCGTCTCGTCAGCCTTGGCTTCGAAAACATCACCCCTAGTTACGTAGCGGGATCCTTTGACGATCTCGTCATAGGGGTACAACTATACTCAGGGCAGACCCTTGCTCCTGGCACCCGCATACCGCTCGCCACGCCACTCATACTCCTAGTCTCTGTGGCTACCAGTGACAGCATACCGCATGGAGCTTTCGAGCCTTACGACTCAATTATGGGAACGGGAGGACAAGCCCTCCCCGCCGACTCGACCACACACATTCTAGAGCCTGATGAGGATGAGTCCTGGATGTAATCCCGACAAGGAGTCGCTCTCCCTTGAGGAGCAGGAGCTAGAGGCTGACCTTATAGCTACCGACGAGGAGGATCAGTGGGTCGCAGGGGTACACGGCGAGGAGCTTTACGAGCACTACCGTGTGCGGGTAGATCCAGGACAGACACCACTGCGCATCGATCGCTTCCTAGTGGATCGTATGCCACACACTTCGCGCCATCGCATACAGCTTGCCGCCAAGGCGGGACTCATCTGGGTGGATGGCGAGCCTGTCAAGAGCAACTACAAGGTCAAGCCCCTGGAGACCATCACGATGATGCTGGCGCATCCGAAGCAGGACTGGTCGATCACACCAGAAGATATACCGCTCGACATAGTCTATGAGGACGATCAGCTACTGGTGGTCAACAAGCCCGCAGGCATGGTCGTACACCCAGGTCACGGCAACTACAGTGGCACACTCGTTCACGCCCTCGCCTACTACTTACGTAACGACCCGCTCTATGATCCAAACGATGCTTCCGTAGGTCTGGTGCATCGCATTGACAAAGACACCAGTGGACTACTCCTCGTGGCGAAGCGTACGGAAGCTAAGATACGACTGGCGAGACAGTTCTTCCTCAAAACTACGGGGCGACGCTACCAAGCACTCATTTGGGGCAAGCTCGACCAACCGCAAGGAACGATCGAGGGCAATATAGCCCGTGATCCACGAGACCGTACCCGTATGACCGTCTATCCCCCGACGAGCGAGATAGGCAAGCCGGCCGTGACACACTACACGCAGCTGGAGCGCCTGGGCTTTGTGACGCTCATAGCGTGCGAACTGGAGACGGGACGCACCCATCAGATACGTGCTCACATGAAGTCTATCGACCACCCGCTCTTTGGCGATGAGCGTTACGGCGGCGACCAGATCCTCTGGGGACAGCGCACCAGCTCCTACCAGCAGTTTGTCAATAACTGTCTCAAGATCTGCCCCCGCCAAGCGTTGCACGCCGAGACCCTAGCCTTCGATCACCCCGTGACGGGTGAGCGGATGCACTTCTCGGTACCACTACCCGACGATATGAGGCAGCTCATAGACAAGTGGAGACGATATGTGGCACCGCTCGAACTCTCTAACTAAAAGAACCATTGCAATATCCCATCATACCCTATGGACAAACCCAATATTGCGATCATCTGTGGCGGATACTCTGGCGAGGCGGAGGTCTCGCAGCGTAGTGCCCAGACGATCCTCAAGCAGATCGATCAAACCCTCTTCACCCCTTATCTAGTCACCATCACGGCCGACGCATGGAGCGTGACCGATGCTGAGGGAAGGGCGGGAACGATCGATTGTGCACTAGTCGCACGCTTTGGAGCAGCCGAAGTAACCTTCGCACTAGCCTACATTACTATCCACGGCACCCCTGGAGAGAATGGACTCCTACAGGGTTACCTAGATATGCTCGGCATACCCTACACGACAGGCGGCGTTCTTTGCGAGGCTTTGACCTTTAATAAGGAGGCATGCAACGCTTATCTAGCGCATCACGGCTTGCGCATCGCTCGCTCCCACTGCCTTCGCAATCATACGAGAGAGCTCTCGTCCGAAGAGCAAGAGCTGATCGAGTCTCGCCTGCGCTTGCCACTCTTTGTCAAGCCCAATACAGGTGGCTCCAGCATCGCCACGACACGCATTGACCAGTGGGAGCAGCTACCCTCAGCCGTAGCGGACGCTTACACAGCGGCACCCGATGTGCTCGTCGAGGAGTGCATCGTCGGCACCGAGGTGACCTGCGGATGCGTGATCCTTCCCGATGACTCTTTTGCCCTGCCAGTCACAGAGGTGGTCGCACACGACACCTTCTTCGACTATGACGCTAAGTACTACGGCAAGAGTGACGAGATAACTCCCGCACGCATCTCGCCAGAGCAGACACAGCGCGTACAGGAGACATCGCTAACGATCGCCCACCTACTAGACTGCTACGGCTTCGTACGTATAGACTACATCATCGAGGCGGACGGCATACCCACGCTTCTAGAGGTCAACACGACCCCAGGCATGACGGAGGCCAGCTTCATTCCGCAGCAGGTACGTACAGCTGGCCTTCAGCTGAGCGACCTTATCACACGTATCATCCAGAGCAAACTATCATGACCACACACACTGTCCCACAGCCGTACGAGTACGACTCTATACGTCCCTACCTTGATAAGGAGGTACCAGCTGTCGCCGCACAGCTAGCCAACCAACCTGAGCTACGTCACCTGCTATCGAAGTTGCTCTCTGAGGAGGAGACAACTACGCTCCTACAGCACCTAGAGCGTGTCAAGAGCATCAGAGACTTCAAAGAACATATCTCCTACCCACTGGTACTACGACTAGCGAAGCAGACCACCTTCTCCGTATCCCTTAGCGGTGCCAGTAGACTAGGCGGGGATCTGCCTACGACCTTTGTCACAAACCACAGAGACATCATACTCGACTCCGCATTTCTCAATCTAGTCATGCGAGAGCGTGACTACTTGATGCCACGCATCGCTATCGGCGACAACCTCTTCGGCAGACCATGGATTGAGTCGGTGGTCAAGCTCAACGACTCTTTTGTCGTGCGTCGCTCACTACCGATCCGACAGATGCTCCTAGCAGCTCAGGCGCTCTCCGCCTTTATCGATCAGAGCATACAGCAGGATCACCAGTCGGTATGGATTGCCCAGCGTGAGGGGCGTACCAAGGACAATAGCGACCAGACACAGCCGAGCGTCCTCAAGATGATCGCTTCCTCGCAAAGCAGCGACCCGCTGACCCAACTGATGCGGGTCAATATCGCACCCACCACTATCAGCTACGAGTACGACCCTTGCGACATCCTCAAGGCGTGCGAGCTCCTATGGCGCAAGCATCACCCCAAAGAGCAGTATGTCAAGGGGGCTGAGGAGGACTTGATCAATATGAAGACAGGTCTACTCGGCTACAAGGGACGCGTACACTTTGCCGTAGGTACGCGCCTCAACGAGCTGATCACACCTGAGCTAGAGGCCGAGCTACGAGCTCTACCCAAGCAACAGCTCTACCCGCGTATCGCCACGATCATCGACACGGAGCTACATAGCAACTACCGCCTCTACCCGATCAACTACATCGCTTACGACCTCCTTCACCCCGACAAGGCGCACCCGAAGGAGCTATACAGCGAAGCTGACAAGGAGAAGACGCTCCGCTACCTCGAGGAGCAGATAGCGAAAGCACCGACCGACGCTTACAGTGCCGACGAACTACGCACGCAGCTCCTCCAGATGTACGCCCAGCCAATCCTCAACGGCCAGCACTAGCGACTGGCTATTGACTATTGGCTGTTGGCTGTTGGCTATCGGAGCTATCAGAGCCATCGGAATGATCGGACCTCTAATCTCTAACTTCTAACCTCCGTATATTCAATTAGTAAATGCAACTCATACCTACAAAAAATGGATCGCACC
>URDQ01000058.1 GCA_900546675.1 uncultured Porphyromonas sp. | reverse complement strand
TTACAAACCTACCCTTTTCTCTTTATCCTGCAAAACGTTTAGGACACTATTGGTTCTTACGTGAAGGATGAAAAATCTCCACGTGGGTATTCCTTTTTCCCACAAGCGTCCTGACAGATATGCACATCGGGATTATCATACGTAGCCTTGGATGGGTTCTGAAGCTTTGCCTAGTCGGCTACTTTTCAGTACCTTTGTCGGAGATTATGGTTAGTGGATAGGCATACCGCTCACTACACCTATGTGAGGTGTAGCGTACGTCACGCCACTCTAAGAGGGAATCAGGTGCAAGTCCTGAGCAAACCCGTTGCTGTAAAGCTCACCATAGGCTAAGGTGCCATCTAGCTAGATGAGACCACTGCCCCGCTAATGTTACTAGGGGTGGGAAGGAGATACCTTAGCGAGCTAAGCCAGAAGACCTGCCACAATCGTTGTACACATCAGCCTGCAACGTGGACTTTGCAGTACGATACGCTTCTAGCTAGGGGCAGCTCATATGAGCCCCACTTTGCACTAGACGACTAGGATAGATACTCCTAGTCTATAGCTCGTTGAGCCGTAAAGCTGTAGAGTCTACCACGCAGTACTGAGACAGTATTTTGGATTATCTAGACTCTATTGATATGAGACATATCTACTTGCTTGTACTGCACACCCTCACTGGTCTACTCCTCTTAGGTGTGGCGACACTCTCTGCGCAGGAGAGTCGCATCACGAAGGTGGTCGCTTACCACCCTGCTCCCGGACAATTTATGGGTAGCGAGGCGATGGCGAGCCAAGATGTCACCACTTATGCTGATCTTCTTCGCAAAGCGCAGCTGCGCCTTGTCGAGGAGCACACCTTCCTCTCCCTCGGTGGGTGGGGTGGGTACATTGTCGTACGCATTCAGCCTGCATTGGTCAACCAGCCTGACCAGGCGGACTTTGCCATACTGGGCAATGCTTTCATCGGCAATGCGGAGCCGGGGATCATCTATGTGAGCCAAGATGCCAATGGTAACGGACTAGCGGACGACCCGTGGTACCGCATCCGTGGCAGCGAAGACTATCGGAGCAACCTAGACTACACAATCACTTACTACAAGCCAAAAGATCCATACAACGACCCGATCGCCTGGAGCGACTCGGAGGGAGAGTCGGGACTCATACCGCGTAATAAGTACCACACGACCAATAGCTACTATCCGCTCTGGGAGGGTGATAAAGTGACCTTCACGGGTGTCCGCCTGCCTGACTGTATGAAGCTAGATCCTGCGAGTGGGCAGTGGCACTCTGAGCCTTACGCTTATGGCTATGCAGACAATCATCCCAACGACTCCTCGGGTAGCCACATTGATATAGATAGTGCGGTCAATGCTACGGGTGAGCTGGTACACCTAGATCGTATCGACTTCCTTAAGGTGCAGACGGGCGTCCACCAGCAGACTGATGTGACGGGAGAAGTGTCGACCGAGTTTGCGGGCATCAGGCCTCTCGCTCAGGGCACCAGCATCGTCTCCCCCACAGCGACGCCCGCAGTACGTCTCTCCTATAGCGACAAGCAGCTACAGATCGAGAGCGAGGTGAGCGGTACGCTATACCTATATAATATAGATGGGCAACTGATTCTAACGCATCCGCTCTCTGTGGGTCGTACTATGGTCGCTTTGCCCGCTATGGGCGATTGCTATGTCGTACTCTTAAGCCTAGAGGGCGGAGCTACGACATCTTATCGTATATGCAGACAATAACAAACTATATATTCACTCAATTACTATGCAAAGAACAGTAACGACAACGCTCCTACTACTCTGCTGGTTACTCCTGCCACCGATCGTGTGGGGACAAGAGGACAACGAACTCTTGATGCCCACGTCGACCTATGGCAGTAACGAGCATAAGGTGGGAGACACCCCGCTGATCCTCTACGATAGTGGAGGAGTCGATGGCAATGCTCAGGCATACAAAGGAGGCAAGATTGTCTTCATACCAGAGCAAGCTGGCAAATGTATCGAGATAGAGATACAGGAGCTTGCCTTAGACAATCAAGACGAGCTTTACATCCTCGAGGGAAGTGCATACTTTACTCAGTATGGATCTCCTAACGAGAAGGACATTATCAGGAAGTTTACCAAGGAGGATAGACCAACGCTGCCCCTTAAGCTTCGCTCTAGTGGCAAGTCCGGTCAGATAACGATCGGCAGCAAGACGAAAGCTAATCCAGGTGCTGGCTTTAAGATTATCGTACGCACGGTCGATCAGCCTGTCATCAAGGTTACCTCTGTCCTTGAGGACAAGAGTGCTAGCCACGACCCCTACATCGGTGAGCAGTCGCTCATCGTCTCTAACCTCAAGATTACAACCGAGGGACTAGCCAAGGCTCCCCAGCTGACGGCTCTGCACTATAAGCTCAGCGAGACAAAGCTGAGCGACATTACGGCCATATACCTCTACGAGGCGAACAGCCGTAAGCCCAAACAGCTAGACGCTGACAAGCTACTCGGCAAGACGACCGAAGTCTCTGCCGAAGGTACGATCACGCTCTCTAAGGAGTACACGCTCTCTGAGCCTAACTATGATCTAGTTCTGGTCGTTGACCTTAAGAGCGACGTGGCGGCTGGTAGCCGTATCGATATCGCTACGACGAAGGTCACGACGACCCTGGGCGATCACGAGGTGACGCTCGAAGAGCCTAAGACGCTCACCGTGGAGGATGCCTATGCACTCGCTAAGACTCCGAAAACCTATACCATAGGTGATAAGTCTCTGACACTATACGATGATGGCGGTAAGTATGAACCGATCAGCGAGAAGTTTGATGGATACGCTGTATTCAAGCCTGAGACTGCTGGCAAGGTGATCCAGGTAGACTTTACAAAGCTAGATCTCTTTAGCTACTCTTCGATCGGTCGTGCCGATCTCGTTGAGGTGTACAATGGTTCAGAGGTCAATGCAGAGAACCTCATCATCAAGCTCAACAAGGAGACGGCTTACAAGGCAACTTCGACAGCTCCTGATGGTAGTCTGACGATTCGACTCGTAACGAATACGGGGACTCCCAAGGCGGGATTTGAGGCACTGGTCTCTCAGATCGCTCCTCTGCCTATGGCGGTCGACTCGCTCTCGGGTAGAACCATCGAGGTCGACACCTTTGCGATGCCCATCAATGCGGGCGTCCAGCAGGTTGGTATGGTTGCCTTCACGCTCGTTGCTAAGGGGACCAAAGACCCTATCACACTACAGCGTCTAGACCTAAGCTCAATCAGCAAGACGACAGATGTAGCTCAGGTGGCTCTCTACTACAGTCCTATCGTAGATGACTTTACGAAGGCTAAGGAGATTGCCCGCTGGGACTTTGCCGAGGCACTCACTGCCACACTCCCCACGCCTCAAGTACTGCGTGAGGGGGCTAACCACTTCTACCTAGCTGTAGACCTCCAGGAGACTGCGAGCAAGGGAGGTAAGGTCAACCTATCCATTGACAAGCTCCATCTCTCTGCAGGCGAGAAGACGCTACCCGAGCAGGAGCGCACCCGTACGGAGGCTCTAGAGGTTATGAATAAGATGGTGCTCACCCTCGGTAAGCATCATGTCAAGGTATACGAGCCTTGGGACTTTACGCCTCAGCTCAAGCACAGCCTTACCACGGGATATGACACTGATGCAGGCGAGCGTAGCGTCACCTTTGAGGCGACCGCTCCAGACAATGTCATCCAGCTAGATATCAATGAGTGGGACTTCTACTACTCCTCCTGGGGTAGCAAGCCTACGCTCCGAATTTATGACGGCGAGGATGCCACGGCTCCTCTGCTCTTTGAGCTAAAGCCCGATCGGGATGCCTACAAGACGAAGCCTGCCGACTACATTCGCTCTACGCAAAAGGCTCTGACCTTCGTCTTTGACGCTAAAGGTGCATCAGGTTCGCTAGGCTGGCGTGGTCAGGTCAGGCAGTACCTACCACAGGATATGAAGGTTGACTCATCCGCTGCAAGGCAGCTCGAGCTACCTTTCATCGCTGTCGGATCAGAGATGAACTCTGTCTTAGCTCTTGACCTCCATACGACTGGAGACCGCAATCCGATCCATATCGATGGTCTCACGGTGGACCTCAAGGGTGGCGCTCCTCAGATCGAGCGAGTAGCTCTCTACGCCGCTACGGCTGAGGGTACACTCGATGCGAACAAGCTCATCGCAGCTGCTCAGGTAGAGCCAACGATGAAAAGCGTAGACCTACCGACCGACTCACTGCAGAAGTACGGCACGCTGAGGGAGTTTGCCAATAGCTACATCCTCGCACTAGACATTCGCAAGGATGCTCCAGCAGCTGACAGCATAGACGTGGCTATCGCCAAGCTAACTGTTGCTGGTAAGCTTATTGATGTTCGCAACGCTGATCCTAAGGGATCGTACAAGCTGGTCAACATCTTCAACCACCCATCATCGGGTGACAATAAGGTGGTGACCGTCACCACGCCCCTATCGTACTACGACGAGGGCGGTCCCAATGGCAAGGTGCTCAAGAACACAGGGTCGTACGTGACCTTCCTCCCAGCCCATGAAGGCGAAGTGGTAACCCTCACGATCGACTCAATAAATCTACGAAGAGCCACCTTCGGCATCTACTCAGGACGTGACCATACAGATGAGAGCAAGCTGCTCTCCACAGGAGATAACAATATACTCAAGCAGACTGGTGTCAGAACCTTCACCTCGCAAGAGCAGGACGGCTCTCTGACGGTCTACTTCAAGGGTTCAGACACTTACACTTTCGGGTGGGCTGCTCGTGTAGAGAGCGTCAAGCCTCGCGACCTCTTCGTCGAGAAGGTCTCCGCCGTGGCTCTCCCCGCAGACAAGCAGGGTGTACTCTCGGGTAGCTCACTGCCCGCTGTACGCATCGACCTAACCACCGCTGGTGAAAGGGGTAAGACGACCCTCGAGAAGCTACAGCTAGAGATCTCTAGCGAAGGCATCGAGGAGCTCGCACTCTACGCTACGGGAGCCATCAATGAGTTTGACGAAGCTCATCTGATAGCGACGGCCAAGCCACAAGCTACGCAGACGGAGGTCATCTTTAAGTTTGACCCCGCCGATACACTGACACTACCACGCACGCAGTACTACTGGGTCAAGGCTCAACTCGCTGGCGACCTCAAGGCAAGCACACCTATCTCGGTTACTGCCAAGAGTGTGACCGTCGGAGGTACCAAGTACGAGGTGAAGCAGGAGAAGCCCTTTGACACGAAGACGCGCCAGGGCGGACTCCAAGGCACGCTCCGTGTTGGCTCTAGCAGTGCCGCCTCCTACAAGAGCTTAGCTGCAGCTGCTAAGGATCTAACCAAGCAGGGTGTCTCTGGTGCCGTCACCGTAGAGGTGGAGCCGGGTGAGTATCCCGAGACAGTTCTCCTAGAGCGTGTCCCCGGAGCCTCAGCCAAGAACAGCATCACCATCGTGGGGCTCGGCAATTCTCGTGACGAGGTTGTTATCTCTGCCAATGGTTACAATAAGCCTACGGGACCAAATGCTTATCGTGAGTATTATGGTGTGATGACCGTACGCAATACTCCCTACGTGACGCTGCGCAATATGACGATCCACTCGACAGACCTCGGATTCCCAACGATGGTCTACGTTCAGGAGAACTCATCGCACTTCACGATGGACAATTGCCATGTCTACACCAAGAACACGAGCAATACTAACTACAATATGTCTCCGCACCTTGTCAAGATTGAGGCGGCCAGCAATCCACACGCTCAGAGCTGTGATGTCTTGGTTGAGAACTCGCTCTTTGAGGGTGGACACATTGCTCTACAGATTGGAGGTACCAGTACTGTAGCCAACCCCGTGGGTAAGGGCTACACGGTACGCAACAACCGCTTCGTAGATCATAGTGGCAAGGCTATCTATGTCATTCGTTCCTCCGAAGTCCTTATCGAGGGCAACGAGATGGTACAGCAGATCGCTCCTCAGAGAGAGTACATCGGTATCGATGCGACCTTCCACACGGATGCTAAGATCATCGGCAATGACTTTGACCTGACACAGCCCGAGGCCTATAAACTCAGTTCACTACACGGCATCTCTGTCCGTTCGGTGCTGGGCGAGGGACTACTCGTTGCCAACAATGTAATCCGCATCACGCGTGGCTCTTCTGATAGCCGTGCCTTTAAGGCGAGCAAGGTGACGGGACTGAACTTTGTCTTCAACACCGCTATAGCTCGTGACGGCAAGAGCACAGCACTCCTTATGCTCAACGGAGATATCGCTTCGTCTCAGCTCTCTGACAATATCCTACAGAACCGAGACGGTGGAGGCATCCTCTTTAGCAATCAACCGCTTCCCAACGAGCAGCTCACTTGTGATCGCAATGCGCTCTACACTTCTGACAGTGAGGGTGTACTGATCACCGCCAAGGGGACAAAGTACGACGCAACCAACTATCAGGAGGCGACAAAGAGCACAGCATCCAAGGTCGTAGAGGTAGCCTTCGTCTCTGACAAGGTACTCTACCCGAAGGATATGACCGTACTACCACAGGGTGCTCCGCACGCTGCTGTCACGACGGACATTCTCGGAGCAGCTCGTGACAAAGAGCGCCCGACTGTTGGAGCTTATGAGCAAGATCCCAATGTAAGTGACGAGGCTCCCAAGCTCATCAACAAGAAGGTAGTCCGTGCACTGCATCAGTCCGCTACGATTTCTGTCGAGCCAGACCAAATGACGGACGTCTACCTGATGACGATTGCAAAGGGCGAGGAGGCTACGACAGCTCCAGATGCCGCTACGATACGAGACAAGGGCAGACACTTCACTGCTCTTGGCAAGCGTGCGACTGAGTTTACCATCATGGGGCTAGAGCCTGAGACCACTTATGAGGTCTATGGACTTCTCCATGGTACGCTCAATAATAAGGATGCCGAGCCTGAGCTCCTCTTTACCTTTACTACCAGCTATATGCCTACGCAGGTGGCTACCTTTGAGAAGGACAACCGCACCATAGAGGGTGATGTCGTCTACTCAGGGACCAATAGCTTCGCAGGGGTCAAGGTCGTCGAGGACTTCACCCGCTCACTCAATCAGATTGCTGAGATGGCGGGCGATAAGGTGACCATCACCGTGACAAACTCTAAGGGCAAGATACCACAGCGAGGCTTCTCGCTCATGGCCGACCGCCCCGTCTATATGCGCATCGATGGCGGTACGCGTATCACGCTCCCCGCTACTGAGCAGGAGTGGGCATACGTAGACCTCGCTCAGAGAGGCGACATCCGTGAGGTGACCCTCGAGAGCCGAGGTAAGCTATGGATCGACGACTACAACGGCGACGCCCTCGCTATGCAGCTTGCAATCGCTCCCGTAAGCATCAATCTCGGGCAGCAGGCTCAGCTGACGGCTGAGGTAATCCGTGGCGTGGCTCCTTATAGCTACGAGTGGTCACAGGGCGACTCGCTACAGACTGTCTCCGTAGCTCCTACGCAGACGACACGCTACAGTGTCACTGTGACGGACGCTGCTGGTAGCCAAGTCACCGAGAGCGTCTATGTTTACGTCAATGGACTACACGGCGAGGCGATGGTGGCAACCTTTGAGGAGGAGCCACTCTCTAGCGAAGAGCCGTACAGCCAGAAGGCTCCATTCGGTAGCGGCTCGTTTGCTTTCTCCAACAGCTACAATGCTGAGTGGAATAGCTGGAGCGGCTTTGCCCTAGCAGCTAGTGCTGATACGACCTACACGGGCGACTTGACGCAACAATACAACAACGTCGTCGGTGGTGGTCAGGAGCTGGAGGGTAAGTCCAAGCAGTATGTCGTGGCTTACTGTCCTGGCGACAATCCAGCATGGGGTACCTACAATCCCGTCGTCACGGTTATGCCTAGCAGCGACCGCAAGGTGCAGCTCGAGGGTGTCTATCTGACGAACACGGTCTGGGTCAAGAGCTTTGCTACCAAGGGCGACAAGAACTTCGGTCGTCCCGCCTTTGAGGAGGGTAGCTTCTTTATCGTGACCATCACGGCTGACAATGGTAAGAAGGTCGAGGTACCACTCATCGACTATCGCAATAAGAAGCGCGAAGTGGTCAACGACTGGAAGTGGGTCGATCTCTCCTCTCTCGGTGAGGTCAAGACACTCAAGTTCTCGATACAGTCGAGCGACAGCTATGCGCCTAGCTACTTCGCTATGGACAACCTGCACATCAAGCAGGATGCCTCTGCAAAGCCCGCCAAGGAGCAGATAGCTCTCGAGGTGATGGCAACCACCGAAACGACAGCACAGGTACGCTGGCAGGCGCTCCCCACGCAGGTGAGCTACACGGTAAGCTATCGCCCCGCAGGTGCTGACGCTAGTGCGACGCAGACGATGCGCCTCGATCCTACGCAGCAGCTCCGCTCGCTAGAGCTTCGTGACGGTTATGTCTACACAACCCTCGAGGGGCTGCAGATGGGTACACGCTATGATGTATCTGTCGAAGCAACTATCATGCCAGCTATGCAGGTTGTGGCTCAGGGTAAGACCACCTTCACGACTCAGGCTATCGATGGTAAGCTAGATGCTAAGCTCGTCGCAGGCTCACTGCAGGCTCAGAGCTTCTCCATCTCCTTTGCCACAATTGACAAGGCTGAACGCTATATGGTCGAGCTGGCTAAGGTGGACAAAGAGGGTAACGCTACCGCTGGCGATATCATCAGCATTGCTGCTGACGGCTCGCCTCTAGGCGAACTCTCACCACTCCAGGGTCTGCCCACGCTACAAGATGGTCGCATCACGCTACCGTTCGTTGACCTCAGCGAGCAGACCGCTTACCGTGTGACCGTATCAGCTCGCAGAGGCGAGATGACACTCAACTCTGAGGAGCTCATCATCGTCACCCCACAGGCGACGGCGCTTGCCGATATCGACGGCGAGACCGGACGTGTCATAGCTACCCCCGAGGGTATCCTCGTGATGGGTCTACAGGGTGCGACCATCGAGCTCTACACAGCTAGCGGTGCTCAGGTAGGTCACTACCAGATCACTGAGCCTGAGCAACTCATCGCTGAGCCATTCCAGTCTGGTGTCTACATCGTCGCAGCTCACAAGGCGGGCGAGGTCAGCACCTTCCGACTGATCCTCTAGCGATAAGCTCTAGACGGAGCTAGCGCTCCATAAACTTCGTAGCCCCACTCGGTCATCGTACCGGGTGGGGCTACTGTTTGTAAAAAGGTGGGCTAGTTGGCTTTTAGCTAAAAGCACTAGTGCCATAAGCCAACAGCTAATCTCTAACTCTTCGTCCTTTGCTCGACAATCTTATGGGCGAGGTCTTGCCACTGCTCGCTCTTCTCGTAGAGCTTGCAGCTTCCCTTAGGCACACGGAGCGTGCGGGGCGTACCAGCTACACTAAAGAAAGCCATCATACCGACCTCTATCTGTGCGGGATCAGTCGCTTGGAGCTCCACATCGCGGAGCTTATCGCAGAAGGCAAACGCTATGTCACCAATCTTACGTACCCCCGCAGGTATCTTTAAGACTTCGAGGTACTGGGCATCGTAGCAAGCGTATTCAGCGATCTCTCGCACCGTGTCGGGAACTTTGTAGAAGTCCTCATACCTCCCTGCGGGGTACTGGATCAGCTTCGTCTGCTCCTTATTATATAGGACACCATCGACAGAGGAGTAGTATGGGTTGCTCGAATCTACCTCAATCTCGAGGAGCGCCGTACAGTCGTGAAAGGGGGCGACCCCGAGACGCGTCGTCTGCGGTGGCAGATACATGTAGGTGAGACAAGAGCAGCGGGCGAAAGCATACGACCCCACCTCCTCTAGATGATCTCCCAGCGTTACGTCCGTGAGAAAGTAGTTGCTCGCAAAGGCTAGACTCGCAATCTTGCGCACCTCCTCAGGCAGTGTAAACTCCTGCTCCTCCTTACCCGCTGGGTAGTGTAGCAAGACACTCATGTCCTTACTATACAGGATGTTGTCCTGTACGACAAAGTACTCACTCTCAGGGGCTACGGCGATCTGCGTCATAGCTAGGCAGTCCGCAAAGACCCCATCACCTAGACGCTCTACCGAGGCGGGGATCAGCACCTCCGTGAGATCGCTACAGTTGCTAAAAGCCATCTCTTCAATCACCCGAATGCCCTCCGAGAGCGTGAGACTGCTGAGCCTGATGCACCCATTGAAGGCGTTGTCCCCGATCTCCTGCACATTGCTCGGGATGACCAACTCTTGGAGAGCCGTACCCGTAAAAGCACTACGATCGATCCGCTCCACCGTGTCAGGCAGGTCGAGTGCCCTAAGAGAGAAGCACTCGCTAAAAGCAAAGGCTCCCACACGCTTGAGTCCCGAAGTTAGCTCCAGTATCAACAGATCGCTACAAGACTCAAAAGCACCCTCGCCAATCTCCGTGACGCTCCCTGGGATCGTCACAGCCTCTAGGCTCTGGCAACAAGCGAAGGCACTCTCTCCGATCTGCGTCACCCCCTCGGGTATCTCAACGCTCTTGAGCGCTGTGCAGTCGTAGAAGGCGTAGTCACCGATACGGGTGACTCCCTCCTCTAGCACGATCGACTCGATCTGCTCTCTGAACTCTTGCCACGGGGTTTCTGCAATAGGGTAGTCGGGTATAGCGCCCGCACCTGATAGCGTGAGCAACTGCTCCTTGGGGTCGTATAGCCACGAGAGCTGCCCCGTCTCACCGCTCTGTGGAGTCTTGATTTTACTCATTGATTTAGTCCTTATTTGAGACTGTTGCATAAAGGCGAATCGCTGTGTTGCTTTCGGGATTCGGCTTCGGTCACATACGGAGGTATGCTCCCTTCAGACCTCACCCTCAGCGCCTTGCGCTTCATCCTTTCTGCAAAGTCTCTATTTATTTAGTTGGATGATCCACTCGGCGATCAGTTCCAGCACCTCGGGAGCGATCGTCTCATTGATCTGATAGTATTCGCTCACGGCTCCTGTCGTCGCATGCTGGAAGAGGTGGTTCAGCCCCTCCAGCTTGCGCACTTGTCGTGGTGTCCCCGTCGGGAGACTCTGCTCGATGATCGCTAGATGCTTGTCCGCCAAAACCTGCTGGTCTAGCGAACCATTGAGTGCCAGCACAGGACAGTGCGTCTGCGCTATATCACCCTTCGGATCATACTGCGTGAAGTAGATAAGCCAAGGGCTCAGCCCATCGGCAACCTTCTTGAGCTCCAAAACCAACCCAATCGGAAGTTGATAATGTCCCTCCGACAGCACCTCGGTGACCAATGCCTCGCCACGCAAGTCGCTCTGAGCTGCTAAGTCAAAGGTCGCCATCGTAGCTCGAAGATACTCTGTGCGAAGCTCTTCCGACAGCCCCGCCTGAACAAGGCTAAGATCCATCTGGTCTTGCAAAACCTCCTTGCCTGGTAGCGTGCTACCCGCTAAGCTAATGATGAAGTCAGGGATGCCACGGGCTGCTAGTATGAAGGCGATGGTGCCTCCCTCGCTATGTCCCAGCACGCCCACCTTGTCGAAAGCTTTCCGACCACGTAGGTAGTGGACTGCCGCTGCAGCATCGTCCGCTAGCGTTGCGGTAGTCGCCTCGGCGACACTGGCCGAGTCAATATCATCGTGATAGCCACGGTCGTCGTAGCGCAGTGTCGCTACGCCATGCCGTGCCAAGTAGTCCGCCAGCACAGCAAAGGGCTTATGCTCCGCAAGAGTCTCATCGCGATCCTGTATGCCCGAGCCAGAGACAAAGAGCACGACCTGCTCCACACGGCTCCCCACCTGATGCCCGACAGGGTAGGTGAGCGTGCCGTGGAGCGGTTCCGTGCCGTTGTAAAAGGTCACTTCCTCCGTTTCGTAGGGGTAGGGGGGCTGTGGTGTCTGCGGACGATCAGCCTTGGCGGGCTTGCTGGCTCGTACGAGTGTGAGCGGTAGCGACATACCGCCCTGAGCGAAGGTTCCCACGATGGTGTCGCTACTCGTTAGCTTCCCCTCATAGCGAATGTATAGATTCGGTATGGTGATGACAACCCCCTCGGCAAGCTCGATCGTAGCCTCGATACCAGTCGCCATCTGCGACGGACTATCCATCGTGCAGCAGACACGCTCTTGCTGATCCTTGAAGATGTTGAAGCGGAGTGGCAACTCCGATCCTGAGACTTGTAGCGCTCCCTCCCAGATGCCGAGAGGAGGCGCCTGCCTTGTCTCTTGTTGCGCTGATAGGAGTAGTGCTCCACAGAGATAGCAGCAGAGGAGTATGAGTAGTTTGCGGATTGAGGTCATAGGTTTAGTTATAATGGTTCTGTTTCGCTTAGAGTCCGTGTACTTTGTTGGGGTTGGCTTTGATAAACTCCTTCCAGCTCTTGGCGCTCACGTTGGACGTAGCCACCGCATTAGAGGTTTGCAGGAAGTGACAGTAGGCGACCGCCAAGCCGTCGGTCGCATCGAGCTTCTCCGGCATCAGTTCGGCGGGAATGCGCAGCACCCGCTGTAGCATCGTCGCGACCTGCTCTTTGGAAGCTTGCCCCGTACCGGTGATCGCCTGCTTGACACGCATCGGCACATACTCTGCGATGGGTATGTCTCGGCTCAGAGCAGCCGCCATAGCGACCCCCTGCGCCCGTCCCAGCTTGAGCATCGACTGCACATTCTTGCCATAGAAAGGTGCCTCCAGAGCCATCTCGTCAGGGAGGAACTCATCGATCAGCCCCGCCACACGGCTATAGATACGCCCTAGACGGGTGTAGTGATCCTCGTATCGGCTCAGCTCGATCACCCCCATGGTGAGCATCTCGGCCTGTTGCCCCCGTACGGAGAGCAGCCCATAGCCCATCACGATGGTGCCGGGGTCGATGCCTATCAGGATGCGCTCGCCACGTGACTTGCTCATAAGGCGATCTGTCTCATCGGGGTGACATGGTATAGGATGCGCTCGCCAAAGGTCTTGCCCAGCAGCTCCAGTCGCTCGCATAGTACCTCAGAGAGATAGTACTCTAGATCTCGCTCCTGCTCTAGAGAGATGAGCAGAGCTAGGACCATATCGTCCATCGGCTGCGCCATCTCCACGACGGGCGCCTGTGCCATCACCTCCAGGAGATCAACCTGCGCCACGCCCTCATCGCCACGGAGCTGTGGCACCAGCGTAGTGCGTAGGAAATTGTCTAGGAGCTGATACTCCTGAGCTTTGATAAAGAGAGAGACGTTGACTCGATACATAGGATATTGTCTTTGATCTATAGCGGTGCGCTCGAGAGCCACCCCGAGGTATGATGCAAAGATAACAAAAATGCCCCTGTGGAGACTGTTGCATAAAGCGCACATTCCAGTGTCAAGTGCAACACACTTACAAATGTAGGGAAAAAACTTCATGGGGAGTTTTATAGCCTAGTTTTTTGCAGGGCTGACGCATTATAATTCCATTTCGAAGATTTCCTCAGGAGTCATACGTG
>URDQ01000057.1 GCA_900546675.1 uncultured Porphyromonas sp. | reverse complement strand
GGTGTGTCAGGTGCATTGCCGCTCTTTGTGTTCCGATTGAAAATGAAAAATCCAGTCTCTTCTCTCTTTGCTGATATAAGTTCTATTTAGCTGGTTACTAGCTCCTTTGACTCTTTGTCTTTTCGATCTTTCTGAATTGCGTCTTCACGATAGCTGCGCCATCGCTTCTTTAGGGGACCCGTACATTCCCTAGCTTCTTGTGGGGTCATATAGTCGATGCTCATGTGTGGACGAACGGTATTGTAAGTCGCTATAGTTTTGCTGATTGCACTGTCTGCCTCATCGATATTATGGAATACTTTGCCCATTAAGAGTTCGTTCTTAATGGTGCTGTTTACTCGCTCTGACTAGGAGTTCTCTTTGGAATCTCCTGACTGTGGGGGCGTGCAGATTTCTATATATTGCTGTCCGATAAGAGTTTTTTGAGGAGGAGAGATAGGGACTGAAAAAAGGACCGACTCCAAATAAGAGGAATTAGCCCATTTGATAGTTGAATCTACGCTAAGCTTTGCAGTGAGGTCAAGTTGTCGCTTTTTTGTACCTTTGGCTCTGCTAACTGAGTGCTATCGCAAATAAAAGCGACAGCTCCAATTATATAGAAGCATATGCCTGAAGTAAATCCAGAAAACATAATCATGCTCGACTCGACGGCGCTCACCAAGGAGGAGATCGTCGATAGTATCGTCAACTTTAACCTAGCCGACACCCTCGGATCATGGATTGATACGGCACTCAATGTGGGTATCCGTGTCCTCCTAGCTATCCTCATATTTTATGTGGGTCGCTGGCTGATAGGTCTTATTATGAAAGGGGTCACCCGACTCCTTGATAGGCGTGTCGAGGCGCTTGGCTTGCGGCACTTCGTCCGTTCGATAGCGCGTGCTGGTCTTTGGATTGTACTGGTTATCGTAGTGATTAATATCCTTGGCTTTGCCGCTGTATCCTTCGCTGCATTGCTCGCCTCTCTCGGTGTTGCCATTGGTATGGCACTCTCAGGGCAGCTGCAGAACTTTGCTGGTGGAGCTATCATCCTGATCACGCACCCCTTCCGCATTGGCGACTACATTGTCTATCAAGATGTCGAGGGTACGGTACAAGACATAGGTATCTTCCACACCTCTATCACAACGATCGACAATACGAAGATATACCTCCCCAATGGTAATCTGAGCACTAACGTAATCAAAAACACCTCCGAGATGTCCACTAGACGCTGTCAGTGGAAGTTTCTCGTGGACTACGACGTGCCATTCGAGCGTGCTAAGAGCATCCTCCTAGCGGAGCTACTTAAGGACCCTCGTATCCTACAAGATCAAGGTGTGCTAGCCGTAATCTCTGATATGACGGAGAGCAACTATACGATTATGATCCGTGTATGGTGCGCTAATAATGATCTGTGGGATCTCTTCTGGGACTTCAACGGCAGAGCTACCGAGCTCTTTGCTGGCGAAGGCTTCCCACGTCCATACTCCAAGGTCGAACTGCGCAATAGCACTCCATATAATAATAAAGAGACTGAGTCTCACGACTAGTCTCTTCTGTCTCGCTTTATAATTCTATTCATCGGCTCCTAGAGAGCCTATGTCTGATTCGTATGAATATATCTTTCAACTGGTTACAGCAATACCTACCTCGTCTAGAGGGTTACAATCCAACTGAAGTAGCGGAGACGCTCACGGCCATCGGTCTCGAGGTGGCTGGCATCGAGGAGACCGAGTCGGTACGTGGCGGTCTGCGTGGTGTCGTCATAGGGCGCACCCTCACTTGCATCCCTCACCCTAACTCCGACCACCTGCACATCTGCATGGTCGATCTCGGCGAGGAGGAGCCTGTGCAGATTGTTTGTGGAGCACCTAATGTGGCTGCTGGTCAAACGGTCGTCGTCGCGACTGTCGGCACGACTCTATACGGGCCCGATGGCGAAGCTTTTAAGATCAAGAAGTCCAAGCTACGTGGGGAGCCTAGTATGGGTATGATTTGCTCGCAAGTCGAGATTGGTATGGGAGCCGACAGCTCTGGCATCTGGGTGCTAGACGATGAGACGGTGAAGCCTGGGACACCTGCGGCTGACTACTTTGATCTAGCCAGTGATACCATCATAGAGATAGACATAACACCTAACCGTGTCGATGCGACCTCGCACTATGGTGTAGCTCGCGACCTAGCGGCTTACTATTCCTATCGTGAGGGCAAGATCATCCGTGCTGAGCGCCCTGCCCTAGCAAAGCCTCAGGCAGTCGATGCGAAAGCTCCTGCTATACAGGTTGAGATGGAGGTATCCGCTGAGGACTGCCCCCGCTATCAGGGAGTGACCATACGTGGTCTGAAGTGCGTCGAGAGTCCCGACTGGCTCAAGGAGCGACTCCAAAGCATCGGGCAGCGTCCGATCAATGCGGTGGTAGATGTGACCAACTTCGTCTTACACGAGATCGGGCAGCCGCTACACGCTTTTGACGCTCAAAAGATCGCTGGCGGTAAACTACGCATAGCTCATCTCCCTGCAGGCACTCCCTTTACTACGCTAGATGGCGTAGAGCATAAGCTCACAGGTCTGGAGAATATGATCTGCGACAGTCAGCTCACACCGCTCTGCATAGGTGGTGTGATGGGTGGACTCGACTCGGGCGTGACGATGGAGACGACAGACATATTTATAGAGGCGGCGAACTTCAACCCGACGATCACACGTCGAGCTGCTAGAAGCCACGGGCTGAGTACCGACTCCTCCTTCCGCTTCGAGCGTGGACTAGATCCCGAGGCGACCGACTGGGCGCTACAGCGTGCTGTCTCCCTTATTCTAGAGATCTGCGGGGGAACGCTAGCAGGAGAGATGGTGGATCACTATCGTATGCACCTGGATCCCGTAGAGTTGACGATCTCTACCGACTATGTCTCTCGGACTATCGGGCGCGACCTGACGGCTGACCAGCTACAACTCATCTTAGAGGCTCTAGAGATGTCTCCTAAGGCTGTGGAGGGTGATGCTTTTGCCATCTCTGTGCCTCGTTATCGCTACGATGTGACACGCCTAGTGGATGTCGTCGAGGAGGTACTACGCATCTACGGCTACAACGCTGTCCCGCTATCGGGCTATGTACATGCGAGTCTCTCTAAGCAGAGCGACCAAGACCATATCTATCACGCTCAGCTAAAGCTTTCGGAGCTACTCACAGGCTTTGGCTATCGAGAGATATTGAACAATTCGCTCACCTCTCGACAGTACTTTGAGGGGCAAAAGGCTTTTGACCCTAAGCAACTCGTACCGATAGAGAATCCGCTGAGCCAAGAGCTCAACGTGCTACGCCCCACTCTGCTCGTGGGCGGTCTAGAGACGATCTCTGACAACGTACACCGCAAGCAACCCTACTGCGCGCTCTATGAGTGGGGCAACGTCTACCGTTACAAACGAAACGATCAAGTGGCTACTCCCCTAGACCAGTATACCCAAGCTCACAGACTAGGCTTGTGGCTCTCGGGGACGCTCATGCCAAACAGCTGGACGACCGCTGGCGAAGCTACCTCTCCCTATATGCTACGAGGGGTGGTCGAGAAGCTCCTAGCGCATATGGGCTTTACGACAGAGGACTACTCGGTGACTACACCAGCCGAGTGCCACGATATGTGGAGTGACGTAGTCTGCTACACCGATCGAGAGGGCAAGAGCCTCGCTTACGTAGGTGTCGTAAGCAACTATTGGCTCACCAAGTGCGACATCAAGCAGCCTGTCTACTATGCTGAGCTATACAGCGACACATTGATGGCACATCTACTACAGCACAAGGTAGTCAGCACGGAGCTAAGCAAGTACCCAACGGTGAAGCGTGACCTAGCTCTCCTTATCGACAACGACATCACCTACGAGGCATTAGCTAGCACCGCTCGCAAGGCTGAGCGCAAGCTACTTCAGCGTATCGAACTCTTTGACGTTTACACAGGCAAGGAGCTACCTAAGGGCAAGAAGAGCTACGCCTTGAGCTTCTACCTACGTGACGACAAAGGCACCCTACGAGACGCACAGATCGATGCCGCTATGAAGCGCATTTGGCAAGCCATCGAGCAGGAGTACCACGCTACACTACGCTAGTCTATCCTAGCCTATCCAATCATCAGACATATCAATCAACTAACATAGTTAAGTATCTAATCCAATCATGGGAAGAGCATTTGAATATCGTAAAGCACGCAAACTAAAGCGTTGGGGCAATATGGCTCGTGTATTCACTAAGCTAGGCAAGGAGATTACCATTGCCGTTAAGGCTGGCGGTCCCGATCCTGATACCAACCCACGACTACGCGTCCTGATCCAGACGGCAAAGAAGGAGAACATGCCTAAGGAGAACGTGGAGCGTGCTATCAAAAAGGCTACCGACAAGGACAGCAACACCGACTACAAGGAGATGAACTATGAGGGCTACGGTCCGCATGGCATCGCCATCTTTGTAGAGACGGCAACAGACAATACGACCCGCACGGTCGCCAACGTGCGTAGCTACTTCAATAAGTTTGGTGGCAACCTCGGTACGACTGGTAGCTTGGAGTTTCTCTTTGATCACCGATGCGTCTTCCACGTCCAGCCCAAGGAGGAGATAGACCAAGAGGAGCTAATCCTAGACTTGATAGACTATGGTGTAGAGGATCTAGAGCAAGAAGAAGATGAGTGGGTCATCGAGGGAGAATTCTCTCAAAACGGCGCACTCCAAGCCAAACTCGAGGAGCTAGGATTTGAGATTAGCTCGGTCGAGTTCATCCGTGTACCCAAAGACACACGTCCTGTCACAGCAGAGGAGCGCGAAGAGCTCAACAAGCTCATCGAGAGACTCGAAGAGGATGAAGATGTGCAAAACGTCTTCACCAATATGGAGGACGAGGAGGAGTAATCGGCTCCTCTATCCTCTCCGTAGCTTCGCATAGCCTTTTATTTTCCTTTCTTACAGCAGATAGACTGTAGCACTGTTGCCTTTCCACTTAGCGCACGAATCCCTTTAGCACATGCAGCACATACGTAACTTTTGTATCATAGCTCACATTGATCACGGCAAGAGTACCCTCGCTGATCGCCTTTTGGAGTACACAGATACCGTCCAAAAGAAAGATCTGCAGGATCAAGTTCTCGACAATATGGATCTAGAGCGTGAGCGTGGTATCACTATCAAAAGCCATGCCATACAGATGTCCTATACTAAGGATGACGTAGAGTACACGCTCAACCTGATTGACACGCCAGGACACGTCGACTTCAGCTATGAGGTGTCTCGCTCCATAGCTGCATGTGAGGGAGCACTGCTCATCGTGGACGCTTCGCAAGGGATACAGGCGCAGACCATCAGCAACCTCTACATGGCGATCGAGCACGACTTGACGATCATACCAGTAGTCAACAAAATCGACCTGCCTGGCGCTTCTCCTGAAGAGGTGCAGGATCAAATTGTCAGCCTACTGGGAATAGATCCAGACGAAGTGCTCTTTGCCAGTGGTAAGACGGGACAAGGTGTCAACGAGATCCTAGATGCCATCGTAGAGCGTGTGCCAGCCCCTGTGGGCGACCCAGAAGCTCCGCTACAAGCGCTCATCTTTGACTCGGTTTTTAACCCCTTCCGTGGGATCATTGCCTACTATAAGATTGTCAATGGCTCTATATCCAAGGGCGACAAGGTCAAGTTTATCAATACGGGCATGGAGTACGACGCCGATGAGGTGGGCGTGCTCAAGCTCGATATGGTGCCGAGAGATCGGGTCAACACAGGCGACGTGGGCTACATCATCTCTGGTATCAAGACCAGCAAAGAGGTCAAGGTAGGTGATACGATCACGCACATACAGCGACCCGCCTCAGAGGCTATCGCAGGCTTTGAGGAGGTCAAGCCGATGGTCTTCGCCGGTGTCTACCCCATTGACACGGAAGACTTTGAGGATCTGCGTGCTTCGCTCGAGAAGCTACAACTCAATGATGCTTCGCTCACCTTTACGCCTGAGAGCTCGGCAGCACTAGGCTTCGGCTTCCGCTGTGGGTTCCTTGGTCTGCTCCATATGGAGATCATTCAGGAGCGTCTCGACCGAGAGTTCAATATGAACGTCATCACGACCGTTCCCAACGTCTCCTACCTCGTTTACGACAAGAAGGGTGGCGTGACCGAGGTGCACAACCCGTCAGGTCTGCCCGATGTGATGCAAATCGATCATATCGAGGAGCCGTACATACGAGCCACGATCATCACAGATACCGCCTACATCGGTCCTATTATGACGCTCTGCCTCGACAAGCGTGGCATTCTCATCAAGCAGGAGTACATCAGTGGTAATCGTGTCGAGATCTACTTCGACCTGCCTCTCGGTGAGATCGTCATTGACTTCTATGACAAGCTCAAGAGCATCTCACGTGGCTACGCTTCCTTTGACTATCATCTGAGTGACTTCCGCCCCTCTAAGTTGGTCAAGCTAGACATCCTCCTCAATGGAGAGCCAGTCGACGCACTCTCGACGCTGACACACTTTGACAATAGTGTCCCCTTCGGTCGTCGTATGTGCGAGAAGCTCAAAGAGCTCATTCCACGCCAGCAGTTTGACATAGCTATCCAGGCCGCCATCGGTGCTAAGATCATTGCCCGTGAGACCGTCAAGGCGGTGCGCAAAGATGTGACTGCCAAGTGCTACGGCGGTGATATCAGCCGTAAGCGTAAGCTACTAGAGAAGCAGAAAGAGGGTAAGAAGCGCATGAAGCAGATCGGCAACGTAGAGATCCCGCAGAAAGCCTTCCTCGCTGTCCTCAAGCTCGACTAAAGCCACTATTACAGTTTCTTTCATCACCACAGCCTAGGCTCCTCGTCTAGGCTACCCGCTTGTCCCCTGTACGTAACAATTCACCTAGCCAAACGAACTAACCTATGCCCCCCCTAAAGACGACACAACAAAAGCAGCTCCGCAAGCCACAAGCCTCGCTCGATCGCACGACCGAGGGACGTGTACCACCTCAAGCCACAGACATAGAGGAGGCGGTACTAGGCGCCATACTACTAGAGAAGGAAGCCTTCTCCGAGATTAGCACGATCCTAGAGCCTGAGAGCTTCTACGTCAATGCGCACCAGACCATCTTCGAGGTCATGCGAGACCTTAGTCTGGAGGAGCAACCCATAGACCTGCACACTGTCAGTCAGAGACTACAGCGTGAGGGCAAGCTGGATCAGGTTGGGGGGATGCCCTTTCTCGTCGACCTAAGCAACCGAGTCATCAGTGCGGGCAACCTAGAGTACCACGCTATGATTGTGGCGCAGAAAGCACTGAGTCGCAATCTCATCAAGTTCTCTACCGAGGTACTCACTGCAGCTTACGAAGATACCATCGACATCGAGGATCAGATGGAGACCGCCGAGGGAACACTCTTCGCACTATCGCAGAAGCATCTTCGCAAAGATGTACAGCCTATTGATAGCGTTCTCAAGATTGCTATCGACGACATCAAGGCAGCGGCCAATAGTGCCGAGGGTATCAGCGGTATCTCCTCAGGCTTTGACGGCATCGATGCGATGACAGCAGGCTGGCAAAAGTCAGACCTCATCATCATCGCTGCGCGCCCCGCTATCGGTAAGACAGCCTTCGTCTTATCGATGGCAAAGTACATCGCTGTGGACAATAAGATACCCGTTGCCCTCTTTAACCTTGAGATGAGTAGCGTACAGCTGGTCAAGCGTCTTATCAGTAACGTCTGTGAGCTCCCTGGCGAAAAGCTCAAAAGCGGTCAGCTCGAGAACTTTGAGTGGACGCAACTTGACGAACGTATCAGCGTATTGGAGAATACGCCGCTCTACATTGACGATACGCCCAGTCTCTCCGTCTTCGAGCTACGTACTAAGGTGCGCCGTCTCGTGAGGGAGCATGACATCAAGATCATCATCATCGACTACCTCCAGCTCATGAACGCTAGTGGTATGAACTTTGACAACCGTGAGCAAGAGGTCAGTATCATCTCCCGCTCGCTCAAGATGCTTGCCAAGGAGCTTGACATACCCATCATCGCCCTCTCACAGCTCAACCGAGATGTCGAGCGACGCAAGAACGATAGCGGTACAAATAGTAAGGTGCCACAGCTCTCCGACCTGCGTGAGTCAGGAGCTATCGAGCAGGACGCCGATATGGTTTGCTTCCTACACAGACCCGAGGTCTATGGCATTATGCAGGATGACTATGGAGATACGAAGGGTATCGGTTACTTCATCATTGCCAAGCACCGTAACGGACCGATCGGCGATGTGCGGATCGGATTTCGTGGAGAGTTTGCTAAGTTCTACGCACTCGAGGAGGCTAACATGCACTACACCTCTCAGATCAATGGCGGTAAAGCTCGCTCTGCTGCGACATTGGCGCCTAGCGGCTCTTCTGCAGGCAGTGCGCCCCACCCCTTCGATCAGTCGTTTAACGCTGGAGCCTCAGACTTCAACCCGATGACCTCTGACGACGAGGAGAGAGACTTCCCCTTTTAAGACTGTTGCAAAAGTCAACAGTCTCACAATCTTGCAAGCAAGATTGTTATGACTTTGCAGAAAGGATGAAGCGCAAGGCGCTGAGGGTGAGGTCTGAAGGGAGCATACCTCCGTATGTGACCGAAGCCGAATCCCGAAAGCAACACAGCGATTCGCCTTTATGCAACAGTCTCCCTACTAAGACATTTAGTCCGCTACTAAAGCAACCCATTGACGAGACTGTCACCTTACCGTGGCAGTCTCTTTTTGTTTGCGCACCCTCTTGAGACTGTTGCAAAAGTCAACAGTCTCCTCTTACTCCTCCTCAAAGTCTACGTACTCCCCTTGATCCTTCTCAAACTTCTTCTTCGCTATATCCTTCATATCGAGCTTGCCCTGCTGTGGCTGGCTCTTCGCAGAGCTTTGCTGTGAAGTGGCTGAGTGCCACCCTTTGCGTGGTGCTTTTCGTGACTTAACGTGCGGATCAGCCTGCTGTATGTAGCGCTTCACCATCCACTGTAATATGCGAGGCGCAAAGTATCTAATAAGCAGGTACGTAACTACTAAGACGATGATCAGACCAAGTATGAATTCCATATCGGAGTTAGATTAAGGGGTTATTGTTGAGTCGTAGCATCGATAGCGTCCGAATTGCTCTTGATCTGCTGACCGATGATCAGCGAGACGAGGATGTAGAGCATCATCACTAGGCGCAGGGTACTCGCTACAGAGCCTAGCCATATATAGAGACAGCCCGCAGGAACTAGGATAGCGCACCATGCGATGAGAATGATCGTACCGTGAGGCGCTTTCATCTGTGCGCTTAGATGCTTCAGCGAGAGCATCGGTATACGGCTCACCATCAGGATGCAAGAGAGAATTAGCAATCCGTAGCTAGTCACTAGCGAAAGCGTATCCACCGCACAGGCACAAGTGGAGAGCGAGATGCCGATCCACAAGAGCGCAGAGGCGGGCACCGGTAGCCCACGAAAGTAATTGCTCGACCCCGTATCATTATTAAAGAGTGCCAAGCGGTAGGCTGCAAAAGGTAGGATCAGGAGAAAAGGTAGCGACATCATCAGAGCCGTAGACTCCGTATAGCCACTCGCCAGTAGTCTCCCCTCCATCGTGCAGAGAGCTAGTAGTGCTGGTGCTAAGCCAAAGGTGACCACATCTGAGAGCGAGTCTAGGTCAGCCCCTATCGGAGAGGTCGCATGCAGGAGACGCGCCACCATACCATCGAGCAGGTCAAAGAGAGCACCCACCGCAATCCAGATGGCACCCATCTGGTACTCCTTATAGTATAGGATCGAGATGATCGCTGCTGCACCCGAGAGGAGGTTGCACAGCGTTAGGAGATTGGGGATAAATTGTCTGATCTTCATCACAGCGTTGTTTTGATCATCATACAGCAAGAAGCGTGCCTATTGGGGCAGATAGCCCAGCGTAGTCTCACCGCCCACCACTTCATCGCCTATCTGGATCGCTATCTCCGTACCCAGTGGCAGGTAAAGGTCGATGCGTGAGCCAAACTTGATGAAGCCAAGGAAGTCCTCGACCGTCACCTCGTCACCCACCTTCGGGTAGGTAGCGATACGACGTGCCACAGCACCAGCGATCTGACGCTCTAGCACCTCATGACCACCATCCGTACGAATGATCACCGCCGACCGCTCATTGAGCACACTACTCTTAGGGAGAAAAGCCTTGTAGTAAGCACCGCTCTGATGCTCCACATAGGTGATCGTGCCATTGCAGGCGACCCAGTTAGCGTGCACATTGTAGAGCGACATAAAGATCGAGAGCTTGAGACAGCGGCGTCCCAGTAGCTCAGGCTCCTCGACCTCCTCCATAACCACCACCTTGCCATCGGCCGGCGCTACGATGAGACGTCTATTGGCCGCCTCGCTGTTGCTACGCCTAGGGAAACGAAAGAAGTTTAGCGCTAGCCCCATCACCGTAAGCGACACCAGTAGGGTCAAGATAAATATCCCCTTAAAGGGTACAAAGACAAAGGTTGCCCAGCAAGCCAACGTCAGTATGAGAAAGAATGAGATGAGGAGCCCCACCCCCTCGCGATGTAGTCGTACCTTTTTCATTATGGATTAATAAGTAGAATAGGAATCGGCAGTAATTATGATAGGCAAAGATACAAAATAGCCCCCAAAGCTCTACTCCCACTCTTCCATCCACAAAGTCGTATAGCCCGATGCAGGGACGCACGGATAGTGTCCCTACATCGGGCTACTCGTGAGAGTTGCGGAGTCTAGGCTACTGCACACCAGTCCTCTGGTCTAGGTCGGAGGTGGCGAGAGACTCGTTGCGCGTCACCTTGCGGCTCTTGCCCGAGTTGAAGTTGTACGTGATCTTTAGACCGATAGCACGCGCTTGGATCATATTCCTTTGGTTATACTCGAAGTCGTCGCCCCACTGTCTCGTCTCGAAGCGCATGTATTGCGAGAAGGGGTGCTGAGCCGTCAAGGTTAGATCCAGCTTGTCGTCCCAGAAGCTCTTCTTCAGGTAGAAGCTGTACCCGTGGTTGTATGAGTAGGTCGTGCGGAGTGTCGGCGGATTGGCATAGTAGTACCACGAAGCTCCTAGGTACCACGACTTGGGGAGCGTGACATCCACATTGGCGGAGAGCATATGCTCCCAGTTCCGCTGAGAGAGTCCTTCGATAGGATAGTCGAAGAGGTGATACCTAGAACTTCCAAAGAACGTAAGCGAGAGGGGCATGATAGGACGCCAGTTTAACCAAAGCGAAGCGTTCGGCACACGGTGCAAGCCAGCATTAGCAAAGGTATGATACAGTATCTCTGGACTCTTGGGGTCTCTATACCTTACGGGCATAATCGCATTGTTGGTTTGCTCATAGCCCGTCGTTAGACTGAGGTAGAGTTGGTTCGAAAAGAATGTATAGGAGAGGTCTACATTGTGATGTAGCTCCGACTGCAAGTAAGGATTGCCAAAAGAGATGTCGTAGGTTGTCATCTGACTTCGATAGGGATTGAGACGCCAGATGGAAGGACGGATAGGGTTCATCTTGTAAGAGAGGGAAAGTTGCTGGCGCTCAGTCAGCATATAGGAGAGCGTAGCCGTAGGGATCAGGTCTACGCCTGTCTTGTGAAAGTCTCCCTCACTGTTTTGCGAGAAAGTTATCTTGTCATAGACCAGCGTGCCTCGTGCCCCAGCAGAGAGACTGAAGCGTTCACCCTGCCAAGCGTAGTTGGCATAAGCTGACGTAAGGCTCTGCAGCTGACTCATGTCTCCCTGACGGTAGAGCGGGTTATTCACCTCTTGCCAGTCGCCCTTGCCTTCGTTCCAAAGATGGTACTCAGGGCGAGAGCTACCCAGTCGTAGCACCTCCTTGACACCTACCTGCAGAGCGTGTCCTCCGCTCCAGATAAACTGATAGTCGCTCTGTAGAGCATGCTCGCTCAGACCTCCGCGTGAACGCTCCATACGTCGTGTCTCATCATAGAGAGAACTCTCCCAGCTGGTGAAGCCATCTCGGTACTGACGCTCAGTCCACTCCTTGTACCTCTGGTCTGGGTTGTAAGCGTAGCGATAACCTATCGAGAAGCGGGGCTGCTTGTCCGCAGCATAGAGATTGCGATAAATAAGGTTACCCTCTACAGAGCCAGAGGTCAAGCGCATCTGATTGAGCGACGTGGCATATCGTGTAGGCTCATTAGGACGATCGAAAGTCTGCTGAGACAGCCCTGTGGTGTAGACCGATGAGACGAAGAGGTGCCCATCAGCATAGAGGCTATTCAGGCTATCTATGGCGTACTCTCCCATCAAGCTACCGACATGGTTTTGGAAGACACCATCATTGTTACTACCAGCTACCTCGGAGGACTTGAAGAGGCTGGTCGTCTTATCCCCTTGGAATGTACGTCTAGACACATCCACAGGCTGATCCTTATGACGCGTATAGTCATAGTTGTAGTTGAGCGCTACGCTAAGCTTACCCTTAGTGAGAGTCAGACTTGAGGTGCCATTGATATTGGGGATTGTAGAGCCCATCAGAGAGACTAGGCCGCTGTACCCATCTAGGCTCTTGCTCTCAGTGATGATATTGATGATAGCATCTCCAGCAGAGGCGTCGTAGCGAGCATCTACCTGTGTGATCACCTCTATACCCTTGACGCTACTGGCGGGGATGCCTCGCAAGACCTCCGTGGGGTTCATCGAGGCAACACGAGAGGGCGAGCCGTTTATGTAGACGGAGAAGTTTGACGACCCCTTGACACGTATATTTCCCTCTCCATCTACAGTGACGAGGGGCACCTTGCGCAGAGCAAAGAGGAGATTGTCCGTCTGAGCCAAGACGTCGTTTTTCATATCATAGGTCAAGCCTTTGGGAGAGAGTTTGATGAGCTTGCGTCGCGCCACCACCTGCACCTCGTCTAGAGTCTGAGCATCGGGTGCTAGGTAGATCGTGTCTAGACTGTTCTGTCCCGCCTGCGCCGTGACCCGCATCTCTTTAGTCAGAAAGCCAACCGACCTAATCGTTAGCTGGTAGCTACCCGTATGGGGTAGTGCCATCTGGAAGTGTCCCTGCTCATTGCTCACAGCTCCGCCTGTCAACTGCTCGTCTAGTAGTTTGTACTCAATCGTAGCGTAGGCTATCGCCTCGTGACGTACGGAGTCCATAACGACGCCACTGATCTGACAAGGAGATGTCTGCGCCGAAGCTGTTAGTGCAATAAGCAGTAGGGCCGTCACTAGGAGGGCTTTGCGGATAAGGGTTGATAATAGACGTTCCATTTGACGATTACTATTTTGTTTTGGTTCTTTTCTTTCTCGGTGCAATATTACAAAAAAAACGAATCCCTAATGACTCCTATCGGGGAAACACGATATATCTTCACTTATAAAGCAGAAAAAGATAGGATGAGCTTCAGAAAACAACAATCTCCACGTGGAAAATCTTAAATCGCCACGTGGATATAAAGTTTTCTCCACGTGGGCGCGATATGAAACTTCGGAGGAATCAAATGAAACTTCGGAGGAATCGTTTTGCGCCTACGT
>URDQ01000056.1 GCA_900546675.1 uncultured Porphyromonas sp. | reverse complement strand
CTCGGCTACGAGGTGCAGGTCTCGGGGACTAACCCCAACGTCTGCCCCATTTGCGAGGAGCTAGCGGGCAAGTACCCCAAGGAGTTCGAGTTCGTCGGCTGGCACCCCCACTGCCGATGCCACGCAGTACCGATTATGGAGGACATCGACAGCTTCCAAGCCCGCCAAGAGCTAATAGCCAACGGCAAACAGCCCCCAGCCCCCACGGGACAAGTGACCGCCCCTCCGAAGAACTTCACAGACCACCTCGCCAACAACAGCGACCGCATCCAGCGAGCCAGCAAAGCAGGCACGCTCCCCTACTTCGTCCGTGACAACTACAAGGTAGGCAAGGACGGCACCCTCACCACGACATTCAAGAATCTGCCTATAGAAGCTCAAAAGCTAGGCACATACGGCAACAAGCTCGGGCGCAAAGCGACAAAAGAAGCGCAGACAGCACTAGCCGACCACAAGACACTAGACAACTTCTCTGAGGCTCAAATGAAGAACTTTGAAGAGATAAATAAGGCTACGGGCTATAAGCGTGGAAAGGTGATGTCTTTTGATGAAGCAGACAACGGACAATCTAACATCTCACGAGACACTGAGAACTGTGCCTCCTGCGTAGTAGTACACGAGATGAGACTCAGAGGGTATGACATATCCACCTTAAAGTACGATGCACGAGACGGAAGCATATCAAAGCTACTATCAGAGGACACTCGTAGCATCTGGATGACAGCCAAGGGGAAAACGCCCGAATTCTCAGCTTTGATAGACGGAGAGCCAGACGATATTATTGTGAAAGCTATAGAAAAGCAAACCCAGCCAATCGGTAGTCGCTACCACATAGGCTGGGACATTTCAAAAGAGTTAGGACATGTTGTTACGGCAGAGAGGACTGCCAACGGATTAGTTATCTACGATCCGCAAAAAAACACATTCTTATCTCTAGAAGAAGTTGTAAGTGATATGATGAGTGGGTCAAAGATTCAACTGTTGCGTGTAGATAGGCTACTACTAAGAAGTAATCTTTTGGAGTCCATCTCCTCCACTTTGAAATAGATCTTGTTTGATCACTAAGCGAACCTGCTCATAAGACAACTGAACTCCATCGGCAAAGAAAAGATGAGGGTACCCGACTTTTGCTCCAGCGGGTATGGAGCTGTTGCTGAGCTGGTAAACTGTTTTGTTCGTTAAAACTCCAACACGCCTTACAATGTCCCAGCCGTTTGGTATCGCAATAGGCTTTAGTCTCTCTAATACGGAGGGGTCTATCTTATTCATAATGTATTCGTTTTCAGACACAACAAAGGTACAAACTAACAACCAATAATACAACATCGCACATTCCAGTGTCAAGTGCAACACAGTTACAAACGTAGGGAAAAAACTTCATAGGGAGTTTTATAGCCTAGTTTTTTGCGCGGCGCACATTCCAGTGTCAAGTGCAACACGGTTACAAACCGTAGAAAAAAACTCATAGGGAGTTTTATAACCTAGTTTTTCGAGTCTATTGTTCAGTTGATTCGGCTAGTTCCTATTTTGAGTGAGGCTTTCTCCCCCAGCACCTCAAAATAGGTATTAGCCCTTGACCCTGGAATGTGCGGCGCCCAAAGTTACTCAGGAATAGTTGCTATATATGGAAACTTTATATACCTTTGCCGTATGAACAGGCAGATTAAGACCTATGGAGGCTATTTCCAAGCTTTTGCTAAGACGCTAGACAAGGAGGTACTGCGTAAGATAGACTACCTACTACAGCTCCTCAAGAGCGAAGAGCGACTGTCTAGTAGATTTGTCAAGATGATAAGAGACGGGCTTTTCGAGCTTAGGATCAGCGTCAAGGGGAATATATATCGTCTGTTCTTCATCTTTGACGAGGGAGATATCGTGATACTGCTCAATGGCTTTCAGAAGAAGACGCAGAAGACCCCTCGCAAGGAGATCGACAGGGCACTAAAGATTAAAGAGATGTATTATGCAGACAAACAATCACAAGATCGAGGACTATGACACCATCCTTGACAGCCGTTATGGGGCTGAGGGGACGGATAGTCGCAATGCCTTTGAGGAGGAGGCACGAGCATTCTACGCATCTCAGATACTCCTAGAGGCTAGAAAGGAGGTGGGACTAACGCAGGCTGAGCTAGCAGAGCGTGTCGGCACCTCTAAGTCGTATATATCTAAGCTAGAGACTGGTGCTGTGGAGCCTAGCGTAGGTCTCTTCTACCGCATCATATCAGCCCTAGGACTGAGAGTAGAGATAGTCAAGCCTCTAGGAGCATAGGATGAAGCAAGTGCTTGCTTTACTTTGACAAGTCGCAAGCCGACTGCAAGCCCTCACAGCGTGATACGCAGTGGGGGCTTTTTCATATCCACACTTCACGCACGTGACAAAGGATAGCCTTTGACTGTTGGCGACTGTCAGGCTAATAGGCAATATCCCTGTAGGAAATCGCAGATCCCCACGTGGGCGTGCAAAATTCTCCACGTGGGCGAGAAACAAAACTTCGGAGGAATGAAATGAAACTTCGGAGGAAATGATTCGCCTCCACGTGGAGAATAATAAATAGCTCCGTGGAGAATTCGAATTGCTTACGTGGATATAGGGGATTGGCTGTTAGCCATTAGCTAGCCAGTCACCAAGAGCCAACAGTAAGAGCCAATGAAGGTGGGCAGTTGTGTGCTTTTTCGTACATTTGTAAGCGATTGCAGTCGGGCTATGTGGAGCTGACTGCGACAGACCCTTTTTTATTTCAGTAGACTTTTATCGATCTCATCGTGCTATGCAAGAGCCAAACAAACCTAGAGTGATCATCAGTGGAGGCGGTACGGGTGGACACATCAACCCCGCCCTAGCTATTGCCGACGAGGTGCGTCGGCGCTATCCCGAGAGTCAGATACTCTTCGTGGGAGCCTTGGGACGTATGGAGATGGAGCGTGTTCCCGCTGCTGGTTATGAGATCGTGGGATTGCCTGTTATGGGGATGGATCGTAAGCGTCTCTGGCGCAACTTTAAGGTGCTACGCTCTCTTATCAAGAGCCGCCTGATGGTTCGCAAGACTTTGACAGAGTTTCACCCCGATCTAGCGGTCGGTGTGGGAGGCTATGCGAGTGCCCCTACGCTCAAGGAGGCACAGCGTAGCGGTATCCCTACACTCCTGCAGGAGCAAAACAGCTATGCTGGCGTGACCAATAAGCTCCTAGCTCGTGAGGCGAAGTGTATCTGTGTCGCTTACCCAGGTATGGAGCGCTTCTTCCCGAGTGATCGGATCATCCTAACGGGCAATCCAGTACGTCACGCTATCGAGTACAACCACACGACCCGTGAGGAGGCTTGCGCCTACTTTGCACTCCCCTCTTCGCTCTCGCGTACGATCCTAGTTATGGGCGGTAGTCTCGGAGCTAGGACGATCAATGAGTCGGTCGTGGCTGCGCTACCTGAGTGGAGCAAGCTAGGCTATCAATTGATCTGGCAGACGGGACGGAGCTATGAGCATGAAGCACAAGAGCTGATCAAGGAGTATGAGATCAGCAAGCGAGCTTATGTATCTGCATACGTAGAGCGTATGGATCTAGCTTACAGCTTGGCAGATGTAGCGGTGTCTCGTGCGGGTGCGCTGAGCGTCTCGGAGCTTTGTCTCTCGGAGCTACCTGCTATACTGATCCCCTCGCCCAATGTGGCTGAGGATCATCAGACAAAAAACGCACGTGCGCTCTCCACTCGTGGTGCTGCAATCCTTCTTCCCGACAGCGAAGCGGTAGGTCAGATGGGACTCACCATCACTGAGCTACTCAAAGACGAGATGCGAAGAGATGAGATGAAGGTTGCGCTCCGTGATCTCGCTACACCGCAAGCGGTGGAGCGCATTGTGGATCAGATGGAGTTGCTGTGGTAGTCTCTCATATTACTTTGCAAAGACCTTTTTCTAACGCATGAGTTACGTTTATCTTATAGGTATTGGAGGTGCTGGTATGAGTGCTCTAGCACGTTACTATCATCTCAAGGGGTGCAACGTGTCGGGCTACGACCGCTCACACAATATGTATACGGACGAGCTGGAGCAGCTAGGCATTGCTATACACTACGACAGCGATGCAGCGTGGCTGGAGACAGCTCCGATGACTCCTGAGAATACCCTAGTCATCTATACGCCAGCTATACCGCACGACCACCCTGAGCTGTGCTATCTGCGCAGTCATCACTTCCGTGTCTTGAAGCGTGCTGAGGCGCTGGGTGTTATAGCCGAGAGCTATCGTACACTAGCTGTTGCCGGTTCGCATGGTAAGACCACTACGACCAATATGCTAGCGCATATCCTAGATGGTGCCAAGGAGGTGGGGTGTACCGCATTCATCGGTGGACTGGCTGTAGATACAGGTTCTAACTTTATCTACTCAGACCACTCCGACCTACTGGTGGTAGAGGCTGACGAGTATGACCGTTCGTTCCTGCATCTGAACCCCTATATGGCTATAGTGACCTCTACCGATGCGGATCACCTAGACATCTACGGAGACTATGCGGGGTACCTGGCAGGCTTTGAGCAGTTTTGCAGTCAGATAGAGCCAGGTGGTACGCTACTGATGAAGGAAGGGCTTCCGATCAAGCCAAACCTCGCAGAAGGCGTACGCACATTGACCTATGGCAATGCCTCGAAAGCGGATGCTTACTACGACCATGTGACGGTCGGTGATGGTACGATCTGCTTCGACTGGCACTACCCAGAGGCGGGGCTTCATCTAGAGCAGGTGCGTCTCGGAGTGCCTGTACGTACTAATCTAGAGAATGCTACAGCTGCTATGACCATCGCTTACCTTAATGGAGTCGCTCCAGCGGACATCGTACGAGGTGTGGAGAGCTTCCGAGGCACCAAGCGGCGATTCGAGCTGGTACTGCAGACTGATCGTCATCTACTCATCGATGACTATGCGCATCACCCTGTAGAGCTAGACAGCTCCATTCGCTCGATCAAGGAGATCTACGGCTCGGAAGATGTGCTGGCTATCTTTCAGCCACACCTCTACTCGCGTACGGCAGACTTCTATAAGGACTTTGCCGAGAGCCTCTCGCACGTGGATCAGGTGATCGTGCTAGACATTTACCCAGCCCGTGAGGAGCCTATGCCTGGCGTCACATCTGAGCTTATATATAAGGAGTTGACAGCGCCACACCGCTGGCTATGTACCAAGGAAGAGCTACTCCCCCTACTGCGACGGATAGAGCTGCCACGAGTGGTGGTCACGGTCGGGGCGGGAGACATTGACAAGTTGGTCCTCCCGATCAGAGATTATCTAGCTACACTATAATAATAAGGTATGCGCTACCTATATCTCACCTTAGCTTGTCTCCTCGTGGGACTACTCTGCTTCATGGCGATCTCATCACCACAGACGGCGCCAGTACATATCGTCGATGTGAAGGGGGACATCAGATACGAGGGCGAGCACCCATTGATGCCTGAGCGTGATCTGGTAAACGAGCTGAAGGCTCTAGGCTTTCGCCCTATAGGTCAGTCGGTAGACTCACTCTCTACGATGGCTATCGAGTCGCAACTGATACGCAACGGTCTCTTTAGCCATATAGATCTCTACACCACTCCCGGGGGTGAGCTACACGTATCTATGCTACAGCGTGAGCCACTCTTTACGCTCCTTACGCCACAGGGCAACTACTTCGTCTGCAAGGATCAGACGGTGGTGCCTATAGAGCGTAGCGAGGACTACTACACGACCTTCCTGCCAGTCAGTGGTAGCATATCTGTAGATGATGCAGCGCACGAGCTTTACCCGCTGATGCAGCTGATCCTCTCGGACCCGCTTTGGCGAGATCTATTCATACATATCTATGTAGATCCACTACGAGGAGTCATCGCCACACCTCGCGCCTGCAATACGGAGATAATCCTAGGGACTACACCTAACTGGGAAGAGAAACTGGATAATCTAAGGCTCTTCGTAGAGCAGGTAATCCCCATATTTGGCTGGAATAGCTTTATTTCTGTACATTTGGAGTACAAAGACCAAATAGTAACCGTCCCGTCAGAGGAGGGAGCTTTACAAAGACCTTGATAAAGTCTCTCGAATCTGCCTTAACATATTAAACGTACACGCTTAACGCACTCTAATGTCATATAACGAAGATCTCTACACTGCCATAGACTTAGGTAGTGCTACCATACGGGGTATGGTAGGTACTAAGAAGGAGGGCAAAGTCCTCCCTATCGCCATAGCCGAGGTGCCCACGAGCAACGCAATCCGCAAGGGGGTTGTCAACAATATGGAGGAGCTACACAATAAGCTCAAGGTACTTATAGATCGTCTCAACGAGCAACTCCCAGACCAGCACTCAGAGATCAAAAAGGTCTACGTAGGCTTCGGAGGTAAGTCTCTTATGTCACGATCTTACAAGATCAATCATAAGATGGATAACTCCGACGGAGAGGAGATCAGCGACTACCATATTAACCTAATCAATGAGCGAGTCAAGAACTACCGACTCAACGCCCACGAGGTACTGGATGTCTCTGACCCTTACTGTCTCGTCGATGGACGTGTGGAGCGGAATATCAAGGGACTCCTCTGTACGGAGTTTTCGATCCACTTCAACTTGATCACGACTCGCTCTAGCAATGTCAACTTCATCCGCATGGCTATCGAGGATCGTCTAGGGCTCGAGCTAGAGGCGATACTCCCCTCGCCATGCTGTGAGGCGGATGTACTCCTCTATCCCGATGCTAAGACGCTCGGTGTAGCTCTAGTCAACATTGGTGCGGGCACTTCCTCTGTCGCTATTTACAAAAACGACACGCTGAAGTGTCTACGGGTCATCCCCTTTGGTTCGAAAAACATAACCAACGACTTGATGTCTCTCCATATCACCTATCCCGAAGCAGAGAAGATCAAGCTCGAGGAGGCACACCCCTTTACCGATGCATACGATGATGAGTCTATCACGCTTAGCTCTCCAGACGGCACTCGTGAGCGAGAGATCAAGATGCGTGACATCAACAGCCTTGTGACGGCTCGTATGAAGGAGATTACCGCCAACGTGTTTCGAGTCATTCGTGACTTTGAGGCGGGAGCGAGACTAGGGTCAGGCATTGTCCTAGCTGGGCAAGGAGCTCTCATGCGAGGCTTCATAAACTACCTACAGAACGAGAGCAAGTTTGTCTCATTAGCTCGGGAGTTCAACGATAAGGTGTACAAAGATGACACCCCCCTCTCTAGCGACGTAGACTACGCTGGCTGCGCAGGGCTTATCTATCGCGCTGAGGTCAACTGCGTCGGACCTATTGATATGCCTCAGACGACAGTCTCTCCGTCAAGCAAGGTCACCGCACAGGCTCACCCCACAGCTGTACAAGCTGATACTCCGCTAGAAGCTCCCGAAGAGACGACTAGCACCGCTACACATCAAGAAGCTCCAGAGCAACGCTCGCAGCAACAGGCTCAGACATCGCTCTTTGACCTTCCCGATATAGACCAGCCACATAAGGCTACAAAGCGGGAGCCTAAGAGTGCCAAGCGCAAGAAGTCCTTCAACTGGTTCTCCAAGATTAAGGACGTACTGACCAACGACGACATCGACTAGTCCTCCCCTATCACCCTCAATTTATCTAACCTCTTACCTCTTTCGACAAATGGATAACGCAGACAAGCTCGTCAACTTCAAATACAATAAAGCGGTCGCTCAGAGAAAGCTCATCAAGGTGATCGGTGTAGGTGGCGCTGGAGGCAATGCCGTCAAGCACATTCACGCCTCTGGACTCCAAGGGGTATCCTATCTGCTCCTCAACACAGATGAGCAAGACCTCGCCAAGAGCGGACTAAAAGATGTAGCCGTCATCGGGCAGAAGCTAACCCAAGGACTAGGCGCTGGAAGTAAGATTGAGGTCGGCGAAGAGGCCGCCTTAGAAGACCAAGAGCTTATCCACTCCCTCCTAGACGACAACGAGACGCAGATGGTCTTCATCTGCGCTGGTATGGGTGGTGGCACGGGTACTGGAGCTGCGCCTGTCATTGCGAAGATAGCACGTGATATGGGGTTGCTCACGGTCGGCTTTATCTTCATGCCTTTCGTCCGTGAGGAGAGACAACGTATGATCAAAGCGGCACAAGGTGCCGAGCGTATGCGACAAGAGGTTGACTCGCTGGTTATCATTGCCAACGAAAATATCAACCAAGTCTACGGAGAGCTACCTTGGAACGAGTCTCTTAACAAGGCAAACGAGATCCTTGCCAATGCGGTACGAGCCATTACGATGGTCATCACCAACGAGATGGAGATGAATCAAGACTTTGCCGATGTGCGTACCACGCTCAAGGACGGAGGCATCGCACATATTAGCATTGGCTACGGCGAGGGAACCGACCGTGTGAGCAAAGCTATCGACTCGGCTCTCCGCTCTCCACTACTCAACAATGACGACATCACGACAGCCACAAGGCTTCAGCTGGCTATCTTCTACGATCCGTCTGACGCATTGACAACAGACGAGATGGACGAGATTAAAAAGCTCACCTCCTCCATCCGTAATCTGCAGAACAATAAGTCGGGACACGCTTTCAACGAAGAGCTGGGCAACAAAGTGATGGTTGTCATCATCGCATCGGGCTTCCAAAAGGAGGCGCATATGCCTATGACTGCTATGGACGTAGAGGACTATGTGCGCCAGACGGAGATCGAGAAGGAGCAAAACAAGCTACTCAACCAGTACTACTCTGAGTTTGACCTGGAGCCACGTAGCTCCCTGCCTACCTTTGTGCCTATCGTGCTGACCGATGATGAGCTAGATCGTGACGACTTGATAGACTACCTCGACGAGGAGCCCGCTAAGAACCACAGCTACTCAGAGGTCGAGGAGCGACGTGCCAAATACAAGTACGGCAACCAAACGCCTGCTATGTCTCAGACGCTTGACACGTCAAAGGTTGCTCAGCGCTCCACACCTACGAGGATGCCAAGTGCAGACGTAGAGGAGCTTCCCAACATCGATCCAACTAGGGAAGGGACAGAGCCTACCACCCCACCAGTCAACCAGCCCAAGATCATCAAGTTCTGAGCGAAAGCTCTAGTAGTATGTCCCATTCTTTGGTCTTATTGTGCGCTATGGGCAAGGAGCACATGGCGATACAGTCTGCGTTGCATGCTCTAGCTCCTGCTGTCGAGCTAGTGGAGTGCGCCATAGTCGAGAAGGCTCCCTTTGCCGTCTACCGCTACACCTTACGAGTAGAAAAGGAGCGTGTCACTGAGTGGACCTTTCATCTTATTGAGACAGGCATCGGCAAGGTGCATGCAGCTCTTGCCACGCAGCGAGCCATAGAGCAGTACCAGCCCCAGCTCTTAGTCAATGTCGGTGTGTCGGGAGGACTTTACGCAGGCGCACAGGTCGGCGACCTCTGTCTCTCGACGGCTTACCGCTACCACGATGTCTGGTGCGGTGAGGGCAACGAGTGTGGACAAGTACAAGGCTTGCCAGCTCAGTTCTCCGCAGAGGTGACCGCCATAGAGACTACGGCACAGCAACTAAGCATACCGCTTCACGAGGGGTTGCTCCTCTGTGGCGATACATTCATACCTGATGCCGAGCATCTAAGATCCTTCGCACAGCACTATCCCGACCTCGTTGCCGTCGATATGGAGAGCGCCGCTATCGCTCAGACAGCTTATCTATACCATACACCGCTTGTCAGCCTACGCATCGTCAGTGACACCCCACTCACGAGTCAGGATCATAGGAAGCAGTACGCATACTTCTGGCAGCAGAGAGACCTCTTCCTGCGCCCCTTCACAGATGCTATGCGACTCGTCTGCTCGCTCGCAGGGAGTCTCTAGTATACTCAAAAGGTGCCTACACCGATTCGTTTCACTATCTTTGCAACAAAGTCAATCAAAACCATTCAATCCAATCATATTATGAATCACTTATATCGCAACCTGCTCCTACTCTGCGTCCTCAGTCTAGGACTCTTTAGCTCTTGTCAAGAGCCAGATGCTATCGTTCCTGCCGACTCAGAGGAGATTGCTAATAGTCAGCAAGTCAGTGGCGGAGTCGTAGGCTTCTACCTACTTAATGAGGGTAACTTCCAGTCAAACAATAGTTCGCTGGACTATATGAACCTCGTCAGTGGCACCTACACACGAAACATCTACGCTACGCTCAATCCCAATGTTGTCAAGGAGCTTGGCGACACGGGCAACGATCTACAAATCTACGGCTCTAGACTCTATGCCGTCATCAACAGCTCTAACAAGGTAGAGGTCCTCGACGCTCAGAGCGGTAAGCGTATCGGTCAGGTAAACATTCCTAACTGTCGCTACATCTGCTTCGAGGGTGACAATGCTTACGTCTCTAGCTACGTCAGCACCTCAGATACACGAGACGCTCAGGGGCAAGTCCGTGGAGCTGTCTATCGTTTTGACCTCAACACGCTCGCTATCACGGGGCAGGTCGTCATAGGCTATCAGCCTGATGAGTTGGTTATCAAGGGCGAAAGACTATACGTTGCTAACTCTGGTGGCTATATGAAGCCCAACTATGAGCGTACCGTATCGGTCATTGACCTCAAGAGCTTTACCGAGGTGGATAAGATCGAAGTTGGTATGAACCTCCACCGCCTCAGAATGGACCACAACGGTAGACTATGGGTCACCTCGCGTGGTAACTATGGCAACGTACCCTCGAACCTCTACTACATAGACATCGATCCAGCTACGCAAAAGGTTGCGAAGCTCGACTCGCTCAATATACCTTGTGCTGAGATGGCTTTCTATGGCGACAAGCTCTACTACTACAGCAGTGTCTGGGATAGTGAGGCTAAGAAGATGAAGACAGGCTTCGGACTGGTTGACATCAACGCTGCGAAGCCCCTCGCCGAGAGCTTTGTCACAGACGGTACCGATGCAAACATTCAGACCGCCTATGGTCTCACTATCCATCCCGCTTCGGGAGACATCTACATTATGGATGCCAAGGACTTTGTCTCTAGTGGCACGCTATACTGCTACACACCCGATGGCAAGCTCAAGTGGCAAACAGGCCGCACAGGTATGCTACCTGCTCACATTGCATTCGTAAAGCAATAACTAGACAGCAACGAGGCACACGATAAGTGTCCATACCTGTCCGTTAGACAGCTACGTAGGGGCGGACTCTTAGGGAGTTCGCCCCTACCCTTTTTATATATAGGTCTCTATCTCGATGACTACTCTCATCTTCTCTCTCATCCTCCTTTGCGCTGCCACTCCTTATATATATGGGCAGCAGTACACCTCTCCAGATAGCGTATCGACGCACTATCTAGAGACAGTTGTCGTCCGTGCGCCCCGTGAGCCAGACTACAAGCGAGGAGTCATACCCGCACAGCAACTCTCAGGGCAAGAACTCAAAGCACTCAGTGCCTTCTCCATAGCTGATGCACTCCGCTCCTTCTCAGGAGTTCAGGTCAAGGACTTCGGCGGGGTCGGTGGACTCAAGACGGTCAACATACGCAGTATGGGTACCCACCACGTCGGCATCTTTTACGATGGTGTGGAGCTGAGTAATGCGCAAAACGGGCAGATAGACCTCGGTCAGTACTCCCTCGACAATATGGAGGCGATACAGGTCTTCAATGGGCAAAAGGGTAGCTATCTACAGCCCGCCAAGGACTTTGGCTCTAGCGGTACCGTCTACCTGCAGACACGCAAGCCAACCTTTACCGATGGTGCACAAACCAATCTGAGAGCAAGCCTCAGGACTGGCTCCTTCGACCTCTTCAACCCCGCCATACTGATCGAGCATCGTCTGGAGCCTAGGGTCACTATGTCCTTCAATGCGGAGTGGATCAAGAGCAGTGGCAAGTATAAGTTTAGATACCAAAAGGTCAATCCCCTCACCCACGAGATAGCCTACGACACCACAGCCGTCCGCCACAACGGAGACATCAATGCCACACGACTAGAGGGCAATCTCCATATAGGCCTCCCCGATGGACAGATGCTCGTCAAGGTGTACAACTACAACAGCGAGCGAGGCATACCTGGCGCTATCGTCAATAATGTGTGGCGTCGTGGCGAGCGTCTCTGGGACAACAACAGCTTCGTACAGACCACCTACGAGCAGCAGCTCCACGACCGCATACGACTACATGCCATCGCCAAGTATGCCTACTATCAGACCCACTTCGTGCGCAACGAGGCGACAGCAGCCTTCAAGGTAGACAACCTTTACCAGCAGCAGGAGTTATACGGCTCGGTCGCCTCAGCCTTCCAATTGATCGACCACTGGTACCTCTCCGCTGCCTATGACCTACAGTGGAACAAGCTCGATGCCGACCTCTACGACTTCGTCTACCCGCACCGCTTCACTCACCTACTAGCCCTCGCCTCGACCTATTCCAACGACTGGATCAATGCACAAGCCAGCCTCCTCGGCACGCTAGCTCAGGACAAAGCGCAAAAGCTCACCAAGGCTCCCCTCTTTCGCAAGCTCACGCCCGCAGCGATTCTTTCGATCAAGCCGTGGCAAGCGATAGACCTACGGTTCAATGCCTTCTACAAGCAAAGCTTTCGCCTACCCACCTTCAACGATCTATACTACACCGAGATAGGCAATATCAAGCTCGACCCAGAGCACACGACCCAGTACAACCTTGGGCTACAGTACCAGCTCACACCGCAGAGGCCGTGGCTCTACGCCCTGGACTTCAAGGTAGATGCCTACTACAACCTCGTCACCAACAAGATCATCGCCTACCCCAAGGGACAGCAGTTCCGCTGGACCATGATCAACCTCGGTAAGGTAGACATACGAGGTGTCGATGCGCAGTGTACCTGGAGCCTCGTGCCTGTCCGTGACCTGCAGCTATCGCTACGCACTCAGTACACCTATCAGAGAGCCATCGACATCACAAACCCTAAGGATAGTTACTACCGCCACCAAATCCCCTACATCCCTTGGCATAGTGGCTCCGCCACGGCAATCGTTCAGTACAAGGGGTGGCAGCTCAACTACAACTTCATCTACGCTGGCGAGCGGTACAGCCAGCTGGAAAACTTCCCTGAGAACCACCTCCAGCCGTGGTACACCAACGACCTAGCCCTCGCCTACGAGTGCAACCTACGAGGGTACGGCCTGCGTCTGCAGCTCGAGTGCAACAACCTCCTGAGCCAAGCCTACGACGTCATTGCCAACTACCCCATGCCGCTACGCAACTACCGCCTCACGCTCGTCGTCACCCACTAGTCAAGCTAGACGAAGCGGTAAGCTTCGCCCCAACATTTGATGAAAGGAGAATGTTGCAAAAATCAACAGTCTCAAGAGGAGATGTCTTCACCGACACCTCCTCTCTTTTTGTCGTCCCACCCGCCTCTTTCCTTCGTTTCATCTTGTGAGATTCCAGTTTCATACGGAGGAAACAGAACTTTCCAAGGGAGGAAAATAAAATTTCCAGCCTTGGAAATTTTATTTTCCACCGTTGGAAATTCCGGACTCCTCCGTTGGACCCTGTCCCTGTCCTCTTCCTGAAAAAAGTACACAGTTGGGAAGGTGTTACTGAGATGGTACTC
>URDQ01000055.1 GCA_900546675.1 uncultured Porphyromonas sp. | reverse complement strand
CAAGATTCTCTGACTTCCTCCTTCTGTTGCGGAGAGACTTTTGACACAGCTCCGTCCCCGTTAAAACCACGATGTTGTAAACTTTGACACAACGGACGCTCAGACCGAGCGTCCCTACAAAGGGTTATTCGTCTTGTAATCTAATAAGACCCCTAAACTTCGCAACAATTATGTATTCGCACTCAGATACCCACCTCACCGCAGAGCCTCTCGTGCAGGCTCAGGAGGTATGCTTCTCTTATGGCCGGCACCCGCTCTTTAAGGGTGTAAGCTTTACCCTGCCCGCAGGCTCTATCATAGGGCTGCTAGGCAAAAATGGCGAGGGCAAGACGACCCTCCTCAAGCTACTCTCAGGACTGCTCCTAGCTAAGGGTGGTGAGCTCTCCGTACTCGGGCACTCCAGCAGAGAGCGCTCGGTGCCACTCCTCCGAGAGCTCTACTACCTCCCCGAGGAGGTGCAGCTACCCGCCACCTCAGCCGTCCAGTACCTCGACGGCGCGGGGCAGTTTTACCCAAACTATGATGCCACACTGGCTCGTCAGCTGCTACAGGACTTTGACGTGCCACCCACCAACAACCTGCGCCGCCTCTCGATGGGACAGAAAAAGAAGGTAGCGCTCGTGCTGGCGCTCTCTCTGCGGGTGCCGTTGCTCCTCCTCGACGAACCGACCAATGGACTGGACATCCCGTCGAAGAGCAAGTTTCGCCAGCTCCTCGTGCAGCACATCTCTGACGAGCAGACCGTGCTGATCAGCACCCACCAGGTGCGTGACCTAGAGCAAATGATAGATCGTCTAGTCGTGCTACACCAAAACCAGATCATCTGCAATGAGACGATTGCTCGCCTCGAGAGCACCTTCTACTGTGGCACCACCGCCGAGGCGCCTCACGTAGCGCCGCTCTATAGCGAGCCCTCCGTATGGGGAGAGGTCGTGATGACGCCCCGCACGGCTGAGAGTGCCGAGACGGGAGGCTTCTCGATGGAGCTCTTCTTCAACGCTCTGATGTACAACACCCAAGCGGTACTACAGCACTTATCCCAACCAGCAAACGATACACTCACCCCGCAAGCCCCTCTATCACTATGAACCAATCTGCTAATCTTACGACCGCTGCGCCTAAGGCGGGTGGCAGCTCCTTTAGCTTCAATCGTCTCGGCAAGCTCCTGCGGCTGGACTTCGCCTTTCACCATAGACAGTGGCTACAGCTCCTGATCGGTGGCTTCCTCGCAGCCTCTATACCAGTGATCGTGTCGATACTGAGCGCCTTACTTTTTGGGATGGGATGGAGTGCAGGTGGTTTTCGAGCTGTTTACTTTGCCTGCCAATACTGTAGCTTCCTGGCGGTCTCTCTCGGAGTGATGATCAGCTACAACAAGCGTGTCAATGCTCCGCTCTCACCGCTTTACCTACAGATACCCGCCTCAGCCACGGAGAAGTACATATCGCTCCTCATCCTGACGCTGGTAATGCACATCATCACGCCGCTCCTAGGGGTGATTGCCTGGACTGTCTACATGCTTATATGGACCCTGATGGAGGGTAGTCAGGTGCTTGCCCTCTATCCAGAGATACTCACAGATCCGCTAGGCTATGACAATGCGGCGCTACAGTATGGGTGGTCTATTAGCCTGATGATCTCCATGCAGCTGGCGGGCTATGCCACCTACCTCTACTGTATCATCTCGGCGCGCAAACCCCTACGTGCAGTTCTGCGCTTTATGGGCATCGGCTTTGGGATCTTCGTCGTATCGATGCTTGGCGTTAGCATGCTGATGCATTTACTAGACATTGGTACTATAAGCCCTGATGAGACTGAGCGTTATCTTGTCTTCTACTTGGGCAATGGCGATGAGCTCAGCATCTCGCTCTTTGCCTTGACGATACCGCTCTACCTCTACGCCTTTGCGATGATCTGGCTCGGCCTGCGCTCGCTACGACGCAAGCAGGTCACGGCGTAACCCTTCTAACCTAATGATCATGATCACACCACGTTTTAATCCGCAAGTAGTCATCTACGCTCAGATAGAGCAGCGCATCAAGGAGAAGATCCTCTCGGGCGAGTACCCCGCGGGGACGCAGATCCCGAGCGTGCGCCAGCTAGCTGCCGAGCTGGAGACCAATGCCAATACGATCTTTAGAGCTTATGAGAACCTGCAAAACGAGGGACTCATCTATCCGAAGAAAGGACTCGGTCTCTATGTCTCCGAAACGGCCGAGATGCTCCTACGTGATGAGGCTTATCGCGTGCTAACCGAGGAGGAGCTCCCCGAGCTCTTTGCTCAGCTCAAGGTGCTTAACATGGACATCCTAGAGGTGGTCAGACGGCACGCCGACTGGGTCAAGCAGCAGGGAGACCCTGATGCTTAGCGCGCTACCCGCCTCTCTACTAATCAGACAATATCCACTTTTTCAAAAACAGCGTTAGTTAAAACAAGAGACTGCTACTCCTAGGAGCGGCAGTCTCTTCTTGTATTACTGGCGAAAGGCTGAGAGCCTTTGCCGCTGTATGGTTGCTAACTAGAGTCTATTGACCTTTGCAACAGTCTCAACTAGAGCGTGTCGATCAGGTCGCTGAGCGTCTTCTTGGCATCGCCAATGAGGAGCGTCACGCCTTCGCCACGGCTGTAGAGCGGGTTCTCGACACCAGCATAGCCGGGTTTGAGATCGAAGTTGCAGATGATCACCTGCTTGGCTTGATCTACGTTGAGGACCGGCATACCATAGATAGGCGTCCCCTCGGCATTGCGTGCAGCGGGGTTGAGCACGTCGTTAGCACCGATGACGATGACTGCATCGGTGTTGGCAAACTGATCGTTGATCGCCTCCATCTCGTAGAGACTATCGTAGTCTACATTAGCCTCGGCGAGAAGTACGTTCATGTGTCCCGGCATACGACCAGCCACAGGGTGGATGGCGTACTTGACATCAGCACCGCCTCGAGCGAGCTTGTCGGCTAGTTGCTTGACCTCTTGCTGCGCTTGCGCTAGTGCCATACCGTAGCCCGGCACGATGATGACGCTCTTAGCGTTGTGCAGTACCTCCGTAGCGGACAGGAGTGGCGTTGCGCTGCTGGTAGCTGAAGAAGTGGACGAAGCCGCAGAAGCTGCGGGAGCACTCTCCGCATGATCCAAACGATCCATCAAGTTGGAGAGCGTCTTCTTGGCATCGCCTAGGCAGAGCGCTACGCCCTCGCCACGGCTGTAGAGCGGGTTCTCGACACCAGCGTAGCCAGGCTTGAGATCGAAGTTACAGATGATCACCTGCTTGGCTTGGTCTACGTTGAGGACTGGCATACCATAGATAGGTGTCCCCTCGGCATTGCGTGCAGCGGGGTTGAGTACGTCGTTAGCGCCGATGACGATGACCGCATCGGTATTGGCAAACTGATCGTTGATCGCCTCCATCTCGTAGAGACTGTCGTAGTCGACATTAGCCTCAGCAAGAAGCACGTTCATATGTCCTGGCATACGACCAGCGACAGGGTGGATGGCGTACTTAACATCGGCACCGCTCTTGGCGAGCTTATCGGCCAACTGCTTGACCTCCTGCTGCGCTTGTGCTAGAGCCATACCGTATCCCGGCACGATGATGACACGCTTAGCACCACGGAGCATCCCTGCTGCCTGTGAGATAGGATCGCTGGCGGAACTGCTACTAGCGGGCTGTGCAGTCGCTGCTGAACTCTCTAGCCCAGAGAGGATCTGATCAATCGTTGCCTTAGCATCGCCTAGGCAGAGCGCGACGCCCTCGCCACGGCTGTAGAGCGGGTTCTCGACACCAGCGTAACCAGGCTTGAGATCGAAGTTACAGATGATCACCTGCTTGGCTTGATCTACGTTGAGGACAGGCATACCATAGATAGGCGTCCCCTCGGCATTGCGAGCAGCGGGGTTGAGTACGTCGTTAGCACCGATGACGATGACTGCGTCGGTATTGGCAAACTGATCGTTGATCGCCTCCATCTCGTAGAGACTATCATAGTCCACATTCGCCTCAGCAAGAAGCACGTTCATGTGTCCTGGCATACGACCAGCCACAGGGTGGATCGCATACTTGACATCGGCACCGCCTCGAGCGAGCTTGTCGGCTAGCTGCTTGACCTGCTGCTGTGCTTGAGCAAGAGCCATACCGTAACCTGGTACGATGATGACACGCTTAGCACCACGGAGCATCGCAACAGCCTGATCGATAGGAGAGCTCTCCTGCTTGGGCTGAGGCGCTACGGGAGTTTTAGAGGCTGGTGCGGCAGACTTGGCGGAAGCCGTTGCCTTGACGGGAGCTTTTGCCTTGCCGTGAGGGATGAGGATGTTGACTAGCGAGCGGTTCATCGCACGGCACATAATCTGCGTGAGAAGGAGTCCCGAAGCACCGACGACACCACCGACAGCGACGAGGAAGATGTCGCCAATGGCCATACCAGCGATAGCACCAGCCACACCGCTCAGAGAGTTGAGCAAGCTGATGGTGATCGGCATGTCTGCACCGCCCACACGTATGGAGAAGTAAAGCCCGAAGAGCGCGCTGAAGAGCATCGTGCCGATCATAGCGTAGATGAGGGCATTAGGCATCTGGTAGTTGAGCGTGCCAATGAGTAGGAAGAAGACAGCGACAATGAGCGTGAGTGAGGTCGCTACATTGTGAAAAGGCCATACGACAGACTTCTGTGGCAGTACTCTGTGTAGCTTGCCCGCTGCCACGAGACTCCCGACGAGGGTGAGCATACCGATGATGATAGCGAGGAAAGCGGTGACCAGCGTGAAGTAAACGTTGCTCACAGGAAGCTGGAAGAGAGTCAAAGCACCGACGAGTGCCGAAGCACCACCGCCGATACCATTGAGCAGAGCCACCATCTGTGGCATCTGGATCATCTTGACTCGTGTGTAGAGTAGGGTACCGATGATACCACCGATGAGGATGCCCCCGATGAGCCAGGGGAAGGTGACGACCTGTAGCTTGAGTAGCGTGACGATGACGCCTAGCCCCATAGCGGTAGCACTGAGTGCGTTGCCACGAGCAGCGGTTTTCACTTTGCTCATCATAGCGATGCCTACGAGCACGAGGATGCTGAGGACCGCACAGATGACGTAGTAGACGGGATTAGAGATCTCTATGAGTGTATTCATGCCTTGCCTCCTTTCTTGTTTTTGGTAAACATACGGAGCATGCGGTTGGTCACGCCAAAGCCCCCGACGACATTGATGGTGGCTAGGATGACGGCTATAACCCCAAATATTTGCTGGAAGAGACTACCGTCTGGAGCTATGATAGCAGTGGCAGTAGCTGCGAGCGCTCCCGTGATGGTGACGCCACTCAGGGCGTTCATCCCCGACATAAGGGGGGTGTGCAACAAGCTAGGCACATTGCTGATGAGCTTGTAGCCGACGAAGGTCGCCACAAGGAAGATGGCGACGAGGATCAGTGGGTTCATTGAGAAATTAGAGGTTAGAAATTAGAGATTAGAGGTTAGAGTTTTAGAAATTAGAGGTTAGAAGTCAGAGTATGATCCATTAGAATCATATGCTCTGACGTCTAACCTCTAACGATAGGGGGGAAGTCAAGTTCCTGTAATCTAGGCTACTTCTTGAGTCCCATAGCCTCGAGAGTACCCTCGTGGATGATCTCCCCAGCCTCTGTCGTGACGACGATAGAAGAGGTGATCTGATCGCTCATGTCGAGGTGCATCTTGCCATCCTTGACGAGGTACTTGACGAGGTTGTACATGTTTTGTGAGAACATCCAGGTAGCGCTCTGAGGTAGCATACCAGGGATATTCTTGATACCCTCGATGACCACGTGGTGCTTGACGTCACGCTCGCCTGGAGTCGTGATAGCGCAGTTACCACCCTGATCGATAGCGATATCAACGATGACAGAGCCGGGCTTCATAGACTTGACCATCTCCTCGGTGATGACTACGGGAGCGATCTTGCCTGGTACGAGGGCACTACAGAAGATGACGTCCATATCCTTGACATGCTCAGCCAGCACCTGACGCTCATGCTCTAGTAGCTCGGGGCTCAGGTGTAGTGCGTAGCCACCAGGAGCGACAGCCTTGTCAGCGGGGATGCCTAGGTCGATAGGCTTAGCTCCTAGACTGGTAGCCTGCTCAGAAGCTGCGGGACGTATATCAGCTGCGTAGGTGATACAGCCTAGACGACGAGCCGTGGCGAGTGCCTGTAGACCAGCTACACCGACACCGATGACGAGTACCTTGGCGGGCTCGATCTTGCCGACAGCGGTAAACATCTGTGGCATAAAGAAGGAGAGGTCGTTGGCAGCCATCAAGATACCCTTGTAGCCTGCGCAAGTACTCATAGAGGTGAGTGCATCGAGGTTCTGCGCACGAGAGATACGAGGTACACCGTCTAGGGTGAGACCTACGACGCCCTGCGCAGCCATCTTGCGTACCATATCATGGTTCACAGGAGAGGCTGGGTGGATGAAGGTGATCAGGTACTGCCCCTTGTGCATCATGTCGATCTCATGCTTGCCAAGCTGCTCGTTAAAGAGTGGCTCCTTGACCTTGATGATGATCTCCGCACGGCGGTAGATCTCCTCAGGTCCTTGTATCAGCTCAGCGCCAGCTGCCTGATAGTCCTCGTCGTGATATGCTGCGCCTTCGCCAGCTCCACGCTCAAATAGTACAGTGTGTCCATCAGCGACATACTGCTTCACTGCCTCGGGACTCGCTGCGACACGAGCCTCATCGTGCATGATTTCTTTAGGTACGCCTATTATCATAGTTCAATTATATAGAGAATGAATAGTCATAGGTATAGAATGGGGCGCATACGAAGCAACTATGCCACACCTGCACCCATTCATTTCGCAAATATACATACTTAACGCCAAAGTCACAATAGCGAAATGCCGTACGATGACGAAAAACAAAAGCAGAGGCCTCACTCACGGATAAGTGGGACCTCTGCTTTCTCTTAATTAGTCAGCTCAATTAGAGCTTAGGACCTGCATCGACGAGCTTCTTGCCGTGCTCGTTGGTGGCAAACTTCTCGAAGTTCTTGACAAAGCGCTTAGACAGATCCTGAGCCTTCGTCTCCCACTCAGCGGGATCGGCATAAGTGTCTCGTGGATCGAGGATAGCGGGGTCTACGCCTGGCAGCTCCGTCGGGATGGCGAAGTTGAAGTGGGGTAGTGTCTTCGTCGGAGCCTTATCGATCGAGCCATCGAGGATCGCATCGATGATGCCACGGGTATCCTTGATCGAGATACGCTTGCCCGTGCCGTTCCAGCCCGTATTGACTAGGTAAGCCTTAGCACCGACAGCCTTCATACGCTTGACCAGCTCCTGACCGTACTTGGTCGGGTGGAGTGAGAGGAAGGCTGCACCAAAGCATGCCGAGAAAGTCGGTGTAGGCTCCGTGACGCCACGCTCCGTACCAGCCAGCTTGGCCGTAAAGCCGGAAAGGAAGTAGTACTGCGTCTGCTCGGGATCAAGGATCGAAACAGGAGGTAGGACACCGAAAGCATCTGCCGAGAGGAAGATCACCTTGTTGGCGTGACCCGCCTTAGAGACCGGCTTGACAATGTTGTCAATGTGGTAGATCGGGTAGGAGACACGTGTATTCTCCGTGACAGACTTGTCGGAGAAGTCTATCTTGCCATTGGCATCTAGGGTGACATTCTCTAGGAGAGCGTCACGACGGATAGCGTTGTAGATGTCAGGCTCAGACTCCTTGCTCAGGTTGATCACCTTAGCGTAGCAACCGCCCTCGTAGTTGAAGATACCGTTGTCATCCCAGCCATGCTCATCGTCGCCGATCAGTTTGCGCTTGGGGTCGGTGCTGAGGGTCGTCTTGCCCGTGCCAGAGAGACCGAAGAAGATAGCGGTCTCCGTCTCATCTTGATTCGTATTAGCAGAGCAGTGCATCGAGGCAATGCCACGGAGCGGGTTGAGGTAGTTCATATAGGAGAACATACCCTTCTTCATCTCACCGCCGTACCAGGTGTTGAGGATGAGCTGCACTTTCTCTGTTAGGTTAAAGACGACAGCCGTCTCTGAGTTCAGCCCCAGCTCCTTGTAGTTGGTCACCTTAGCCTTCGAAGCGTTCATCACGACAAAGTCAGGCGTGCCAAAGTTTGCCAGCTCCTCCTTAGTGGGGCGGATAAACATATTGGTGACGAAGTGAGCCTGCCAAGCTACCTCCATAATAAAGCGGATCTTGAGGCGCGTGTCGGGGTTAGCACCGCAGAAAGCGTCGACGACGTAGAGCTTCTTGCCCGAGAGCTCTTCGGTGGCGATCTTCTTAAGCTCTTGCCAGGTCTCCTGGCTGGTGGGCTTGTTGTCGTTGGGGTACTCGGGGGTGGTCCACCAGATGGTGTCGCGTGTGGTGTCATCGAGGACGAAGAACTTGTCCTTTGGCGAGCGACCCGTGTAGACGCCCGTCATCACGTTGACGGCACCCAGCTCGGAGAGTTGTCCGCGGTCATAGCCCGTTAGATCTGGTTGTAGCTCAGCCTCGTAGAGTTGATCGTACGAGGGATTGTAAATGATCTCAGCAGGCTCTTTGATGCCATACTGGGAGAGATCAATGTTGTGCTGTGTCATAGCTATAGAGTGTTTGTTTGTAGATTCTTTATATATCAGATGTCGTCCCCAGCCCTCTAAGGAGAGGACTTAGCAAAAGTAATAAAAAAAACAGAGATATCGCAACCTAGTCGCAGAGGAGGCCTCAGAAGTCTTGAGATATCTGAGCAAAAAGCGCCCAGCAGAGTGCGATGCAGACCCCTATGCAGACTAGGATCAAGAGCGCATTGATATACTTCGCCTGAGGCTTCGAGTCTTGATGCAGGTCTAGAGCGAAGTACTCTCGGAAGAAAATGTAGAGAGCTGGTATCGCCGTGAGTACTAGGATGAAGTCCTCTGGTATCCCGAAGAACCAAGTCTTTGTCACGCCCACCATAGCCCAGTTGAGGAGGAGTAGGACGATAAAGATATTGACCCGACTTGTGAAGAGTAGTAGCAACCCGATCGTATAGATAGCCACCGTGCAGGGCATCACAGGCGTTGTGATATAGGGGAAGGATAGACCCCGCATGATCGAAGCGAGGGGGTACATCAGTGGTAGTATGAGGACGAAGACCCCAAAAGGCTTGAACTTATCTCGTAGGGCAAACTGTGTATCATCCTCCACGAGATCCTTAACCCACGCTAGAGCCAGTATGCCCCAGTATATGCTGAGGAGGACAGAGTAGCTACGCTCTGCACAATAGATAGCATAGTATGCCACAGCGATCCATATATATAGGAGTATCAGATAGGACTTAGCAATGATCGTACTGCTACGTGATGGACGCTTTACTAGGAGGTACAAGACCACAACGGCAGAGATGACAAGGAGTAGCTGTATAGGCCAGGTTGCTGTATTGTACTTGGCGATTGTATTCCAAAAGGTATTCATAGAACTCAGCACCTATTATTTCTTACGTGTTAGAGAGAAGGTTCGCTTAGGGAAGAGTAGGATAGGAAGTGTAGCCCCCGCAGCTAGGACGAAGATGACCGTGATGGCTACAATACTATTGAAGAAAAACATCTCCATATACCTCTGCTGTCCCTCTATATTATCGAGATTTTGGAGAAACATAATCTGCGCAAAAAACATATTGTACGCATACTTCCCCGGGATCATCGGTAGGAGTGCTGGGATCGATAGGACGGTGATCGGCGTCTGTATCCGCTTCCCCAACCAAAGTGCTCCAAAGCCGATCGTCAGCGAGGCGCAGAGAGAGCCGATAGCGATATTTATCCCACACACCGTCATCAAAACGAAGCGTAGCGCATGCCCCACGGCTGCTAGTATAGCGATACTGCGGTAAGCCCTCAGCGGAGGGTCCGAGATCGCACCAAAGCCCATTGCGGCTACAGAGGCAAATAGCCCATCTAGTAGGATGTCTATAATTAGCATCATAGCAAGCTACTCCTAAAGATGAAGAGTGTGATCGAAAAACCCCACCCGATACAACCTATTAGCAAGAAAGCCTCCACAAGCCTTGAGAAGCCCGTCTGTATGTACCCCTCCACGATGTCTATCACGCCATTGATGAGCGGCACCCCAGGCACTAGATAGAGTACACTCGTAGTCAGAGCGATCTCACTGTCGGTGTTGAAGATCAGAGAGATGCTCGTGCAGAGTGACGCTACAAAGGCTGACGCCATAAAGGCTATATAGTGGTTTACGTGCTCCTGGATCAACTTTTGCTTGCAGATAAAACCCACGACCGTAGCCCAAAAGACGATCCCCATAGCAGGTAGATCACCTCCGAAGAGCCGACAAAATGAAGCGTTTGCCAGTCCTACCAAGATCAATACAAACAGCGGATGAGTACGAGGTGCAGCTAGGATCTGCTCATACCGCTCACGTAGCTCGTCCAGCGTCAGATGCTCATCGACCACCTCCCAGCTTAAGGCACTCAAACGAGCGTTGTGCTCGAAGCTGATCGGTAGCGGAGGTATCGCCTCTTGGATAGCAAAGTGTGTATTGCTCTTAGGGTCATACAGCTTGATCAGGACCCCTTTCTGTACCATCATCGTCACAACGGTATAGCCGTAGCTCTCGCCTATGCGCTGCGTACAGCGCACGACACGAGAGGTGTGCACGCCACAGCCCATCATGTGTGTCGCGTAGGCTGAGAGAAAGGTCCCGACAGCCTTTAGACTATTATCGTGAAGATCGTTTCCCATACTCATTCTTCTCTATGCGAGTCAGTTTAAGCACCATCACCAGCAGTGCACCTGACTCCGCAATTTATGTTTTCGTTCCCCCAGTGTTATGACCCATCCACAGAGCATATGTGATCACCCGCTGACAAGCCTATGTACCAGACTGCAAAGGTACGAATTTAGAGGTTAGAGGCCTTATGAGCGTTTGTTCTGACAGTGAGGGCAGATGCCCTTGATGACGAAGGATATGGCGTGGGCGCTGTACCCCTTGGGCAGGCGTAGCGGAGGCACCTCGAGCATCTCCATACAGTAGGAGTGCTGGCACCGCTCGCAGTAGAAGTGTATGTGCTCATCCTCACCGAAACAGACACCGTCGCTGGCGCAGAGCTCATAGTTGCACACGCCTCGCCCGTCCTCAAAGGCGTGGACGATGTCATGTGCCAGAAAGAGTGTCAGCACCCGTGAGATGCTCGACTTATCCATCGGGTAGAGTGTCGTCTCCAGTTCGTTGAGGCTCATCGGGTGGGTCGCCGACATCAAGGAGCGCAGCACCAAGATGCGGTTTGCCGTGGTACGTACTCCCTTTTGCTTGAAGTACTCTGCTAGGTCATCATGTCTTGTCATCGCTTAGTAGCTTTTGCTGTGAAGATCTGTCACCCCAAAGGTACGAAAATAGAGGTTAGAGATTAGAAGTTAGAGATTCGATTCACTCCGATAGTTCCGATTCCCTCTAGTCACTCGCCAGTCGCTTCCCCACGTGGAGAATCTCAAATCCCCACGGAGATATAAAATCTTCTCCACGTGGGCGTGAAATAAAACTTCGGAGGAATCAAATGATAAGTCCGAGGAAATGATTCTCGCCTACGTGGAGAATAAAAAATAGCCACGTGGCGGTTTGACATTCTCCACGTGGCGATTGAGTTAGAGATGAGAGGTTAGAGGGGAGGAGCTCGTCTGAGCGGTTCTATAGTGGCGTGTTACAGCAGTCTCACTCGGTGGCACTTTGTCATAATGTCACATCGGGGAGCTTTGTGGCACAATGTTTGATACCTATGAGATGTGAGCGCCTGACTAGGGATTGATCAAAGAGCGATCCAGTCAGTCGACAGAGACATTAACACGAATAAGAAATCAACAAACAACACAATACTATGGGTAAGATAATTGGTATAGACTTAGGAACTACAAATTCATGTGTAGCAGTTCTAGAGGGTGGCGAGAGCAAAGTCATCCCCAACAGCGAGGGACGTATGACGACTCCCTCAGTAGTAGCATTCGTAGAGGGTGGTGAGCGCAAGGTGGGTGACCCCGCTAAGCGTCAGGCTATCACGAACCCGACGAACACGATCTACTCGATCAAGCGCTTTATGGGTGAGACCTATGAGCAGATAGAGAAGGAGGCTGAGCGTGTCCCCTTTAAGGTGGTCAAGGGTGATAACAACACCCCTCGTGTAGACATCGACGGACGTCTCTACACGCCTCAGGAGATCTCGGCAATGATCCTTCAGAAGATGAAGAAAACCGCTGAGGACTACCTCGGCACAGAGGTCACAGAGGCTGTCATTACGGTGCCAGCTTACTTCAACGACTCACAGCGTCAGGCTACTAAGGAGGCTGGCGAGATCGCTGGACTCAAGGTGCGTCGTATCGTCAATGAGCCTACGGCTGCTTCGCTAGCTTACGGCCTTGACAAGAAGGGCTCCGATATGAAGATTGCGGTCTTCGACCTCGGTGGCGGTACGTTTGATATCTCTATCCTAGAGCTAGGTGATGGGGTCTTTGAGGTGAAGTCCACAAATGGTGATACGCACCTAGGTGGTGACGACTTTGACCATGTGATCATCGACTGGCTCGCTGAGGAGTTTATGAAGGACGAGGGTGTCGATCCTCGCAAGGACAATATGGCACTGCAGCGCCTCAAGGAGGCTGCTGAGCGTGCTAAGATAGAGCTCTCTAGCTCGACCTCGACGGAGATCAACCTACCTTACTTGATCCCAGTAGATGGTATCGCTAAGCACCTCGTTCGTACGCTGACACGTGCTAAGTTTGAGCAGCTAGCTGACAAGCTGATCCAGGCTTGCGTAGCTCCTTGTAATCAAGCACTCAAGGATGCTGGACTCACGGCGAGCGACATCAATGAGGTGATTCTCGTGGGTGGCTCGACACGTATCCCCGCTATCCAGGAGATCGTCAAGAAGATCTTTAACCAAGAGCCCTCTAAGGGTGTGAACCCCGATGAGGTGGTCGCTTGCGGTGCCGCTATCCAGGGTGCTGTCCTAACGGGCGAGGTAAAGGATGTCCTACTCCTCGATGTGACTCCTCTGTCACTCGGTCTGGAGACGATGGGCGGGGTGATGACTCGTCTGATCGATGCGAATACAACGATCCCAACGAAGAAGAGCCAGATCTTTACCACAGCTGTGGACAACCAGCCTTCCGTAGAGATCCACGTCCTACAGGGTGAGCGTTCGCTAGCTAAGGATAATAAGAGTATCGGTCGCTTTAACCTAGATGGTATCGCACCAGCACCTCGCCAGACACCGCAGATCGAGGTTACCTTTGACATTGATGCGAATGGTATCCTCAACGTCACGGCTGTCGACAAGGCTACGGGCAAGCAGCAGAACATCCGCATCGAGGCTTCGAGCGGTCTGAGCGATGACGAGATCAAGCGTATGAAGCAGGAGGCTGAGGCAAACGCTAAGGCTGACGAGGAGGCTAAGAATCGTATCGACAAGCTCAACCAAGCGGACAGTATGATCTTCTCTACGGAGAAGCAGCTTAAGGAGCTGGGCGACAAGATCCCTGCCGACAAGAAGGCGCCGATAGAGGCGGCTCTGGAGAATCTGCGCAAGGCGCACAAGGCGGAGGATATCCCCGCTATCGACAAGGCTATGGAGGAGCTGAATACGGCCTTCCACGCAGCTACCGAGCAGATGTACAATCAAGCTAACGCTCAGCAGCAGGCTGGTCCTCAGCCAGGTGCTAACGCTCAGCCTAATGACAACTCCTCTGCAAAGGGTAACGATGCTGGCGATGTAGCTGACGCAGACTTTGAGGAGATCAAGTAATCCCTAATCTATAATAAAGTAGCGGGTGGGTCAACGATGGTTGACTCACCCGCTACTGCATTAGAGGTTAGAGGTTAGATATTAGAAGTTAGAGACGAGTAACTCGCTGTAGGGACGCTCGGTCTGAGCGTCCGTCCCCGTTAAAAACACGATGCTGTAACCTTTGATACAACGGACCGTCCGTTATAGAAGGACAAGACGACTCCTGTAGGGACGCTCGGATAGTATCTAGTGGGAGGGCGTCCGTCC
>URDQ01000054.1 GCA_900546675.1 uncultured Porphyromonas sp. | reverse complement strand
TTTGACACAACGGACGCCCTCTCGCTAGATACTAGCCGTGCGTCCCTACAGCGGGTTACACGTCTCGCTTTGACACAACGGACGCCCTCTCGCTAGATACTAGCCGTGCGTCCCTACAGCGGGTTACACGTCTCGCTTTGACACAACGGACGCCCTCTCGCTAGATACTAGCCGTGCGTCCCTACAGCGGGCTACTCGTATCGCATTGACGGGAGAGTTATAAAGTTCCAAGGGAGGAGCCATTCATCGGACAGCTCTGTTTTCGTATCTTTGTCTCGTGAGACGGAGACTGCAGGTGTGGTCTTGTCGCTACATTGACTGCATAACGAAATAGGCGTATCCTGAATGAATACACATCAACGACAGCTAGCGTGGTGGCTCTACGGCGGACTAATGCTCATCTTTGTGGCGCTCTTGTGGTGGGTCGCTGCTACTGACCAGGCTATGAGTGGCTCCTCGGAGTCTCTCGCCACGGCTCCTGTAGCTACGACTGAGTCCCTGAGCGAACTTCCTGAGGGGACTTCACTACCCCAGGGGGCTACGACCCTTTCGCCTGCGGGAGAGGCTTCACCGTGGCAGTCGTTTGTCGCTTCGGTACGCACTCATGCCGCCTCAGACATAGGGATGCTGCTGATCCAGTTGGTCGTCATCCTGCTCGTGGTACGTGTCGTGGGGTGGCTCTTCGCACGGCTGCACCAGCCGACGGTCATCGGGGAGATCCTTGCCGGTATATTGCTTGGTCCGAGCTTGCTGGGAGCCGTATGGCCTGAGGCGATGGAGATGCTCTTCCCCGCACACAGCTTGGGCAATCTAGAGTTGCTCAGTCAGTTCGGACTGATCCTCTTTATGTTTACCATCGGTATGGAGCTACGTATGAAAGACCTCAAGGGTCAGGCGCAGCAAGCTTTTATCATCAGTCAGTCGGGGATCATCTTTCCCTTTATCCTGGGCATCGTCCTTACTTATGGGCTCTACAGTCGCCCTGAGCTGCTGAGCGAGGGGAGCAGTTTCTTGTCGCTCTCACTCTTTGTGGGCATCTCGCTCAGCATCACCGCCTTCCCCGTCTTGGCGCGTATCATCCAGGAGCGCTCGCTCTCGCATAGTCACCTAGGCCGCTTGGCGCTCTCGACCGCTGCTATGGGAGACATCGTGGCGTGGCTCATGCTGGCGGCCATTATGGCGGTCAGCCAAGGGGGGAGCTTCACGAGTGCCCTCTACAATATGCTCTTCCTGGCGCTCTATCTGGCGGTCATCTTTGGTATCTTGCGACCACTCTTCGGACTCCTCGGGCGACGCGTGAGACATCGTGAGGTACTCTCCAAGTCGCTCATGGGACTCATCTTCATCCTCCTTATGGCGAGCGCCTACTTCACCGAGATCATGAGTATGCACGCCCTCTTTGGTGCCTTCATGCTGGGGCTTGTCATGCCTGAGAACCTAGACTTCCGAGTGATTGTCAAGGAGAAAGTCGAGGATGTCGCCCTCTTGCTCTTCCTGCCACTCTTCTTCGTTAGCTCAGGCTTGCGCACAGAGCTGGGCTTGGTCAATACACCTCAGCTGTGGGGCCTCTTCCTGATCTGTACGCTTGTAGCGGTTGTGGGCAAAATGGGCGGCACCTACCTAGCAGCGCGCAGCTGTGGCATACAGCGTCGCGAAAGCCTTTACCTAGGGGCTTATATGAACACCCGAGGGCTGATGGAGCTGGTCGTACTGCGCATCGGACTGGACCTAGGAGTCCTCTCGCCGGTCCTCTTTACGATCCTCGTGATGATGACACTCGTAACGACCGTCATGACCGCTCCGACACTACAGCTGATCGACTGGCTCCTCAAGAAGAAGAAAACACCGCAAAGCCGGGAGCATACGACAGGTCAAGTGCTCATCTCCTTTGGTCGTGCCGAGACGGGCGTGACGCTCTTAGAGTTCTTCCATAGGCTCTGTGGTGGCACCTCTCCGCAGGTGGCTTGTACGCTGATGCACGTCACTACCGATACGGACATTAGCACCATCGATGCGGATCACTACTACGCTAGTAGCTTTGCAGCACCGATGGAGATGGCCAAGCAGCTAGACCTCTCTGTGGAGCGTAAGTATGAGATTGCGGAGTCGGTCCCTGAGGCGGTTCTCTCGCACGCTAATCATATCCAGAGCAATCTGCTCCTCCTCGGGGCGAGTGTCAACCTCTCACAAGACAAGAAAGACCGCGACCTGGTCGCTTATAGCGATAAGCTAACCCGTCGGTGGAAGGTCGTGACTGGTCGTCGCCGCCAGGCGAAGAAAGAGCAGAGCTCGCACTCCTTTGAGGAGATTATTGCCACCTTTGCTCACGAGGCACCTTGCTCAGTGGGTATCTATGTGGACAATGGTCAGACCCCGATAGCGCATCCGCTCGTGCTAATGCAGCGCCCTGAGGATCAAGAGCTACTACTCATTGCCGAGCAGGTGACGGAGCATACCGATAGTCCGATCACGCTGATGCCGCTCTCGTCACATATCGCCAAGCCTGCGACAGAGCTCTCGGCTCGTGTGTCGTGGGTCGGAGAGTCTTTTGCAGAGCAGGTCGATCTGAGCGCTTACGACTTCGCCTTCATCGCTTACGATGCGTGGGCAGCGCTCACGCCAGCACAGCAAGAGCTACTCCAGCAGTTGCCCTCTTATCTCATTCTAGACATTGATGAGGCGACCATCGAGTTACCGACGATACATCGTCCCACTACGGGAGCCGTCTCTTATCTGGGTAAAGTCTCTTAACTATGAAACATCTGAGAGCAACTCCTCGTCAAGCAAAGCAAAAGCAGACCACGCCACTCTGGGCGCAGCAAGATCCGTGGCTCGCTCCCTACTATGAGACGATAGAGGTATGGCAAAGCTACATCGCAGAGCGTCGGCAACTCTTCGTTGGCTCGCAAAGCCTCTCGAGCTGGGCGTGCGGACACCTTTACTTTGGGCTACATCGCACAGAGTCGGGGTGGACACTGCGTGAATATGCGCCAGCGGCTCGAGCGGTCTACCTGCTTTGCGATGCTAACCAGTGGCGTCAAGATCCGAACTATCGATATATTGCTAATGAGGAGCGACCAGGCGAATGGTACCTCAAGCTACCCGCCACAGCGCTGCACCATCTGGACTACTACAAGCTCCTTATCTGTACCGATGATGAGGAGCTAGAGCGCATCCCCGCCTATGCCCATTATGTGGTGCAGGACCCGCGTGACTACACCTTCTGCGCTCGTGTCTGGGCGCCCGAAGAGCCGTACCTAATGCAGGCGCCAGCACCTGAGCGTCCCGATACCTTGCTCATCTATGAGTGCCACATAGGGATGAGTGGCGAGGAGATGGGCGTGGCGAGCTACGAGCAGTTTCGCACGGAGCGACTGCCCTACATCGTCTCGGCGGGTTACAACACGCTCCAGATTATGGCGGTGCAGGAGCACCCGTACTATGGCTCGTACGGCTACCACGTCTCCAACTTCTTCGCTCCATCGAGTCGCTTCGGTACGCCCGACGACCTCAAGCGCCTGGTCGATGAGGCGCACGCTTTGGGGCTTTACGTCATTATGGACTTAGTTCACTCGCATGCTGTACGCAACGAGGCTGAGGGCTTGGCTCGCTACGATGGCACGCGGACGCTCTTCTTTCACGAGGGGAGCCGAGGGGAGCACCCGCAGTGGGACTCGCTCTGCTTCGACTACGGTCGTGGCGAGGTGGTCCATTACCTCCTCTCCAATTGCCACTACTGGCTCACGGAGTACGGCTTCGATGGCTTCCGCTTCGACGGGGTCACCTCGATGCTTTACGAGGATCACGGTTTGGAGCGACCTTTCCTCACCTATGCGGACTACTACGATGGCGATGTAGACCGAGATGCGCTGACCTATCTGACGCTTGCGAACGAATTGATCCACGCTGTCAAGCCCGCAGCGACCACCATCGCCGAGGAGGTGAGCGGACTGCCAGGGCTGTGCGAGAGCCAAGCCTCCGACGGTTACGGCTTTGACTACCGGCTAGCGATGAATGTGCCAGACTACTGGATCAAGCTGATCAAAGAGCAGCCCGACGAAGCGTGGAATCCAGAGAATATGTGGTACGAACTGCGCAATCATCGTCCTACGGAGCGAACGATCTCCTACGCTGAGAGCCACGACCAAGCACTCGTCGGGGACAAGACCATCATCTTCCGACTCATCGACAGCGATATGTACTGGCATATGCAGCAGAGCGACTACAACGATCGGGTGATGCGTGGCATAGCGCTCTGTAATATGATCCGTCTGATGACCTTCGCCACCATGTGTGGCGGTTATCTCACCTTCATGGGCAATGAGTTTGGTCATCCCGAGTGGATCGACTTCCCTCGTGAGGGCAATGCTTACTCCTACCAGTACGCTCGTCGTCAGTGGTCGCTACAGGCTAATGACTTACTGCGCTACGAGCAGCTAGCACACTTTGACAAAGGGATGCTCTCGCTCTGCAGCCTGACGCCCCGCTTTGCGGAGCTCTCGGACTACTGCTACCACAGCCACATGGAGCGACAGGTTATCGTCTTCATGCGAGGTGATGGCTACCTCTTTGCCTTCAACTTTAGCCCCACGGAGAGCTACGTCGACTACCCCATCGAGGGTGTGCCAGCGGGGCAATATGCGCTACTCCTCGACAGCGATGCGGTCGCCTGCGGAGGCTTCGGACGTATCGATGCCCGCGTCACGCACCACACCCGCGCCACTGCCGAGGGTGGCACCGAGCTACGACTCTATCTGCCCTCCCGCTCAGCGCAAGTCTACCAGCGCAAGCGGTAATAGCGGTAAAACAATACGAGTAACCCTTTGTAGGGGCGCACAGTCGTGCGTCCGTTGTGTCAAATCGATACGAGTAGCGATGATACGTGTAACCCTTTGTAGGGACGCACGACTAGTATCTAGCGAGAGGGCATCCGTTGTTGAACCAGCTTGACGCTGTAACCCTTTAACGGGGACGGACGCTCAGACCGAGCGTCCCTACAGCGGGTTACTCGTCTTGCTTTGATGGGGACGGACGCACTTGACGTATAACGATGATATGAGTTTTACTTCTCGAACTCGATGTCGATGTCGAAGGACTCGTGCCAGGGCAGTCCCTGACGAGCTACCTCCTCGAGGAAGGGATCTGGGTCAAACTGCTCGACGTTGAAGACGCCAGCGCCACCCCACAGCCCCTTGGCGAGCATCAGCGCGCCCGTCGTAGCGGGGACACCCGTCGTGTAGCTGACACCCTGCGTGCCAGTCTCACGGTAAGCTGCTTGGTGAGAGCAGTTGTTCCATATATAGTAGGTACGCTCCTTGCCATCCTGGACGCCACGGATGCGGCAGCCGATAGAGGTCTCGCCCGTATAGTTCTCGCCTAGTTCCTTAGGATTAGGTAGGACAGCCTTGAGGAATTGGATTGGCACGATCTCCTGACCGTTGTAGTTGATCGGCTCGATGCTAGCCATACCAATGTTTTGGATCACCTCGAGGTACTTGAGATACTCCTCCCCGAAGGTCATCCAGAAGCGCGCCCGACGTATCGTGGGGAAGTGCTTGACGAGCGACTCCAGCTCCTCATGGTAGAGGAGGTAAGACTCGCGCACGCCGATGCCTGGGTAGTGTAGCGGACGATGTATCTCCTGAGGCTCCGTCTCGATCCAATCGCCCTCGTGGTAGTACTTACCCTTTTGAGTGATCTCACGGATATTGATCTCTGGGTTGAAGTTGGTCGCAAACGCCTTGTGATGGTCACCACCGTTGCAGTCCACGATGTCGAGGTAATGTATCTCGTCAAAGTGGTGCTTAGCAGCGTAAGCGGTGAAGATACTGGTGACGCCAGGGTCAAAGCCACACCCTAGGACGGCGGTCAGCCCAGCCTCCTTAAAGCGGTCGTGGTAAGCCCACTGCCAGCTGTACTGATACTTAGCCTCGTCGAGGGGCTCGTAGTTTGCCGTGTCGAGGTAGTTAACGCCTGCCTTGAGACACGCCTCCATAATGGTGAGATCTTGGTAGGGAAGTGCTACGTTGATGCAGATGTCTGGGCGGAAGCTCTCGAAGAGCTTCACCAGCTGCTCTACGTCGTCAGCATCCACCTGTGCGGTTTGGATCTTGACGTTTTGTATCTGTGCTGCGATAGCGTCACACTTAGACTTAGTGCGGCTCGCCAGCATAATGTCAGTAAAGGTCTCAGCATTCTGAGCCACCTTGTGAGCTACTACGGTGCCTACGCCACCAGCTCCGATGATGATCACTCTTGTCATAGAGGTAGTATAGTTAAAAGCGTTAGAGATTTATGAGGTCTAATAAGGTAGCTACGCTGGCACCCTTGGGTGCTGCTTATGCGTCATAGCTACTTTGCCTTGCCAAAGATACGAAAAAGAAGTTAGAGATTAGAGGTTAGAAGTTAGAGATTAGAAGCTAGTGGCACTAGAGTCTCTAGCTTACGGCTGATATCTTTTTATTATCTTTGTGGTATAATCAGTAGATAGGAATCACATATGAAGTTTACCGTCAATAGCAACGAGCTCTCCACGCTCTTGCAAAATGTGGGGCGCCTTGTCCCTGCGAGCAATATCTCTATGCCAGCGCTGGCCAACTACCTCTTTGAGGTGACTCCTGAGCGGATCTCCGTGACGGGAGGCGATACGATGATGCGCTCGACTGGTGTGATCGCTCCGCTGGAGTGTGATGGCGAGATGCGCTTTCTGATAGCTCCCACACCACTACTGGACTATATCAAGTCGCTGCCCGTGCAGCCCCTGACGATGGAGATGCAGACGACGGAGGAGGGTGCGCGCTTTATCCACCTGATTCACTCGACAGGATACCTAGACATACCCATCGGCGATGCGGATCTCTACGTCTCTAGAGAGTCTCCAGAGGATACCGAGGGGGCGGCTATGATGAGTATGAATAGCTCTAGCCTCCTAGCTGGTATCTCGGCTGTCCTGCCGGCCGCCTATCCCGACACATCGCGTGAGCAGCTACATGGCGTGCACTTTGTCATGCTTACGGATCGTCTGGAGCTCTGTGCGACGGACAATGTGCAGCTCGTACGCTACATAGACTACGATGCATGGATCGTCGAGAAGGAGGGCGAGGTAGCACAAGCTTCGCTGAGGGATCCGAGCTTCACGCTCCCGATCAAGGTCTCTAGCTTCCTACAGTCTATCCTCCCGAACTTTGCCAATGAGGAGGCGCTTGTGATCTTCAACAATAAGCAGGTGGAGGTGCGCTTTGGCACTTACAATGTGGTCTCGCAGGTGAGTGTGCTAGACTTCCCCAACTACAACGGGCTACTCCCTGATGCGATGACCTATATGATTGAGATCGACGGACAAGTCTTGCAGCGTGCTACGACTCGTGTCAACTATCTGAGCAATATCGTGGGACTGGGTGCTGACTCGAGCCTGCTCTGTATCACCTTCGAGGAGCATGCGATGGTGATGAAGGGAGGATTCTACGCACAGGGCGCTAATACGCCTGGCGTCGATGTCGAGGAGCGTATCCCCGTGGACTATCCCGAGCAGATGGAGGGGATGCAGATCACCTTCAAGACGAACACCTTCATTAAGTTCCTCAAGGCGTTCAATGCGGAGAGCTTGCAGCTACACATTACCAATGCTACGCAGCCGATCATGATCACACCGACCAAGGTAGCTGATCAAACGGACCTGCGAGGTATCACAGCTCCCGTACGTATCTAAGAACACCGAATTCGCATAGACTATGAAGTTACAGCTGGATCGTCCGCTAGTCTTCTTTGACATAGAGGCTACGGGACTGGATATTACGAATGACCGCATCGTCGAGTTGACCATTCTGAAGCTGATGCCCGATGGAGAGCGGATCGTACGGACACGACGCTTCAACCCGGAGATGCCTATCCCAGCCGAGAGTACGGCGATACATGGCATCACCGACGAAGATGTGCGTGACTGCCCTCCCTTTAGAGCTTGTGCTAAGAGCTTAGCGGAGCTGATCGATGGGTGCGACTTGGCGGGCTATAACTCGCAGCGCTTTGACCTGCCGATGCTGGGGGAGGAGTTCCTCCGTGCTGGTGTGGAGGTGGACTTGCTCGCTATGCAGCACATAGACGTGCAGACGATCTTTCACAAGATGGAGCCACGGACACTCGAGGGGGCTGTGCGCTTCTATTGTCATCGTGAGCATATCGGAGCGCACGGTGCTGAGGCGGACACGATCGCTACGCTCGATGTGCTACTGGCGCAGCTGGAGAAGTATGGCGATGCACTACCACACAGTGTCAAGGAGCTGTCTGACCTAACCACTTATCATCGCAATGTAGACCTCGCTGGGCGCATTGTGCTAGACGATAACGATGTGCCAGTCTTTAACTTTGGCAAGCACAAGGGGCGCTCTGTCGAGACAGTCTTGCGAGAAGAGCCAGGCTACCTCAGTTGGCTATTGCAAGCGGACTTCTCACGAGACACAAAGCGTCAGTTCCTCTTGATCAAGGAGCAGATGAAGCCTTAGAGCCGTCACGCCACACGATAGATAGCCATGCGCTTACAGAACAAACATATAGTCGTAGGGATCACCGGCGGGATAGCTGCCTACAAGAGTGCCTCGCTCGTACGCCTGCTGATCAAGGAAGGTGCCGAGGTGCAGGTGGTTATGACGCCTGCTGCTAAGGAGTTCATCACGCCACTGACGCTCGCCACGCTTTCGCAGCATGCGGTGGTCTCAGACTTCTTCGATCGTCGTGACGGTTCGTGGCATAGTCACGTGACGCTGGGCACTTGGGCCGATCTGATGATCATAGCTCCCGCCACGGCTAGCACGATCGGCAAGATGGCGCACGGCATTGCCGACAATATCCTCGTGACCACTTACCTAGCGATGCGCACCCCCGTGCTGATCGCCCCTGCGATGGATCTAGACATGTGGTCTCACCCGACGACCGCCCGCAATCTGGAGATACTGGCGCAAGATGGTGTGGCACAAGCGCTACCCGCTGAGGGCTTTCTCGCTAGTGGACTGATTGGGCGGGGACGTATGCAGGAGCCAGAGGAGATCTTAGAGCAGGCGGTCGCAATGCTCACCGCTACAACGGAGGAGTTGCCCTTAGCGGGGGAGTGCGTCACCATCACAGCTGGGCCTACCTACGAGCCGATCGACGATGTGCGCTTCATAGGCAACCATTCGTCGGGACTGATGGGCATCTCGCTGGCGGAAGCTTTGGCACGTCAGGGCGCCGAGGTACATTTGGTCTTAGGACCAACGCATCTTCGTCCCACCAATCCGCACATTGTCGTACACCCCGTGATGACAGCCGATGAGATGTTGGCGACAGCCGAGGAAACTTTCGGGCATAGCTCGATAGCGATCTTCGCAGCGGCGGTGGCTGACTACAGACCCGAGGAGCGTGTGTCAGGGAAGATCAAGAAGGAGCGTCGAGGCGGTGAGCAGATGCAGCTCACGCTGACGCAAAATCCCGACATAGCAGCGACTCTTGGGGCGCAGCGCCGTGCAGGACAGTACTTAGTTGGCTTCGCTCTAGAGACTTCTGTGGATACCTCCGCAGCCGAGAGCAAGCTGCGCAACAAGCATCTCGATGCGATCGTGCTTAACTCGACGAGCGATGCGGGTGCGGGCTTTGGAGTTCCGACCAATAAGGTGCTAATACTAGACAAAGCGGGCGCTCGGTGCGATCTGCCGCTAGAGAGCAAGGCGGTCGTGTCGGAGCAGATCGTAGACTTCGTACTCAAGCATCGCACACAGCTCGTTTAGTCTTATGAAGCTTGATCTGATGAAGCGTTTTCTCCTAGCCTTAGTGAGACTGTTGCAAAGGTCAACAGGCTCACAATCTTGCTTGCAAGATTGTCTTGACTTTGCAGAAAGGATGAAGCGCAAGGCGCTGAGGGTGAGGTCTGAAGGGAGCATACCTCCGTATGTGACCGAAGCCGAATCCCGAAAGCAACGCCGCGATTCGCTTTTATGCAACAGTCTCTTAGTGGCACTACTCCTATGGCTCCCTGGGCAGAGTCAAGCGCAGGAGCTGAATGCACGTGTCACGGTCAACGTGGATCGTCTCGGCTCCTCCGCCGATCAGGCGATCGTCTCGGACTTGACCCAGCAGTTGACCGAGATGATCAATCAGACGCGATGGACGAACGCCACCTTCTCGCCGATGGAGCGGATCGAGTGCGCTTGGGGTCTGAACCTCGTGAGTGTCTCTGACGACGGGCTCTACACGGCAGAGCTAAGCATCTCCGCACAGCGACCCGTCTACGGAGCCTCCTATACGACCCCGCTGCTGGTGCATCTAGACCGTGAGCTAAACTTCCAGTACGCTCCCTACCAGCCACTCGTCTATGCGCCCACACAGATTGACAATAACCTTGTGGCGACGGTCGCTTTCTACGCTTATCTCATCTTAGCTCTAGACTTTGACTCCTTTGCGCCTCTCGGGGGCGACTACGCTGCGCGACAGATGCAGCAGCTGGTGGCGACAGCTCAGCAGATGATGGACTGGTCGGGCTGGAAAGCTTACGCCAGTGACAACAACCGCTACGCTATAAGCCAAGCTTACAACGATCCAGCGCACCAGCCGTGGCGCAATTACTGGTATCAGTACCATCGCCAGGGACTAGACCTCCTCACGAGCAACTTACGTCGTGGCTACACCAATATATTAGAGCAGCTCTCCCTCCTAGAGGAGACCTGGCAGGCCAATAGTTTGTCGCCACTCCTACAGATCTTCGCACAGACCAAGCTAGACGAGCTACCTCTTCTGGTCGAAGGCGCTCCACAGGAGAGCCGCATGGCAGCTTACAAGACGCTCTCGAAGATCTATCCAACGGAAGATAGCAAGCTCTCGGCCCTGAAGAAGTAACTACACTCCATGCTGCACAGCTTATACATACGGGACTATATCCTCATCGAGGAGCTTAGCTGCACCTTCCCCACGGGACTCATAGCAGTCACAGGTGAAACGGGAGCGGGCAAGAGTATCTTTGTCTCAGCCCTACAGCTGCTGGCAGGGGGGCGTGCCGACATATCGACCGTTCGTCAGGGCTGCCAGAAGGCGGTCATCGAGGGGGAGTTTACTCAGCTCAGTCCTCAGGTCATCGAATGGATGCAAGCGCAGGAGCTAGAGACTGAGGAGAGCTGTCTCGTACGTCGTGAGATACGACAGACGGGACGTAGTCGCATCTTCGTCAATGATACCCCCGTCACCCTTGCTCAGCTGGAAGAGCTGGGCGCACTATTGCTGGACGTTCACTCGCAGCATCGTAACCTTTTGCTCCGTGAGGGTGCTTACCAGATCGCACTGATCGACTCGCAGCTGGGAGCTGAGGCGCAGCTCGTCGAGGCGTACCATCGTGCCTATCAGCAGTACCACGACAATGCCATACGACTCAAGAAGCTACGCACAGAGGCGCAGCAAGCCGAGGCTGAGTATGAGCTGAACAGCCGAGCCTACGAGGAGATTGCTGCGCTCAAGCTCGAGCAGTACTCGCTCACCGACCTTACCGACGAGGCGGAGCGACTCACCCACACGCAGGAGATACAGGAAGGCTTGCAGAGTATCCTCGCACTACTCAATAGACCGCACAGCATCGTCAATCAGCTCACCACGGCGCAGGAGCAGATGGAGCAGACCGCCGCTTACCTTCCCGAGCTCAGCAACTACACCGAGCGTATGCGGAGCCTCGTCATCGAGCTAGACGACATCGAGAGCGACTTGAGCCGTCTGCAGGGCGAGGTCGCTTACAATCCAGCGCGCTTAGAGGAGATCAACACGATCCTAGGCGGAGTCAATGCTTTGCTCAAAAAGCATAACCTCCTATCCCCCGAAGAGCTCATCGAGTACAGCCAAGAGCTTGGTGCTAAGCTCGCTCACACCGCTCAGTACGAGCAAGAACTAGCCGCACTACGCACCGAAGTACTCCAGCAACGCACCGCAGTCCTCACCTTAGGCAAGCAGCTCCACGAGGCTCGCGCCAAGGTCGCTACACAGATCGCACGGAGTGTCACCAAGACGCTCTGCCAGCTAGAGATGCCGCACGCACGCTTTGACATAGCCCTGCAACTCCTCGACAAGCCGACCGAGCGAGGTATGGATCAGGTCGACTTCCTCCTCTCTGCCAACAGCGATCAGCCACTCCGCCCCGTCACAGACATCGCTTCGGGCGGTGAGATAGCCCGACTGATGCTAGCACTCAAGGCACTGCGCAGTCAAGCCTCCACGAGCCTCTCCGAGCTGGCCACATCGCCAGCCATCGTCTTTGACGAGATCGACACCGGCACCTCAGGCATCGCAGCCTCTCGCATAGGCGATATGCTCCACACGATGGGCGAGCGCCAGCAGATCTTCGTCATCACCCACCTACCGCAGATCGCTTCGGCAGCTACCCAGCACATACTTATTTATAAGGAGGAGACCAATGGCGAGACCCACTCGCACCTGCGTCTTCTCACACCCGAAGAGCGCATCAACGAGATAGCACGCCTCCAGAGTGGCGACCAGATCACCCCCGAGGCTATCGCTGCCGCACACACATTACTTACAGCACATGATTAAGCAAAAACTCATCTACGGCATCCACGCTCTCACCGAGAGCCTCGCCTCTCATAGCGACATAGACAAGATCTATATGAGGAAAGGAGCCGTCACTGGCGAACTCCTAGAGATCAAGCGCACCGCACGCACTCAGGGCATACCCGTCATAGAGGTCCCCGCCGAGCGTCTCAACCGCTTCACACGGGGTGTTCACCAAGGGGTCGTAGCGCTCATCTCGCCGATCACTTACACCCGTCTAGAGTCGCTCATACCGATGCTTTATGACGAAGGGCAGATGCCCTTTATCGTACTGCTCGACGGAGTTACCGACGTGCGCAACTTTGGTGCCATCGCTCGTACTTGCGAATGCGCAGGCGTCCATGCTATCGTCATCCCCGAGCGAGACAGCGTCTCCGTCACGGCCGATGCGGTCAATGCCTCCGCAGGAGCACTCATGCGCATACCCGTCTGCCGCGAGCGTGACCTCGTGACCGCCTGCCGCTTCCTACGGGATAGCGGTCTGCAGCTCGTAGGAGCCGATGTAGATGCCACGACAAACTACACCTCCCTCCCGATGACGCCACCCCTGGGCATCGTCATGGGGTCGGAGCAAAAAGGTATCTCCACGGGCGTCCTCAAGCAACTCACCGACCGCGTCTCGATACCTCAGCTGGGACAGATCTCCTCGCTCAACGTATCGGTCGCTACCGGCATCATGCTCTACGAGGTCGTTCGTCAGCACAACGCAAGCTTATAAAAGTTCACAATACAATCAGAAGTATACTATGAAAAAAGTAATCTCCACTCCAAACGCTCCTGCAGCTATCGGACCTTACAGCCAGGCAATAGCCTTCGGCGACATGCTCATCACCTCGGGTCAGCTAGGCCTGGACCCCCAGTCTGGTGCTTTCGTATCAGAAGATGTCTCAGCGCAGACGGAGCAAGTCTTTCGCAATCTGAAGGCTATCCTCGACGAGGCTGGCTTCACCTTCGATCAGGTTGTCAAGACCACTTGCTTCCTCGCTGATATGGGCGACTTTGCAGCGATGAATGCAGTCTATGAGAAGCACTTCTCAGGTGCCTTCCCAGCACGCTCAGCCGTAGCTGTCAAGACCCTCCCCAAGGGCGGACTCGTCGAGATCGAAGTGATCGCACACAAGTAGTAGATCCTAGTCAATAATAGCAGAGCAGCACCTTGACCGCAATCAAGGTGCTGTTCTTTTTTTCGTTTGTAGCGAGAGAGGGGCACGATCCCTCGACCTCCGGATTATGAATCCGACGCTCTAACCAGCTGAGCTACCTCGCCATCCATAGGGGGCTACCCCCTTAGACGATGCAAAGGTACACAATATTTCCGAACCAACCAACGCTTTCGCAAAAAACCGCAACGAGTAACCCGCTGTAGGGACGCTCGGTCTGTGTAACCCGCTGTAGGGACACACGGTCTGTGCGTCCGTTGTGTCAAAGCGCAACGAGTAACCTTTTGTAGGGGGGGGTGTGTCAATAGTCCATTTGTCGTTTGAGAGAGGGAGGAGGCTGGGAATTT
>URDQ01000053.1 GCA_900546675.1 uncultured Porphyromonas sp. | reverse complement strand
GGAATCAAATGAAACTTCGGAGGAATCGTTTTGCGCCTACGTGGAGAATAAAAAATAGCCACGTGGAGATTTGAGATTCTCCACGTGGCTATCGACTTTTTCTAGCGAATAGGTGCAGCAACCTGTTGTTGTATCAAAGCAAGACGAGTCGCAATAGTGTTACGGGTGTGCGCCAATTTTGTGCCTTTCGATGAGAATAGTTACATTTGTGGTGCTAGCGTGCGACGAGACTCAAAGATCAGAGCGCCCCCTTACTCTAGCCTTCCGATGACACTAATCAAATCACATAGTATATGAAGCATTTCTACTCCTTATTAACCTGCACGCTCTCACTGCTCTTATGGTGGGGCGTAGCGTCTCTATCGGCTCAGACCACGATCGAGGTCACAGAGCCTGGTACGCTTCAGAAGAAGCTGAGCGAAACGACCGAGCTGTCTAATCTAGTGATCACGGGGTCGCTCAATGCGGACGACTTCGGAGCCTTGAGGAAGACGGCTGGTATCACGACGCTGGATCTCTCTGACGTGGAGATCGTCGCTGGTGGTGGATACGAAGGCACACCTTATATGGTGGAGCCAGTCAAGACGGAACCTGGCACTATGCCAGATTGCTTTCTCTTTTCTGGCAGTCTAGCAGAGAGCCTCACCTCGATCACGCTACCAAGCAGTGTAACCCGACTAGGGCTTCGCTGTCTGCAAAATGGTGGCAAGCTGACTGAGATCAACCTTCCTAGCGAACTCACCTATGTAGGCGAATTGTCATTCGGCTGGTGCGAGAGCCTAGAGGCTATCGAGCTGCCAGAGTCGATTGACTCGCTGGGGTCTTCAGCTTTCGAGGGGTGCAAGCTCCTCGCTCAGGTAGAGATCCCTGAGGAAGTCAGCTATATAGGTAAGTTCCTCTTTCAGGATTGCGAGTCGCTCTCTGAGGTTTCACTACCCTCTACGATGCGTGAGATCTCCTTTGAGACATTTAAGGGCTGTACCTCACTAGAGGAGCTAGACCTACCAGAGATGCTTAGCACGATTGGCGTCTCAGCCTTTGAGGGCTGCACGAGTCTCTCCGAGATACAGCTACCGCCACTGATGCGCACCATAGAGCACGACGCATTCAGCGGTTGCGAAGCTCTTACGAGTGTCACCATACAGAGTATGGCTATGGAGACTATCGGTGACCAAGCGTTTATGAACTGCAAGGCACTGAAGGAGATTATGATCCCCGCTGGCGTGACTAGAATCGGAGGCAACGCCTTCAGCGGTTGTGAGTCACTGGCTAGTATCGTCCTGCCCTCCAAGCTCAAGACTCTGAGGGGCGGAGCTTTCGCTCGCACAGCAATCACTGAGGTGACGATACCAGACGGGTGTGAGGAGATACTCTATGGCGCTTTTGCCAATTGTAAGAGTCTGGAGACGGTGACACTGCCTCGCTCGATGCAGAAGATGAGCGACAAGGCTTTCGGGGGTTGTGAAGCACTTAAGAGTGTGATCGTGACCAATCCGACACCCGTCGTCTCTAGCAAGGAGGAGGATCTAGCTGGTCTAGCCGATCTCTCCGCTATGAGCGAACTGACGCTCATCGTACCTGAGGGGACCAAGGAGGCTTACGCTACTGCCGATGGGTGGAAGGCGTTTGCCAATGTATCGGAGATGCTAACGCTCACCGCTGAGGTCTCTGCCGAGAAGCCACTAGAGGAGACTCTCTCTGCGCTGACGACGCCCGAACTATACCGTGCGGTCAAGCTAACGGGTACGATAACGAGTGCCGATCTAGAGGCGCTCGCAGAGCTGCCTCGTATGCAGGAGCTAGACCTCGGCGAGATCACTTACGATGCTGAGGCAAATCCGCTAGAGGAGATCAAGTTCAGAGAGTACGCTCAGCTGCGCAAGCTGACCTTCCCGAAGCAGCTCACGACGATCCCCTACTCTAGCTGTAGTCAAGCGATGCTCCTCGAGGAGGTAGTGCTACCGGAGGGTGTGACCGACATCGAGGAGGAAGCCTTTAGCTACTGCACCGCACTGCGTAGTATAGCGCTACCTCAGACGGCTCTGAACCTTGGCGAGAGCGTCTTCCATGGATGTACTTCGCTAGAGACGATCGTCTTCCCCGATAGCATCGAGCTAATACCTGACTACGGCTTCTTCGACTGCGTCTCGCTACGGGAAGTTCGCTTTCCTAAGAAGGTCGCCGACATAGGCGAGCAAGCTTTTGTCAATTGCTCACACATCAAGCAGATATGGCTGGACGAAAACGTCAACGAGATCAAGAGTATGGCATTCTTCGCTTGTGATGCTCTAGAGACGATTACGACACTGCGCGAGGAGCCTCCTGTCACATCGGAGGACGCTTTCAACGAGGAGCACTACGAGACGGTTACGGTCGTTGTCGCTTCGGAGGAGATCAAAGAAGCTTATCAAGCAGCTGATGCGTGGTGCAACTTCAAGAACTACAAGGTCGACCCGACGATCGCCGTTGCCATACAGCAACCAGAGATGGTCGCACCTGCTGTCGTGTATGGTGCTTTGTCTGCGCTCCACCTAGAGCTAGCTGACGCTGAGAGTCTCGTCTCTATCTACTCGCCTAGCGGTCTGCAACTCGCCTCTCACTATCTGCCCGCTGGTACTTATGAGCTACCACTCGCAGAGGGTCTTTACATCGTTACGGTCAATCAATCAAGCTACAAGGTATATGTACGCTAAGCAATCACGACTCTATACGATCATCCTAGCTAGTCTCCTCCTCCTTTTCGGCTGGGGGAGTACTAGCTCCTCGCTACAAGCGCAGAGCAGCATCCCCGCATCGGAGCAGCAGGCTCTACTCGAACTCTATGACCAGTGTGGTGGCTCTGGTTGGGCTGAGGGGTACAATTGGCGCTCTGCCTCTGGACCAGACAAGTACGCTGGCGTAATCATCCAAGATGGCCACGTGCAGGGCATTGCGCTCGATGGGGTAGGACTGACGGGGCAACTGCCGAAGAGCTTCTTTACCGCCTTCCCTGAGCTACGTCTTGTGGGTCTCTCTAACAATAAGCTCTCAGGGGCTATCCCTGAGGCGTTTGGCGCAATGACTAAGTTGCAGGCGCTCACGCTCAGTAGCAATCTATGGACAGGGCAGTTGCCTAACCTAGATAAGCTGGTCAATCTGAAGATCCTACACTTGGCAAACTTCTATAATGTAGACGACAAGGACAATGTGATCTCAGAGGTGACAGGTACGCTGCCTGACATCTCCAAGATGCCTCAGCTGGAGTATCTTGACGCTTCCTTCTCCAATCTATCGGGACAGCTACCCGAGCAGATTGGTCTCTGTCGCCGTCTGCAGGTTCTAGAGCTTTCCTTCAATCAGCTGACGGGTTCTATCCCCGCCTCTATCGGTGATTGTACCGAGCTACAGATCCTTTCTGTCCAAAACAACAAGATGAGCGGTGAGATACCAGACCTGAGCACCCTCGTCAACTTAGGCAAGCCCCTAGAGCTGGGACTAGGCGTTACAGAGCCAGGACGACTCTACCTCAACAGCAACCAGTTCACAGGACCCTTCCCTGAGAGCGTCACGATGTTACCTCGCTTGCAGCGCTTCTCCTGTGCCAACAACAAGCTCTCAGGACCTTTGCCAGAAGACTTAAGCACGATGGAGGACTGCGAAGCCTTTTTCGCCGATCACAACCAATTCTCAGGCGATTTGCCACAAGAGTTGCCGACAAGGCTTTGGTATTTGGACCTAGGATACAACCAGTTCACGGGTTCTATCCCCGCTAAGTGGCAAGATGCGACTGAGCTGGGCAAGATTTCCCTCAGAGACAACAACCTCTCAGGCACCGTGCCAGCGATCTACAAGAAGCTCAAGAATCTAGATATGATCGATGTGCGCAACTGTCGCTTCTCTTTTGCGGACTTTAAGGTATGGGATCGGTTTATCAAGAACAAAGATTGCATCTTCCGCTTTGGTATGCAGCAAGCTTACAGTGAGCCTCATAAGGAGAGCGTCAAGTCAGGCAGTGATGTCACCTTTGACGCCACCTATCCAGGTACACTCATCGGCGATGAACACTATCGGTGGTACAATCTGACCACACTACAGCCTGTCCCCGACGCTAATGAGGCTCAGCTAACGCTCCAAGGAGTCTCCAAAGAGGACGCTTGTCGCTACGTCTGCCTTATCACGAGTGTCAAGATGGGCAGCACACAGCCTCGCTCGGTGCTACGTGCAGACGATGACGAGGGGGTGGAGTCAGACGACCTGCAGCCGACACTGCGGTCAGGCTTTTGGGAGCTAACGGTCGACGGTTACTTCAACGGCACCGACACGCCCGCTCCGATAGCAGACGACCTGCGCGTTTACTACGACAGCGAGGCACAGCAGCTCCACCTAGAGAGCGCAGTCCCCGTCACGTCGCTGATGATCGTTGACCTCTCGGGTGCCGTCGTGGCACGACTTGAACTCTCTGGAGCCACCACGCTGGCACTCCCTCTAGCGACTGGTAAGTATGTCGCACTGCTCAATAGAGCGGACGGGAGCTACGCTACGGCACCCCTCCTCGTACTCTAACTAGATCCCCCCTCCCTCACGAGGGGGGGATCTGTATAATCAACAGAAGAAGCTATGACAAAGAAAGCTCTCTTACTCCTACTCACTCTGCTCACCACATCTGCGATGTGGGCGCAGAGTGTTCCCCCGATGGGAACGAAACACATCACGCTAGAGGTACAGCCTGGCAAGACGTTTCAGTTTGGTCTCATAGCGCGATCTGACGCACGACAAGCTTGGATAGAGCTACAAGAGGGGCAGTTTACGCCACTCACTATCGGTGACAATCCTAAAGAGCCGACAGTCTTTAAGTACACCTCCACCTCTGGACGGGTAAAGATCTATGGCACCTTCCACATCTTCGGATGCCCTGCCAATGGAGAGGTCATCACAGGGCTAGACGCAACGAACTTCACACCCCTCGAGCAGCTCTACTGCGACAATAATGCGCTCACCACTTTATCTGTCAAGGGGTGCAGCAAGCTCCGTCTCCTGAGCTGCGCCACGAACGAACTCACAGCGCTCGACCTGTCGGGCTGTGCTGCCCTAGAGGAGCTATCCTGTTTCAATAATCAGCTTACCTCCTTAGCCCTCACGAGTGCTGTAAAGCTGCAGAAGATGAACTGCGCCCAAAACGCTCTTACCGCCCTAGACCTCTCAGCCTGTCCCAAGCTACAGGCGGTCTACGCTGGAGAAAACCAGATAGCATCCATCGCACTCCCTACGACCAATGAGATAAGCGTTCTCTCCGCTTACCAAAATAAGATTCAGAGCCTAGACCTGAGCTGGTTGCCCCTGCTGGAGGATCTAGACATCTACGATAACCAGTTGACCGCTCTAGACTGCCACTTATCTCCTAAGCTCTCAAGTGTCGACTGCTCAGAAAACAAACTGACGCAGCTCGACCTCACATCGTCCCGAGCTACGCTCACCACGCTCTCTTGCTCCGACAATCAGATCACTCAGCTACAGATAGCTGGCTGCACGCTCCTCAACAGTCTCAACGCAAGCAATAACCAGCTCTCCGCGATCACGCTCACAGGCTTCGCAGCACTCGAGAGACTCTCCATATATGCCAACCAGCTCACCGCACTAGATGTGACCGACTGCACAGCCCTCGTCCACCTATCTGCCGATGAAAACAGTATGGACGCCTGCAGTCTGAACGACCTCTTTCGCTCCCTCCCGACACCTCAGAGTCAGGGCAATCTATCGATCGTTGGCAATCCAGGAGCCACCACCTCTACCACCACACTAGCTCAGCAGAGAAACTGGAGGGTAGACGTACAGGGTGACAACACGGGCTGCCCCTCGGGTGATGTCGAGGCTCCTCCCGCAGGCACCCCAGTCATCACGCTGACCACCAAGCCTGGCAGCACCATTACGGTGACGATGCGTGTCTACGAGCCAGAATCTTACGTTTGGATAGAGGCTACTCCAGGCTCCTTTCAGAAGATGCTCATCAGCTCCGACTACGACAATCCCTCAGAGTTTCACATCGCATGCCCTGGTAGCACCGTCCGGCTACATAGCAATGTCGCCGACTTTAGCTGTAGTAAAAACGGAGAGACCATCACCGCCATCGATGCTTCAAACAATCCTGAGCTAGGCACCCTCTATTGCCACGAAAACGCCATCACCTCCATCAAAGTCACTGGCTGTCCCTATCTAGCAGACCTCAGCTGTGGTAAGAATCAGATCAAGGAGCTAGACCTCACAGGGCTCAACTACCTGCAGTATCTCTACTGCTACGAAAATCAGATCGACCGCCTAGACATTGCCCACTGCAAGCTCCTCCAAGAGCTCGAGTGTAGTGCCAACAATATCGAGCAGCTCGACCTCTCCAACCTATCCAAGGCGACGCTCATCATGTGTCACACCAACCGCATTCAGGAGCTCGACCTATCAAGCTGCAAGAAGCTCGAAGAGTTTAGCTGTGCCAATAATCAGATCAGAGAGCTACGTCTCGATGCTTGCGAAAGCTTAAAGGGCTTCGCTTGTGGATCCAATCTCTTGACCCAGCTAGATCTCTCTAAGTGTACGAAGCTCAACCGACTCTTCTGCTCTGTCAATCCCCACCTCACGCAGATAACCCTCGCGCCACACTCGGTGCTACAGCAATTCTCCGCAATGGAGTGCGGGCTCACCAGACTAGAGATTCCCGAGTCTCCCAGCCTGACCAAAGTACAGCTGACCAAGAACCCACTCCAGAGCTTGACGCTAGGTAACTGCAACAAGCTAAACTACCTGTCGGTAGACCAATGCGCCATAGCGCCCTGTGATATGAATCAGCTCTTCGAAGCACTGCCTGAGGTCACCACTGGAGAGATCCGCATCGCAGGCAATCCCGAGGTAGCAACCGCCAAGACCGACATAGCCACCCAAAAGGGCTGGAAGGTCGATGTCACAGGCGACGGCTCTGGCTGCCCTAACAGCATCGAGTCTATCGACGAGACGACCTACCGCATCACGACGGCTCCGCACACCATCGAGGTGACGACCCCGCAGCAGGCACAGGTGATCATCTACGACACCACGGGCCATCAAGTCTCCAGCTGCGTCACCGAGCCGCACCGAGCTACCACTATCCGCCACCTCGTCGATGCGACCTACATCGTATCGATAGACGGGAAGGCCTACAAAGTCCTCGTCAGATAGTGCCGACGCTCAGGGATCTTCAGCAGAGCTAACAGAGGCTCCCGCAGATCCTACTACACGATAGCCACGTAGAGATTCTCTAATCTCCACGTGGCTATTTTTTATTCTCCACGTAGGCGAGAAACAAAACTTCGGAGGAATCAAATGAAACTTCGGAGGAATCATTTCGCCACCACGTGGAGGATAAAGAATAGCTACGTGAGGATTGCCAAATATCTACGTGGAGATCCGCTTTTTCAGTGTCAAGAGCATGTCGAACTTACGAGAGACTCTATATTATAACGTGTCAGTAGGCATCACCCCTGCACCTCAAAAAATGGGATTAGTTGACGCGCTACGCATTTGGCTCTTTGGCGGGTGGCTCTTCTTTGGGGGTCTGCCTTCTTTTCGGTACTTTTGTAGCGATGCAATCAGACAGCCCCGATGGATAGGCACAAGATAAATACGATAGCAGTCTATGGTAGCCACTCTACGATGCGTCTCACGGACGATGTGACAGCGCTACTGACGGCACTCGCAGAGCATGGCGTAGACCTTTATATAGAGGCACCGCTCTGGGAGGCGCTACAGTTGGCGGGTGTCCCAGAGGGCTATCCGCAGATGCGGCTAGGTGGAGAGACACCCTACGGCGACATAGCGCTGAGCCTCGGAGGTGATGGTACGCTCCTGAGGGCTGTGCACAAGCTACGAGACGTGGAGCTGCCTATATGGGCGATCAACTGCGGGCACCTCGGCTTTATGACCGAGATGGAGCCACAAGAAGCTCTGCATCACCTCGATGACCTGCTGGCTGGACGATACGACATAGAGACTCGCTCGCTGATTGATGTGAGTGTGGCGGGAGAGCATGTCGGCACTGCGCTCAATGACCTAGCGGTGCAGAAGCGAGAGACTGGTTCTATCATCAAGATACGAGTGGATCTAGACGGCGACCTGCTGGCTGAGTACGCTGCCGATGGTTTGGTGGTGAGTACGCCCTCGGGATCGACTGCCTATGCACTCAGCCTAGGAGGGCCTATCGTGACCCCTCAGTGCCAGACGCTACTACTAGTGCCGATAGCTCCTCATACGCTCAATATGGCTCCGCTCATCTTCCCCGACACGAGTGTACTGACGATGAGAGTCTCCTCACTACATCCCACCTTCTCCATTGTAATCGATGGCAATCTGCGGGTCTACGACTGTGGCGTCGAGATTGTTGCCCGCAAGAGTGACAAGCGAGCCCATCTGCTACGCCTCTCGCACAAGCCGTATGCCCAGGTAATCCGCGAGAAGCTCCTTTGGGGTCGTGACTTGCGGTAAAAAGTTTGCCTCGAGTCAAATATCTTTAAGAGTTTGGTTATCAGCCTTCTGAAGAGAAATTTCTGCGACTCGACCACTCTTTTGGGATATTTTCTTGCGAGAATCTTTTGCCAGTAGAAAAATTTGTATTACCTTTGCATCACAATTGCCTGAGAGCCGAATACTCGGCAGTAGTTGGCAAGTAGCTACTGGCCCTTTCGTCTAACGGTTAGGACGTCAGATTCTCATTCTGAAAATAGGGGTTCGATTCCCCTAGGGGCTACAAGTAATAGCTGATATGAAGTGCATCGCATAGCGAGTCTCGCATATCGACAGTACACCAAGTAATTAAGTATCACAAGAATGGCAAATCATAAATCAACGCTGAAGAGAATCCGTCAGAGTTCCACACGTCGCCTTCGCAATCGCTATGCGAGCAAGACGTCGCGTACGATGGTTAAGCAGTTTCGTGCTATGACCGATCGTCAGGAAGCTGAGCAGGCTTTGCCGAAGATTTATTCTACGCTAGATCGTCTAGCTCGTAAGAATATCATTCATCGCAATAAGGCTGCGAATCTGAAGTCTAAGATGGCTCTTCACCTCAACTCTCTCTAGTCTACGACGACACATCGCAATACTGTATCAGTTCGCTGAGGATATAACTCTATATTAAGGATACTGGCGCACGATTTGGCCCTTTCGTCTATCGGTTAGGACGCCAGGTTTTCATCCTGGAAAGAGGGGTTCGACTCCCCTAGGGGCTACACAGAGAGCCTTGCCAGCCACCTCCCTTTCCTCTAAGTCGCTTCATAACGCAAGGCTGATACCACAAGCGAGTATATATCAAAAAAAGAAGAGGAGTGTTCTTGGACAAGGTCGAGAGCACTCCTCTGCTTTTGTTACGCTAGAGTAGATAGGTGTGGGTTGCTTTATGTATATTTGTTCACCGTGCGTATGCTCTCGGAGTGATAGTACGACGCCTTATTGCAATCATTATAAGACCCATTACTAAGAATATATGACTAAAGCAGAAGTAGTAAAGAACATAGCTGACACGACAGGCTTAGACCGACAGGAGGTCCTACAAGTCGTAGAGGCTTTTATGGATACAGTGAAGAACGCTATGAGCCAGGGAGACAATGTCTACCTCAGAGGCTTCGGTAGTTTCGTCGTCAAGGAGCGCGCTGAGAAGACCGCTCGCAATATCTCCAAGCAGACGACAATCATCGTACCCGCCCGCAAGGTGCCTACGTTCAAGCCCTCGAAGGCATTCACAGCAATGATCAAGTAAGTATCCCAAGGCGGTGAGTCGAGGCAAATAGCCCTTGAGAGCGACAACACTTGCTCTAGTATAGGGACTAGCTACAGAACTCATTACCTTGGACCAGTATAGACCAATTCAAAAGAAACAATTATGCCAAACGGTAAGAAGCACAAGCGTCGCAAGATGTCGACGCACAAGCGTAAGAAGAGACTACGTAAGAATCGTCATAAGAGCAAGAAGTAGACGAGCGGTCGCAGAGATCGTGTGTGATCCTTCTAGGGCGAGCAAGTCGTCTTGGAGAGTCATCAGTCTACACAATAGATAGCCATCGCAGTATGTATGGCGATCTAACCTTGACGAACGAATCGTACCAAGCAAGCCGTCATGACCGACCTCTCATCGATGAGAGGCTGGTTGTGGTTGGCTTCGTTGCATAGCAACGCAACCTATCACCCTGCAGTAGTCACCTCTCACGCTGATCTGTCGGGGTCTGTCGCATCAGTCGCAGACTCTATAGAGGATCTAACCCGTGATACGAGTGCTACGGCAGCATCTGTAGACCACCCCTCTTGGTGTATCTAGCGACTCACTAGGAGTCTCGATCGAGATACGCTGAGAGACCAGCTACTCCAGTAGAGGTGTAGCGACTAGGTACTTCGACAGCTCACCAGCTCGGGGCAGTGCAGTGGCACGACGTAGCTGTGAGACGGAGGAGAGAAGAGGCGGGTCATACTAGACCTCTACACGTTTCCAATCTATTAATGCACAGATTATTTGAGACACCGTGAATAGTGAACTAATCATCGATGTAAAGCCAAAAGAGGTGTCTATGGCAGTGCTCGAAGATGGCGAGCTCGTAGAGCTACGGACGGAGAATCGAAACATCCGTTACGCTGTCGGAGACATCTTGCTCGGCGAGGTAGACAATGTCGTCAGAGGCAACAACGCAGCCTTCGTCAACATAGGCCCTATGAAGAACGGCTTCCTTCACTACAATGATCTAGGCAAAGTATTTGGAGCGACAACTCACTTATTAGAAGATATAGCGGAAAAGAAGAAGGTACCACCCATTGACAAAGTCAAAGAAGGTACCCCCCTTCCTAAGGATGGCAACATCATCAACTCGGGACTCAAGAAGGGAGACAAGATCCTCGTCAAGGTAACACGAGAAGCCTTCGGCACAAAAGGACCTAGTCTCTCAGCAGAGCTCTCCATAGCGGGTCGATTTCTAGTCTTAGTACCCTTTAGCGATCAGGTAGCCATCTCTAGCGAGATACGCTCCACGGAGGAGCGTACGAGGCTTAAGACGATCGTGCAGAGTGTCATCAAGAGTGGCTACGGAGCCATCATCCGGACGCAAGCTGCGGGCAAGAAGACCCAAGAGCTCGTCGAGGAGATGATGGATCTGATAGATCGATTCGAAACAAGTATCAAGAAGCTGGTTCGTGTCAAGGCTCCTGCACAGATTTACGAGGAGCGAAACCGTGCTATCAACCTCATCCGAGACTCCTACAACAAGACCTTTACGAAGATCGTTGTCAACGACCCAGACTACTACAAGGAGCTCAGAGGATACGTAGCCGACATCGACCCAGGCAGAGAGCAGATCGTCACGCTCTATGAGGATGACAGTAAGCGCCCACTCTTTGATGCTTGCGGTGTGACAAAGCAAAAGAAAACCCTCTTCGGGCGCAAAGTCACCCTACGCAATGGAGCCAACATCATCATCGAGCAGACAGAGGCTATGCACGTCATCGACGTCAATAGTAGCAAGAAAGCTCGCAGGACCTCAGGACAGGAGGAGACCGCCTTTGATGTCAATATGGCCGTTGCAGAGCTCATCGCCCGACAGATCAGGCTGAGAGACCTCGGAGGAATCATCGTTATCGACTTCATCGATATGAACGAAGCAGCTCACAATAAGGAACTCTACGAGCATATGGTGAAGCTTATGGCAGACGACCGCGCTACCCACAAGATACTCCCTCTGAGCAAGTTCGGACTCATGCAGATCACACGACAGCGGGTACGTCAGGCCACCATCATACGCACCGAGGAGACTTGTCCCACCTGCCAAGGCACGGGAAAGATCAAGACCTCCATCACCTTTACCGATGATCTAGAGGAGATCATAGCTCAGCTGACCACTGGCAACAAACCTATGCGCAACTTTGCCATGCATCTACATCCCTACGTCGTCGCTTATATCAAGAAGGCTCCCCTCCTGGGATCCTCTCTCTTTACTAAGTGGAAGAAGAAATACTCCAAAAACATCAAGCTGATCGAAGATCAAGATGTAGCACTCCTAGACTACAAGATCTATGACAAGGATCGTAATCTAGTAGAGCTAGAGAAGTGACAATCAGCTACAGACAGTAGCTATACGATAAATAAGCAGAGTCCCTACGAGAGCGTACATACCCTCGTAGGGACTCTTTTTTTTACGTTGTCTCGTGCCATCACAATTTGCATAACTCAGAATATTGCCTTATATTTGTGGTAGCAAGACACCGATAGGTGCTTGCGTAGCGCGATCTTCGTACATAGTATATGTAGACGGCACAGACCTATGGCCGCACTGCTCGATACGGAAACTCTTCAATTTTAATCGACTATTCCGAGATCATTCCATCTACCTGATGACCGGCCTCGACAGACTCCTCGTGAGTGTGTGAGCACTCGTTGCTCCAGTGGACTTCAGAGGGGTGTGGATCCTCAAAACTTGTATGTTCTTCGGAGTTTTTCTAATCCGCAGTGCGGCTTTTTTGTGCCTGTCGCTATAGTCGACAGGCTTTTTTGTGGTTGTACTTATAGGAGCGGGGAGAAGAGGCGAGCCAGCGCCTCGAGGGTTCGTATCCAGAAGGAGCGCTCACTCCACTCCTCCAGAGTTAACTGATGGCACTCCTGGAGATCCTCCTCGAAAGCTTCGCTCAGCTCCTCAGCTATCCGCTTGTCATAGACGAAAGACATCACCTCCAGATTGATCTCTAGGCTACGAAAGTCCATATTCGCACTGCCGATGCCCACGATGCGCCTATCCACCACTAATAGCTTAGAGTGTAGGAAGCCACCCCTATAGCGTCTCACATCTACGCCCGCTTGGAGTAGTTGCGTCAGATAGGAGTCTGAGGCACGTTGCGTCAGATAAGAGTCGCCACGCTCAGGTAGCATAACAGAGACATGTACACCACGCAGAGCAGCACTGCACAGGCTCATCAGCAGCCCCTCAGGCGGGAGGAAGTAAGGGGTCTGCACTAGGATCTCCTCGTGTGCTATCGAGCACGCCTTGATGAAAGCTTGCTCGATCGTCTGCCAATGCGCTTGGGGCCCATTCGTGAGGAACTGCATTGCTATAGGGTGCTCGTAAGAAGCGCCTCGGTCGATCCCTGCGAAGTAAGGCTCTAGGTCAAAGCGCTTGCGCACCGCCACCGCCCAGTCCACCAAAAAAACACGTTGCAGCCCCGCCACGGCACTACCCTCGATGCGAAAGTGCGTATCCCGCCACTGTCCCAGCTCATTGCCCTGCGTATAGTACTGCGCCACATTCATTCCCCCGAAGTAACCGATACGCTGATCTATCACCACCACCTTACGATGGTTGCGGTAGTTGATGCGAAGATCGAAAAAGGGGAAGCGCACCGGTAGAAACGCATAGACCTCACCGCCTGCTCTCCGTAGCGGTTTCCAAAAGCCCTTTAGATCACTTCGTATGGAACCCAGTCCATCATAGACCACCCGCACCTTGACCCCCTCGCGAGCTTTATCCACCAGCAGATCACGTAGCTTGACACCCAGCTCGTCAGACATTATGATGTAGTACATCAGATGGATCTCCTGCTCAGCCGAGCGAATATCCTCAAAGAGCTGTCGGTACTTATCCGTTCCGACCGTGATCACCTTCATCGAAGAGGCCGCCAGCACCGTACGATCGTCGCTCTTGTAGAGTAGCTTACCCAAAGCGTTGTAGTAAGGGTTCTCCAGGGTCTCTTGGTGAAAGTCAAAGTCCGTATGCCCCACAGGCATACGATTGATCTCCTTAAGAAAGTCCTTAGGTATCAGTCGCATCGAGGCCGTCGAGCGACCGAAGAGCAGATAGAGTATCACCCCCGCCACTGGTATAAAGAGCACGACCATCAGCCACGAGAACATCCGATAGATGTCATCGCCTCCCGTCAGGATCACCACCACCACGCCCACGACTAGGAGCGTGTATAGGATAGTCAGTATAGTCGTCCACATAGATCGTCCACTCTAGGAGCCAGCCAGTGTGGCGGGTTCACTATCGCAAAGGTAGTAATATTCCCTTGACTAGAGCTGTCTCGATGCGTAGCTATGTAATCGATGATTAGTCAAACGCTCTAGTCGCTAGCTCTCGCAAGATATACAGTAGCCACGTGGGAAATGTCAAATCTCCACGTGGCTATTTTTCATTCTCCACGTAGACGAGAAACGATTCCTCCGAAGTTTCATTTGATTCCTCCGAAGTTTCATTTCTCGCCCACGTGGAG
>URDQ01000052.1 GCA_900546675.1 uncultured Porphyromonas sp. | reverse complement strand
ATTCCTCCGAAGTTTTATTTCTCGCCTACGTGGAGAATTTTCATTTCTCACGTGGAGATTGGCGAATTGCCACGTGGGGGGCAGCTTTTTTGTCGTAAAGGCGTCTCGGGGCATACGCACCTCCCGTTTGTAGTTGCCGAATCCTCCAGCATTGCGACCTCGTACTCCGCTAGAAGAGGAGCGTACAGAGTAGCAGAGCAGACCATACGTGAGGCAATTGCTCCTCCATATGGTCTGCTCTATGGTCTGATTTGTTATCTGAGGGCAGGGGGATAGTCCCTACCCAAGATACAGTCGGTCTATGGTCTATGGGATCACAACGATACTACTGCTCGTGTCTCCGTAAACTAAGTAGATACCTTGAGGCAGGGTTATCGTGAAGGTCTCTCCAGCAGCTATCGTAGAGCAACTCTCGAGGAGTAGACCCTCTATACTGTATAGCTGCACACTCGTAGTCCCTGAGACGAGTAGCTGGTCTCCATCGATGGCAATCTGTAGGTTGCTGTCGGTCGTCGTCAGGGGCGTGTCGATAGCTGTGATCTTCTTGAAGTTGCTCCAAGGGATGCTATTTCTGTATAGCTCGCTGGCACTCTCGGGTACCTTGAGGAAAGCCCGCTCATAGGTCTCTCCCTCAAAGGGAGCATTGCCACATAGCGGAGGCTTGGGCGCATCGCAGATTACGGAGTCTAGGGCGAGGCACGTCTTGAACGCTTCGTCTCCTATCCAAGAGACTTTGGCGGGGATGGTCATACTGCTGAGGCTAGAGCAAGAGGCAAACGCTTTGTTGCCAATCCCCTGAACTTCTGGAGGTAAGACCATGGAGGTAAACGACTCGCACCCTGAGAATGCCATATTCTCTATCTCCTTGACAGATGTAGGTATCTCAATGCTAGGGAGCTTGCGACAATTGTAGAAGGCTGCCTCTCCGATCCTATCGATATGCTTAGGCAATACGACCTCGGTGAGTGCTGTACAGCCAGAGAATGTCCACGTGCCAATCGTCGGGACATCCGCTCCAAATGTGGCACGCTCTAAGCCCGTACACTTTTCAAAGACCCATATATCTATCTCCTTGACAGAGTTTGGTATGACAATCTCCTTGATAGCGGTACAGCCTGAGTAAGCTTTGTAGCCGAGGCTCTCAAGTCCCTCGGGTAGCTTGACATCGGTGAGCTTATCGCACTTGAAAAATGCCCACTTGCCGATTCGTCGGAGTGAAGAGGGCAGTGCTAGATGCTCGAGGCTGGTACAATTGTAGAAGCCCCACTGACCGATCTCCTCTAGGACACCCGATAGTGTCACGGAGGAGAGACTAGCGCACTCGGAGAAGGCTTCGTCATCAATCTTTGTGACTGTGCTAGGTAGTACAATGGAGGTAATCGCTTTCTTTTCGAAAGCCTTGGAGCCGATGGTCGTTACCTTGGCAAAGGCTTCGTCTGCCGAGAGGTCTATCTCCGTCTCTGCGCCTAACCAAGCTATGAGGGTGGTCTTGTCGGCAGAGAGCGTGTAGCTCTCAGCAGGGTAGCTTATCACGACTCTAGCCTGTATGTGCTGGAAGGCAGACCAGGGTGCTGTCGTCTTGTACTTGTCGACCGCATCTTCAGGTACGTAGAGGAGAGCTGTCGTGTAGACAGACTGATCGACAAACTTCTCTGTCGTTGTGGCAGGCTCGCTGCGCATGACCGTAATCTTGCTCAGTGGCGTCTCGGTAAAGGCATGACTGCCGATGGTGGCTAGAGAGGCTGGTAGTGTGATCTCCGTGAGGCTCGTACAGTGTGACAGTGCCCAGTCGCCTAGCGTGGCGAGCTGATCTGGGAGTGTTACCGTCTGCAGTGCTGGACACTCGGCAAAGGCTGAGGACTCAATAGTTGTCACCGTCTCGGGTATCTCGATTGCTGTCAACTTATTGCATCGTGCGAATGCCCACTCACCGATGGAGCGTAAGCCTTTGGGGAGCGTGATCGCTGCTAGTTCACCACACTCAAAGAAGACTTTATTGCCGATCGTCGTTAGCTCCGCTGGGAGGGTTACCTCTTTGAGCGCTTTGCAGTGGGCAAAGAGACACTTCTCTAGCGTAGTCATCTGATTTGGTAGCTGGATGCTCTCGAGCGCATTACAACCTGAGAAGGTCCACTCCCCAATCTTTGTGATCTCAGCAGGGAGTACGACTTGCGTCAGCTTAGGACAGTTGACAAAGATCTGCTTCTCAAGCGTTGTCACACCATAAGGGAGTGTTATGGACACGAGCTCTTCGGACTCGTAAAATGCGTTTTCTCCGATTGTGATCAGGTTGGCAAAGGCTGGGTCTGCAGCCATATTGATGGTCGCCTCATCGCCTGACCAGCGTATGAGAGTCTTCTTATCATCAGAGAGCTTGTAGCTACTCTCAGGGTAAGCGCTCTGGATGCCGTCGATGTGGATAAACTCCTTCCAGGGAGTGGTCTCTTGATAGTTTGCTACTGTGGGAGCGGGGACGACTAGAATACCCTTACTGCAGGTGACTGGAGAGAAGATCCCTTGATTGGTCGTGGGCGGTGTCACTGCATAGCAAAAGACAGTACGCAGGGCATCGCAATCGATGAATGCTCCCTGATCGATGTAGCTGACAGATCCAGGGAGAAAGAGTGTGCGCAGAGACTTACAAGAGGCTAAAGCTCTATTCCCTATGACGTTCATTCGCTCAGAGAAGTGGATACTAGCGAGTGACTCACACCCCTCAAAGGCAAAGGCGGGCAGAGCCGTGACTCCCTCGGGGAGACTTACCTCTAGAAGTGCTGTACACCCCTTAAAGGCAGCGGAGCCCAGTGTCTTAAGACTCTCGGGAAGCCGCAAGACGGTCAGCTTTGTGCAACCCTCGAAGGCACTCATCTCGATCGTCTCCACACCCTCTGGGATAATGATCGAAGCTAGTGCGGTGGCACCCTTGAAGGCTTCGCTACCGATAGTCTTGAGTGAACCAAATGCTTTGTCCTGTGTTAGGTCTATGTCGCTCTCGGCACCAGTCCACTTGACCAGTGTCGTCTTGTCTGCAGAGAGCTCGTAGCTAGCTTTGGGGTAGCCTGCTCCCTGTAGAGCCACTACATTGACAAAGTTGCTCCACGGAGCTGTTGCCTGGTAGCTCTCCACGGCAGACTCGGGTACTGAGAGCTGAGCATTAGCACAGCAGTCGCTATCGAATGCACTCTCTGCCGTCGTAGGCGGTACCTCTGCCATACAGGTTATATTGCGCAGCGCACTACACTTATAGAAGGTCTGCACACCAATCTCCTTAAGGCTACTAGGTAGGGTAAGCGTCTCTAGAGCGGTACACTGCCCGAAGGCTAGCTCGCCCAGTGACTCCACGCCGAGAGGTAGCGACAGCTCTGTAAGCTGCCCACACCTGAAGAATGCCTTGTAAGCAACCGTCTTGAGTGAAGAGGAGAGTACGATCTCGCTAAGCGCTGAGCAGTCAGAAAAGGCCGCCTTGTCGAGCTTCTCTACCTTTGACGACAAGGTCACACGCTCTAAGCTCTTTTTGTAAGAAAAAGCCCACGGCCCGATGATGGTTACATTGTCAAAGGCTGGATCTGCCGAGAGATCGACCTCTGTCTCGCTGCCATTCCACTTAGTGAGTGTCGTCCCATCGGGGGATAGCGTGTAGCTCGCGGTAGGATAAGGTGTCTGAGCACCTACGCTTAGACAGAGCACTAGGAGGAGTAGCCCCATCAGAGATACTCTCGGGAGAAGCCGCCTGATCCCTATGGCGGAGTCTGCGGGGTGAGGTGCTGCGACAGCACTCGTTTGTAGCATTTGTCTCATAAAGATATGTTGAATTAGTTAGTGATGTGAGGCGATCTTAGCTGCAAAGGCGCAAGGATCAGTAACAACCCATCCTTAATTGCAAATATATAGAAAAAGCTGAAAGGCACCACCCCAAAAGGCTCCGAGATAGGAATTAGTCTGTCTATCGTCCCCTCAAAGTGCGAGGGGCGTGGCGTGGTGACGGGATAAAAAAAGCGAGAGACCTCTCTGTTCCCATAATGGGTGTCAGAGAGGTCTCTCTTTCGTTGTACGGTCGGTGGGACTCGAACCCACACACCTCGCGGCATTAGATCCTAAGTCTAACGCGTCTACCAATTCCGCCACGACCGCAGCGAGGTTTGCGTCTGCAAAGGTAAGAATAATCTTTGAATAAACAAGCAGTCAGACGACCTAGATTTCGCAAAGCTCACAGTAAAGCGATGCAACGTGCTGACGTGTAGCGATCTAGGCAGTCTGCTTGTTTAGCGTCTAGGCAGAGACTATCGCAGTGCGACTAGGAGCGTGTTGTCTTCGTAGACGAAGGTGAGCTTATCCTCCTTGGCAAGCCAGCCGAGCGCTGCGTAGACATCCTTTTCGGTACGTATCTTGGTCGCTTTCTTGAGCTGCTTGACATCCATCTTGCCCAGCTTGTCTAGTGCGTTCCAGACGAGACCTGCATTGGTCCCGATGTATTCGATCATATTTTCTTCCATACTGTTTGGTTTTTTTTGAGTTTCCTATATGGCAAAGCTACATAAAAAGATTGAGACCGCCTTTGCGACTAAGTTAAGCTACGATGTATCTCTAGATAAGGTGTGCAGAGGTCGTAGATGGCGATACCAGTGGCGACGCTCACATTGAGCGAATGCTTGGTGCCGTACTGCGGGATCTCTAGACAATAGTCAGCATACTGAATCACCTCGTCAGAGATGCCGTGCACCTCGTTGCCTACAATCAGCACGGCGCCACGATCGTTCAGTGGAGGTTGACTACCGAGCGAGATGCTCTGATGCGTCTGCTCAAGGGCGAGGATGGTGCGTCCGTCTGCTCGGCACTGCTCGAGAAAGTCGATGGCGGAGTCTAAGTGTCGCCACGGCACCGCCTCCTCGGCGCCGATGGCGGTCTTGTGAATGAGCGGGTGTGGCGGACAGCCTGTGATGCCGACGAGGAGCAACTCCTCCAGGCGAAAGGCGTCTGCCGTGCGAAAGATCGATCCGACATTGTGCATACTGCGCACATTGTCTAGGAGTATGGTGAGTGGTACCTTGGGTGCGGCGTGGTACTCTTCGGTGGTGAGACGCTGCATCTCGAGGATGGAGGTTTTCTCTATGGGCATAGCAGGACGGGGGCTTTACTTAGTATCTTTGTACCCTTTAGACTGGAGGAGCTTGATGAGCTTCTCTTTATCGTTTTGCTGGAGCAGTATCTCGCCATCACGTGTAGAGCCACCGCAGCCGAGCGACTGCTTGAGCTGACGGGCGAGGTCTGCCAGATCGCTGTCTGAGCCTACGAAGCCCATGATGATGAGTGCCTCCTTGCCCCCTCTGCCAGCGCGGGAGTACTGTATGCGTAGTCGTTGCTGAGCGGGAGGGAGCGTCTCAGTTTCGCTGCACGCTTGCTGTGGCGACCAGTCGGGGTCGGTGCTATAGACGATACCTCCCGTGGAGCAGGCTTGATGCTTTTTCTTGGACATAGTGGTTGCAGGGTTAATAGTCGAATGAGCTTCCTCCGACAAACTCACGCAGTAGCGAGGTAGAGGGTATCTCGTCGAAAGGTGCTGGTCTGACATGATTTAGGAAGCGAAGCAGTCGGCGCGCCTCGCTGTACTCCTGGACGCAGGCGGGTACCTGGTAGAGGATCTGCTCGGCAAGTGTCTTGAGGACGGCAACTTCGTATAGGAGGGCACTGTTGAAGAGGACGTTGGCTCTGCTTTGGTAGGGAAAGATCCAGCGCTCCTCGCCAGCCCGCACGCTGTGCCACCGGCTGATGGTGTCAATGGCTGAGTAGCCTCTGTACTTGTGGTCGCGCACCATACGTCTGAGGAGGCGTATGTCAGTACTAGGGATGCGGTTGTGAGCATCTAGTCCGAGAGCGGTCAGGGCGCTAATGTATATATTGTAGGTCAGATGCTGCAGATCTTCAGGTATAAGTTGCGGATTGAGCGCATGGATGCCCTCGATGAGGAGCAGATCTCCCTCGTGAAGCTGTAGGATCTCCTTTTGGTACACTCTAGCTCCCTGAGTAAAGTCAAAGAGTGGCATATCGACCAGCTCACCCGCTAGGAGTCGACGCAGATCACTGGCAAAGAGCTTGAGGTCTAGCGCATCGATATGCTCATAGTCGTACTCGCCATTGTCATCTAGCGGGGTTAGTTCACGAGCCACGAAGTAGTTGTCGAGCGATATCTGGTGCGGACGAAGGTAGTTCGCCATAAGCTGTAGGCGTAGCCGCTTGGTAAAGGTGGTCTTACCCGAAGAGGAGGGCCCCGCCACGAGGACGATGCGCACACCCTTCTCGTTGTATGCCTGAGCGATCTCAGTAGCCATAGCGGCTATCTCCTTCTCCTGTGCAGCCTCGGCGACCTGTACGATCTCGGAGAAGTGTCCCGTGCCGATCGCTTTGTTGAGACTACCCACATAGCTTATGTCTAGGAGGTTAAGAAGACGAGACTGCTTGTCAAAGACCTCACGCATCGGTTGCTGAGGCTCGAAGGGCGCCAGCTCGGTAGGTTGTACGATCGAAGGCACCCGTATCAGTACGCCCCCGAGGTAAGGGACGAGGTCGTAGAGCTGGATTTGTCCCGTGGAGAGAAGTAGCGATCCGTAGTAATTGTCTGGGTAGCCATCGAGGTAGTGGTAGGTGACGTAGGGCTGACCGCTGGAGGTGATCAGCTCCACTTTGTCCATCTCCCCCATAGCGGTAAAGATCTGCACTGCCTCCTCGGCTGGTGCGGTGCGTCGCTCGAAGGGTAGGTCCTCTGCGATGAGGTGATCCATGCGTCTCTTGACGATGGTAAGCTGCTCCTCCGTGATCCCCTTGTTGCCACACTTGACTACGCTAAAGTAGCCCCCCGAGAGAGAGTGCCGGACACTCAGATGGTAGTGCGGGAGCTCATCGTGGAGCGCCTTAGCAAAGAGCAGGCAGAGAGAGCGTAGGTAAGTGTGCCGTCCGCTCTCCTCGGTGAGCCCGACGAACTCCACCTGACAGGACTCGCGGAGTCTCCAGTCGAGGTCGACGGTTAGATTGTTGACACGAGCATTGACAGGCTCGAAGCCCAAAGCATTGCGGTAGCTCTGTGCTACCTGATAGAGTGTCGCTCCAGGTGGCACGCTGAGATGCTCGTCTAGGTTAGGGCAGTATATTGATAGATTCTCCATAGGGGCTGGTACTTATTTTATCAAATTGTGGTAGGTCTGTTAGGCTAAGCAGTCTAAAATCGTTACCTTTGCAAGCGAAGTTACGAAATAGCTATCACCAAAGGACCACAATCAGCCGAGAAGATGACCCAAACGCACATTAATCGTCCTGAAAGTGCGGATCGGAGTCTGAGGAGCTGGTTCAGTCTAAGGAAACTTTTGCTCGGTAATGATATACAAACAACGACATACTCATGGCATTTACTCTGTTTGACTTTATCTATTTGCTGGGATCGCTAGGGCTCTTCCTCTTCGGTATGAAGATCATGAGCGAAGGCATCCAAAAGGCTGCAGGCGATAGGATGCGTCAGATCCTCGCAGCGATGACCTCTCGTCGCATCTTAGGGTTACTCACGGGAGTCTTCGTGACTGCTTTGGTTCAGTCCTCCAGTGCTACGACACTGATGGTCGTCAGCTTTGTCAATGCAGGGCTACTTGAGCTGGGACAGGCTATATCGGTCATTATGGGTGCCAATATTGGTACGACCGTCACCGCTTGGGTCATCACCCTCTTCGGCTTTAAGATAGATATATCGACCTTTGCTATACCGCTCTTTGCCATCTCCATACCGCTTATCTATACCAAGCGGGAGCAGCTCAACTCGCTGGGTGAGTTCCTCGTAGGCTTCTCACTCCTCTTCCTCGGATTGCAGTTTCTCAAGGACTCGATGCCAGACCTCCAGAGCCATCCCGAGGCACTTGAGTTCCTCCGAGGCTACACCGATATGGGCTTTGCCTCTATCCTGCTCTTCCTCCTGATAGGTACCCTTATGACGCTACTGGTGCAGTCCTCCAGTGCCACGGTCGCCATCACACTCATCATGTGTTCGAAAGGGTGGATACCCTTTGAGATCGCCACGGCGATGATCTTGGGCGAAAACATCGGAACGACCATCACCGCCAACCTAGCAGCCCTCGGAGCTAATGTCAATGCTAAGCGGGCTGCGTTCTCGCACTTGCTGTTCAACGTCTTCGGTGTGCTACTCGTCTTGATCTTCTTCTACCCCTTTACCAATATGATCGCCAACTGGCTGATAAATACGGGCGTAGGTGATCCACGAGAGCTCTACGAGTACACCTCTCGCCTCAGCCAGATCTACGATCCCGCTAGTATGAGCGCCATCTCCTCGACAGAGACACTAGCCGATCCCTCGCTAGCTGCACTACAAACTCAGATCGGTTCGCTAGCAGCGGTCGTCTCCGTAGGACTTGCGCTCTTCCACACCACCTTCAACGTGCTGAATGCCTTCGTCATGATCTGGTTCGTACCAGTCTATGTCAAGATCTGCCAGCGAGCTATCCCTATGAAGAAGGCTAAGAAGGGTGATACAGAGCAGACACACCTACGCTATATACGTGCTGGTATCCTACCAACTGGTGAGATCGGTCTGCTACAAGTACAGCAAGAGCTAGCCGAGTACGCTAGTCGAGTCACGCAGATGATGTCTTACTGTGAGGGTATGCTCAAGACAGACAATCCCGTCGAGCTCAAGAAGCTTTACAACAAGTGTGAGCAGGAGGAAGACATATCCGACGCAGTAGAGGTCGAGATAGCCGACTACCTTAATAAGATCTCACACACGGAGCTAGGCCGGGAGTCACAGAGCGACATACTTGTCTACTATCGTGTAGCGACAGAGATAGAGAGTGTCGCCGACGCTGCGGTGGGTATAGCGCGTGAGATCAATCGCTACCACCAGCTCGGCAAGAGCTACACCGAGATGGTGCGCAACAACCTCCTGCAGATCCATATGATCGCCACCGAGACAGCGCTCAAGATGGCCGAGCTACTGCGACGCAACAAGCTCTCGGAGGCGGACGCACGTGAGAGCTACACGCTAGAGAAGCAGCTCAACGACCTGCGCACCCTGCTGAAAGCTCAAAATATGGACAACGTCCGTACGCAGAAGTATGACTACCCCGAGTCTGTGAGCTATATGGACCTCGTCGGCTACTACGAGCAGCTGGGCGACTACGTGCTCAACGTCGTACAGGCTGCCACCAAGGGGTAGGCGCGCCCTTTGCTTCGCAAGTAAAGCACCTCCTGAGTAATCTTTCTACTCAAATACGAAGCCATAGAAAAAGGCGGATCGCTCTCTCAGCGACCCGCCTTTTTAGGATTCTATAGGACTCTAAACTACTTCATTTGATAGAAGGAAACGGGATTGCCCTCCACCTCCAGGACGGGTCCGTCGGAGACGGCACCTGTCTTAGGATCGTAGGAGTAAAATCCGCTACGCTCCTTGCCTGCCGAGCCGATCATGATACGATCGTTGTACCGCCCGAGGGCTACTGCGTGAGGATTGGACGCTGGGATACCATCAATCTGCTGGATGGTACGCTGCTCTAGGTCGATGACTGTAGGAATACAGTAGAGAGCCGTGTAGGGGTTCTTGCTCGTGGGGTCGAGCGCATAGATGCCCATGATGGCGACCACCTTAGAGCCAGAGACGTAGCGCATCGATCCAATGTAGTTGGCGGGGAGCTTGGTCGTCTGGGGTAGGACGCCCTTGATCTCTATGTTGATCTCCGAGAGATTCATAGACCATGAGGGGTCGATCTCGGTCTCACCCTTTTTGATGCGAACGATACCTCCAGGGAACTCAGGGTTGAAGCCAAAGCTCCCCATGCAGAGTATGTACAGATCGCCCTTATCATTGAGGAAGATCGAGTTAGCTACGATCGGACGGGTAGCGACAGAGAGCCCTGAGGTGGTAGAGGAAATCTTCTTCTCCACCTTGTCCGTAGCGATGTCTATGAGCGCCAGCTCGACCTCCTTGTGTAGTGGCATCCACTTGGAGTCCATCTGACAGAGCCCTACGTAGAGCTTGCCATCGCGTACTGCCATAGCACCTGGCATCACATTGGTGTCATCGTGCTTGTACTGGTTGAGGTCTATCACGGTCATCTTGGTCATCGTCTTGGGGTTAAACGCCCAGACCTGTCCGATGTTTTGGAAGCTGATGTAAGCCTTCTCAGGCGAAACCTCGACCACATTGCAGGCAGCAGCCCCTCCTGGGAGCTCCATAGCGCCACGCTTGGTGAGTTGCAACTCTTTGCTTACGGTGTAGTAGACGAGCTCAGCCTTGCCCATCCCCATATAGTCGGGCAGGACGTAGAGATGATCTCCGCAGTAGATAGGCTCCGTGCCGAACCCGACTGGCACACCACGGCTGTTGTCGTACTTCTTCGCCTCGATAGCGCCGATAGCCTGCAGGTAACCATTGCCTGAGGCTCCGTCCGCATTCATTATGGAGGTGGAGAAGAGAATCCGCTCACTACCCGTCTGGGGTGTCGGCTTAGGCTCCTTGTCACAGCTGGTGAGCGCTAGCCCTAGTAGGAGGACAGCGATAAGGGTGAGCCTGTTGGTTAGCTTGTTGAATCTGTTCATAGTGAAATCTGTTATTTGAATTGGTGAATACATAGTTGTCATCTGAAGAGGTATCGCAGCTTTACCGAGAAGTTAATGCCTGGTAACGGACGGTTTAGCTCCGACATCTGACGCTGGTTGGTCAGGTTCTTGACCTTGAAGGTGATCGTCCACTGATTATTGCGCAGGCTCTGCTCTAGTCCTAAGTCTAGGCGCAGTGCAGTCGGTATCTTGCGCTCTTGGTACTGGCTCACCTCGAAGTCGTAGTAGTACTGATGCACATAGGATGCGTCGAGCATCAGACGGCTGTTGTAGCCCTCACCGCCGAAGAGATTCTCCTTGTGCAGCTCTAGCCCTGCATTGGCTAGGAAGTAGGGGATGTTGGGCATACGCTTGAGGTAAGTAGGGTTAGCGACATTCGTCGAGGGGATCAGTCGGCGCGTGTCTCTGAGGTCTTGGTAAGTCGCATTGCCATAGAGGTAGAGCCAGGGGAGGGCATCCCACTTCACCTCGCCCTCTACGCCCCACGTGCGGATGCTCCCGAAGTTCTGATAGCAACTCATCGAGGGGATAATTCCCGGCATGAAGCGGATCATATCGGTGATGTAAGAGCCGAAAGCATTGACCTCAGCCTCGATCAACCGTCTTGATGTGGGCGAGAGGTTGCGATAGACTAAGCCAATGTTGCCCCCACGGCTATGCTCGGGACGCAGGTCCGTTGAGGCACTGATCGAGTAACCATTGCCTAGTAGCTCCTCACTCGTAGGTATGCGCACCTCGTCCGCATAGGAAGCCTTGATCAGGAAGTCTGGCGTGAAGCGGTAGCGGATAGCTTCGCTCCAGCCGAAGAAGTGTCGATCGGTCATCACATCCTTTAGGTCGCCCATACTGATCGTCCCGATGACCTTAGAGCGAGAGCGGTAGTTGTAGTATTTTGCGGTAAGCGCATTCTGGAGCTTATCCTCAAAGAGTGTGAGATCGTAGGACGCACCCGCCGTGAGGCTGTTCATACGGCTCTTGAAGTTCGCCTTATAGCCCAAAGCTCGATCCATAAGCGTGTCCGTCGGATTGCGATAAGCGTAGGTGTGGCACAGGTTGAGGTTGAAAGCTTGATGGCGGTCTAGCGTATAGTTCAGGTTGAGCTTGTCCACCAGGTTGATCGTTCGATTGATCCCATCGGTGGGTATGCTCGATAGCTCGCCTCCATAAGAGGAGCCCGCGGGGTACTCCTTGCCATCCCAGTCGTAGCGATGCGCGGCCTTGTCCGTCAGCCCATTCTGCCCGAAGACCACCCCGACCGATGCGTCTAGATCTAGCCCTGGAAGGAAGAAGTCTGCACGCTTGAAGGTACTCTCCATAGCCAATCCCTTGGAGAGGGTAAAAGCTTCTCGCACGTCCCACTCGAAGCCCTGTATCTCCCTGCGAATGTAGGTCCCAGCGCACTCTAGCTTGATCTCGTCAAACCACCACTTCGTCGCCTTGAGGCTACCGCCTAGGATCGCTTTCTGAAACTGATCGTGGTCTCGCCTCACGATCCGATCCTTGTAGTGGGGCAGCTCCATCTTATAGTTGTTGTCCGAGTAGGCGAGCGTACCGCCAAGGCCTAGCTGCACGCCCGCATCCTCTAGTGTACGCTTGAAGACTGTCGAGAGCATGTGCGAATTGTACGATCCCACCTCATACGAAGCGTCAAAGTACTTCGGAGGGTACTCCTTGAGCACTACATTCACCGCTCCGCCCATAGCTGAGCCACCAAACTTGTAGGGTACGATCCCCTTGTAGACCTCCACCCGCTCGATCATATCGGTCGGGATATCATTGATCGAGATGAAGTCGCTCATCTCGCCAAAGGGTGTCTCGTCAATGTAGATGCCCATTCGCTTGCCCTCTAGTCCACGTAGCGAGATGCGCGAGGCACTCCCTAGTCCGCCCGTATTGCGTAGCGTCACGCCAGTAGTGCGAGACAGCACCTCGTCTATCGAGGAGGCGGTGCCTTGTAGCTGTCGCATCGAGATGACCGATATAGGCATAGCGGACTCACGCAGAGCACGCTCCTGTCGCTTGGCAACGACAACGACACTGCTTAGCGTCGTCTCGTCGACCTCTAGTCTCACGCTGATCGACTTGCCATCTTGCCGTGGTGATGTGATGCGCTTGCTCTTGTAGCCTACGTAGCTCACGACGAGTGTCTTGACCCGCTGCTTGGAGGTGAGCACCCAGCGACCTTCGCCATCGGTGACGGTTCCAGCCCCTTTTGGCTCGGCATAGACATTGGCTCCGATGAGGGGTTCGCCCGTAGCGTCATCTAGTACGTTGCCATGGTAGTTGTACTCCTGAGCTACTGCTGCACTGAGGGAGAGTAGTGTGATTAGTAATAGTAGTCTGTATCGTCTCATTGATTAGTTGGTTGATTTGCTTATTGGGAAGAGAGGGAAAACTGAACGTCTTTCGCTAAGTGTTCAAAAAAAGGGCCTAGTGAACTGTTTCACTAGACCCCTAAGAGCTCTCGCCAACCGCCGAAGCTAAACTTCTCGTGGCACCGACAGAACCGTGCCAGCTCCTCTGGACTGGTGTCGGACCGCTGTAGTATAGTTTTGATGGTTGCCGTGATAAAGGCTGAGTAAATAGCGACGAAGGCGGGATCGACATCGGCTTTCCATTCGGGATGCAGCTCTCGATACCGCTCGAAGTAGCGGATGGTCGCCTCGTTGCTCAGCTGATTGAGCCGAGCCTCGTAGTGATCCAGATAGGAACCCGCACTGGCGAAGAAGACCAGTCGCAGAGCCTCCGCATGGTCGATGATGTACTGGTAGAAGGGCGCCTTCGAGTAGCCCCTCCGCTTACGCTCTGCGGGGTCCAGCATATCCATCTCCATATCTTGATCCTCTGGCGGTAAGGCGTAGAATGCCTCTAGCCCCTTGATCGCAGGCTCTACGAGCGAGCGAAAGAGTGCCTCCTTGTCCTCATAATAGTAGTATATACTGCCCAGCGAGGCATAAGCCTCCTTGGCAACCATACGCATCGAGGTACCTATGTAGCCATACTGCGAGAAGAGTCGCAAGGCGCCCTCCTCGATACGCTGCTGTATATCTAGTGTCGGACTGTTCATAGTTCGTTTGCTACCTATCTTTGATTACTGAGCAGATGAGCATGGCGTGGTACTGACGTACGGAGATACGCTCCCCAAAGAGCTCCCGAATCACCTCCACCGCCTCTGTCGCTGTGTAGTGTGGCGGGCAGTAGTACCCCTTGCGCTCCAATATATGGCGAGCTATCCAGTCGCCCACGCGGTGCTCCCCACGTACGTAAAAGCATCCACACAGTCTCCCTCCAGGCTTTAGCACACGGTGCATCTCACGAAGGGCTCGCTCCTTGTCGGGGAAAGCTTGTAAGCCACTCATCGTGAGCAGATAGTCAAACTCCCCATCGGCAAAGGGCATCGCCCCCACATCGCCCTGCACGAGCGATACATTGGTCACCCCCTCCACCTCAAAGCGGTGAGCAGCCATCTCGAGCATCTTCTCGGAGTAGTCCAGCGCAGTGATCTGAGCCTTGGCAAGCTGCTTGTACTTGTCGCAGGTGAAGACCGCAGTCCCCACCGGCACATCTAGTAGCTGCCCCGCAAAGTCATCGGGGATCATAGCCAAGACCTCTGCCGCCATCTGTAGCTGATTCACCTGCCAGAGCCCATTCATAAAGAGATGCCCCCACCAGGAGCGTCCCGTCATGAGCGCATCGTAGCGGTGCATCTGCTTGATATATGCGTTATGCTGAGCCTTAACCATCAGTTTCTGCGGGGGTGTACAGCTTGTACGGATCTATTACACCGCAAAGTTATACCTCTTTGCCAAGGGATCACCTCCGCACCCCTACCCAGTAGTAGGTACTGCTCGCAAACCTACGGGGGGAGATGGTGCCCACCCGCGTTGGGACGAATCGCTCCCACCCTAGGGACGAAAAGTTTCCAAGGGAAGAAAACCTTTGGAACTCTCGCTCAAATGAGCCATAGTCACGTGAAGAATTTTGATTTTTCAGGTGGAAAATGAAAATTCTCTACGTGGAGACGAAATGAAACTTCGGAGGAATCAAACGAAACTTCGGAGGAAATGTTTCGCCCCCACGTGGAGAACGAAAAATAGCCACGTGGGGATTTGGAAATACCTACGTGGGGATTGACTTTTTGTGGCGAGACGAGTTACGATGTGTAGGATGCACGAGACGTGTAACCCTTTGTAGGGACGCACGGCTAGTATCTAGCGAGAGGGCGTCCGTTGTGTCAAAGCGAG
>URDQ01000051.1 GCA_900546675.1 uncultured Porphyromonas sp. | reverse complement strand
CCGAAGCCGAATCCCGAAAGCAACACAGCGATTCGCCTTTATGCAACAGTCTCATTTTGAGATATTGGAGTGATGCACAGCGTAGACACCTTATAGATAGGCTCTCTCGTGTCCCCGATACGCTCCCACCTATATATAGTGAATAAAGAATAGCCACATGGAGATTTGACTTTCCCCACGTGGCTATCGTCAAGTAGCGTTTGACTATAATCTACCGCCTTAGCTCTTTCCCAGCACTCAGCATAGCTATTAGCCTACCCTATCAAGCGGATTAAACAGTAGCCCCCGATGGTGAGCCATAGGTAGAGCGCACCAGCTAGGAGAAAGGGCTTGCCTCCAGCTTGTCGGAAGCGAGCAAACGAAGCATCGCTACCGAGTGCTGCCATAGCCATACAGAGTCCGAAGTCGTCTACCCAGCGAATTCCACCACAGATCTGACTGTAGAGATCACTCATACCCTGCTGATTGGCAAGGTAAACGATCAGCGTATTGACACAGATCATAATGAGGAACCAAATGGCAAACCAAGGAATCGACACCTTGCGCTGCACTGTAGCTCCTCCACGCCCACCACGATGCAGGACGGAGGTGAGGATCAGGAGGTAAGGAGCCAAGAGAATCACACGGATCATCTTCGTAATGGTCGCTGTCGAGGCGATAGCATCGCCCATAGCGCCACCAGCACCCGCCACGTGAGCCACCTCGTGGAGCGTACCCCCAGTGTAGATAGCCATCTGATGCTCTGTCAGTCCCAGCCACCCAGTAGCATAGACGAGTGGATAGACAAACATACTGAGCGTACCAAAAAGCACCACCGTAGCAACGGCTATGACCGTCTTCTCCGAGCTAGCGCCCAGCACAGGCTCCGTGCCTAGCACTGCAGCAGCTCCGCAAATAGCACTACCCGAAGCAGTGAGGATGGCAGTGTCGCGATCCATCTTGAGACAGCGACCAATGAGTACCCCGAGGAGAATCACCGAAGAGACGATGATGAGGTCATAAACGAAGGCAGTGAGCCCAGCAGCATAGATATCTGTCAGCGTAAGGCGAAAAGCATAGAAGACAATCGCCAAGCGCAGGATACGCTTCGATGAAAAGGCTAACCCAGGCACCCAAGCTGGGTTAAGCTTGTGCCGTAGCGTATTGGCATAGATCATGCCTATTAGGACACTTATGATAAGCGGAGAGATGCGGAGCGTCTCCTTAAAGAGTGGTAGCTGCGCTAGTAAGACAGCCACACCTGCGAAAGCTGCCATCAGCAGTAGCCCACACCAGAAGCTCCGTGAGGGGCGTGAGATTGCTTTTGTCATAATATATAAGGTATATAAGTCTTGTGGTGTACCTTTACAAAGCTACAAATGTGTAAAACAGCGAGACGACCGCTATCACAGCAAAGACAAGAGCAAAGATGCGGTTGAAGATGCGCAGATTGCGCTGACTCACTAAGTCTCTGAGACGAGTCGCTATGTAAGTAATAAAGAGCCACCAAATGAGAGCCCCTAGGGCAATGGAGATAAGTCCGAGAGCAAACATCCCGTAGGGAGGTTCGCCAAGCGGATAGACGAAGTTGAACTGACTAAAGAGAACCACATAGACAGGGACAATCAGCAGATTGGGGATAGTCAGCAGGAAGCCACTAGCTAGGTGGGAGAGGTTGCGCTGATTAATCTTTGCGACCACACGCTGCGACACCTCTAGGCGTGGTGTGCTAAAGTATAGATAGGTAGCAAAGCCGATGAAGAGCAGACTAGCCACAATACGCAGGAGGACCATATTGCGATCTATATAGTCCAGCAAGATACCTGTAAAAAGGTAGGTCATAATCGCATAAACCAAATCACCTAGCGTAGCTCCTATCCCTGTGATGACCCCTGCACGCCGCCCCTGCTCGAGAGCGCGCCGTAGGCAGAGGATACCAGCAGGCCCCATAGGTGCGGAGATGCAGAGACCTATGATAATGCCCCCGACCAACTGTAATATGTACTCTATAATCAACATGTATCTATAGAATCAGAAGGAGAAGCTCCACAGACCCTCTCCTACCTTACTCTCGTGCAAAGATACAAAAAGGAGAGCGTTACAATGGATTGGAGGTTAGAAAAAAGGAGACCACTCTCCAATGGTGAGCGGTCTCCTTTCTTCTATGTAAATATACTCTATCGGCTAAGCTCCGTGAAAGAGGTACTCAGCCTGTATATCGCGTGTCATCTGCGTAAAGAGCTCCTCAATCAGCGCATCGGCCACATCGAGTGCACGCCACAAGATAGTGTCCGAAGCTTCTTGTAGCATATCCTGAGCAGCATACGTCATACCCTTGTCTAGCATATGACAGTAGCGACGCTGTATCTCCTCAATGCGCTCATCGCACTCCAGCTCGAAGGCGTGGTAACGAGCCTTGATCAGCGGAGCATACTTGTTATAGTTGGTCATACCGAGTACCTGCACCTTGCGGAAGGTCCAGTAGGCCGACTCCTGTGAAGACTCTCCCCCACCCTTTGTATAAGGCTCTGGATAGGAGGTCACACCCTGGAAGAGCGGCACGAAGAGACCTAGATCAGCCATACCGAGGCAAACGTGGTTGATTCGCCCGACAGCTACAGGGAGCTTAGGCTGCACCTGTAAGATGTGCGTCTGCGTAGTACGGAAGATAGAGACAGGACGATACACCTCGTGCGGATTGCTGTGGAGGTAGGGATCATGCTCCGTACCATCGTAGTGGAAGCGGAAAGCGTGACGCATAGCCTCCATCGTGATCGGCTTCTCAGCCTTAGCATAGACAGGGAAGTCGTTGACAGCCACATCTTGTTTCATCTGAGGGGTAAACATCTGCTGGAGACCCCAGACGCGTGGATAGTTGTACGTAGTGTCTAGCTCCACGTCACGGATATAAGCTTTGTGAAAGTCAAAGGCACCCTCCTTCGGATCATAGAGTCCATGCTCCTGGGCAAACTCAACGAGGTCGCTGGATGCCATAAAGTGCTCCTTGTCCTTGGGATCATACTGGCGGAAGCGGCTCTGATTGCCCGTGACGAAGTATTGCGCCTCAGGAATACGACAAGCGAGCCAGCGATGCCCCGAGGCGGTCTCTAGATACCATATCTCATCGCTATCGACGAAGCCGATGCCAAAGCCCTCGCTGACACCATACTCCTCGATAAGCTTGCCGAGACGCTCCACGCCCTCACGAGCCGTGTGGATGTAGGGAAGGACGATGTTGAAGACTGAGTTCTCAGCCACACCATCCTCCACAAGTGGATCGACAGCCAGCGCAGCGTCACTGCTGAAGATCGACTCCGTAGCACTCATGCCGACACCCGACTCGTTGAAGCCCGCACTCCCCCAGTGCCCTTTCAAATGATAGGGAGGCAGAGCCGAGTAGCTCTGCGCATCGCCAGGCAGATCGCAAGCGAAGGGGCTATCGAATGCGTCAAAGCGCATAGGATCGACCGACCCAGGCTCACCTGGACGATAGATGGTAAGGTTCTTGGCAAACATAGCGTCCCAGTCTTCTGAGCGCGCTACGATGCGTGATCCATCAGCACTCATCTGACTGCCGACGATGATGGTCGTGCACTCAGAGGGTAGATTAGAAATCTTCTTATTCATAGTACTTGTGTCTTGATGTAAATCTCGTAGAGACAAAGGTACCTATTTTGCTTCACCTGAGATAGTCCCCGCCATACCCACTCTCAGTGAGTTTTTTTCTGTGGAAAGGCTCTTATATCAGAAAAAAGCATTACCTTTGCACCACGACAGAGCGAACGGCACTTCCTACGACTAAGATTATCGCCCAATAGCTCTGCAACGAGGCTCCTCAGAGCCTACAAAGAGACACGCCTCAGAGGCAAGATCTCGGGTCCTATAGCTCAGTCGGTTAGAGCACCTGACTCATAATCAGGGAGTCCTTGGTTCAAGCCCAAGTGGGACCACAGCGGCGGAATAGACTGATATATAGCGGATTAGAAAGAATAACTAACTCGCTATATATCTATATCGTCGTATGAAAAAGTCAAGCCTACCATTTGCAACGAATTTGCAACAAACGCCCCTAAATGAGGCATCGAAAGGACACAAGAGGACAGAATCGTTGCAAATGGTGCAACGCAAACTACAGCCCGCTGGGAAGAACTCCCCCGCAAGACCGAGCGCTACGTCGCAACGGGGAAACTCTCCCACAAGACCGAGCGTTACATCGCTACGCACCACTGGAGAAAACTCACTCGCAATACCAAGCATTATGCAAGTATCAGTAGTTATGGATAAGCGCAGAGCCAAGCAAGACGGGACTTATCCCATTAAGTTACGCTACCGATACCGTGGCTCCGCACTATACTACACGCTGCCCATATCTATACGAGAGGAGTACTTTGCCGATGGCGTTGTCGTGACGACACGCAATAGGCGTATGCTCAACAACCTCATCGAGGGTTATCGTCAGAGAGCGCAGGCACTACTGGATATGCTCACAGACAGTGGAGATATGCAGACGTTCGCCAAGCCTAGCGACCTCAAGAGCTATGTAGACAGTGTATTGTCAGGCGATGTAGACCCGACAGCAGAGCTAGAGCAAAGCGAAGCCCCCACCCTCGTAGGCGTTATGGAGCGATTCATCGAAGAGCGCAAGCCCATATCAGGGTTTAAGTATGTTGAGAGCATACGCTCGGCACAGACGAAAGTCGAGGACTACGACCATGGCGTATTGCTCAGCGAAGTAACCGTCCGCTGGCTCAGAGCCTTTGAGAATTACTGCCTCTCCGAAGGTATGTCACTCAATGGTCTTGCCGTCTACCTCAGAAACATTCGCACAGTCATCAACTACGCCATCGATATGGAGCTGATGTCTATAGACCAGTACCCCTTCAGGCGATTCAAGATACGCACGCAGCCCACACAGCACAGAGCTTTGACAGCAGAAGAGCTAAAAGCGGTACTAACCTACCAACCGACAGGAGAGAGAGATGCTAGAGCAAAGGATATATTCATCCTCTCGCTATGCCTCTGCGGTATGAACGTCAGAGACCTAGTCCTCATGAAGAAGTCCGACATACGTGGCGGGCGCATTGAGACCCTACGACAAAAGACAGACGTACCCATATCGCTCGCCATACCTCCCGAAGCTTTGGAAATCATAGAGCGACACAAAGGTAGTGGCGAGAACCTACTCAACCTCAGGGAAGTCTATGCACAGATAGAGTCCGTGCCAGGACACCTCAACAAAGGGCTACGCTGCATACTGCCACACCTGACCACCTACTACGCCAGACACACGTGGGCTACGATAGCTGCCGAGCTAGATGTACCCGACCCCGTCATCGATATGGCGCAAGGGCGCACACCCACGGGCGTGACGGCTATCTACGTCAAGCGCAATCCATACAAAGCTGACGAAGCGAACCGCAAGGTCTTAGACTATGTCTTTCAAAGCATAGACAAGCAATAAAAACCGAATCGCAGGACAAACAAATAGAAATCATACCGCCATTACGAATTTATTTGTACCTTTGCGGTGAAGATCGGCGAAGTATGAGGATTATCAGCACGAGACAGATTAGGGAGTATTACGAGCGAGAGCCAAGGAGCAAGATGGCTTTGCTCTACTGGGTCGCAGTGGTCAAGCGTGCCGAGTGGCGCAACGCTATGGACGTCAAGAGAGACTTTGCCTCGGTCGATGCCATCGGCAAGCAGAGGTACGTCTTTAATATCGGAGGCAATAAGTATCGCCTTGTTGTAGTCGTGCAGTTCGCCCATCAATGTGTCTATGTGCGCTTTGTCGGGACTCACAAAGAGTACGACAAGGTGGACTGTCTAACCATCTAACAGCTTTGAGATATGTACACAGAAGGTCAATACAAATATGCGCTAGCACGTATCGAGGATTTACTGCCACGTCTAGAGAGTGAGACGATTACCACCTCCGAAGAGCAGGAGCTGGCCATTATGAGCGATGTAGTCGCCTCTTACGAAGAGGAGCACTACCCATTAGACACACTCACGCTCGGAGAGCTAATCCGCTATGCACTCAAAGAGCAGGGCAAGTCTCAGGCTGAGCTAGCCCGTGAGCTAGGCGTTTCGCCTTCTCGGGTCAGCGACTTCGTCAATGACAAGAGCGAGCCTTCACTATCGCTAGCGGGACGCATCTGTCAGGTGTTAGGTCTCTCGGCGGAGATACTACTGGAGTGCGCCACACCTGCCTATGCATAACCTCTAGCTAAAACGAACACCTCCGAACCATTTGCGTGACTTCACGAAAATGCCCTCAGCTAACAGCCAATAGCCAATAGCCAACAGCTAACAACCCAGCCGTCTTATATCCTCTAGCCTATTCAGCCAGCCCTTTAGGAAGCGTTTGTTCGTGTAGCGCAGTAGCTCACGCTCCGTAGCCTTGCGACCCAGCCGAGCCTCATAGCGGCGCACACTACTATTAGTTATGTCGTGTAGGTACTGCACTCGAGCTGCATACAGGCGCTCGAAGAATGCGCTACCACGACTATTCAGCGCGCCAAGCGTCACATCACCCACCACGCCATCGCACCGCACACCGAGCAGTCGCTGAGGGATCGTTATACCATACGCACCACTACCCCACACCCAGTCCACAAGGATATTTGCCACGCACTGAGACTCGATGCGGTCAGCCTGCCAGCGATCCCAGTACATACTCTTCAGTATATCCAGCCACTCAGCGTCCGTCAGTCGCCGCAATCTATCCACCGTCGGGCGTGGATAGCCCTTACGCTTGCAGTACTGCGTATAGGTCGACAGCGTCACCCCCTTATTCGTCGCACCGCCACGATCTGCGGGGTCATTCACAAAGCCACCCTCCCACTTCTTTATATACGGTGCTAATATCTCAATCTTTGCCACTCTAACCTCTAACTTCTAAAGTCTAACCTCTAATCTCTAATCTCTACTACGTCCACGGATAGGGCGAAGAGCTGGCGGTGACGAACCACGCAGTAGCGCCAGCACGCACGAAGCGGTAGGTCGTGTTGTTCGATAGCCACTGATTCTCGCTTGTTGAGGAGCCAGGCAAGCCGTAGAAGCTGTGCCCATTGGCAAGGAGGTAGACTCGCTTGCGAGTCTGTATGTAGATAGAGCGCCCGACCTCGGCTTTGAGTCCTGCGAAGGAGAGGTGTAGCTCCGCAGTGTCGCTCGTCAGTATCCAGTCTCCGTAGTCAGGGTGAATGGTTATGCCTCTCTTGTTGGAGACGGGGTCGTACTCACGCCGTAGGGAGGTGTCGAGTATGGGTGTAATCTTTGTCGTGGCTTGGAGCTGGGCGAGCTGGGCTTTGAGCGTGTCTACTTGTCGCTTGAGCGCGTCGTGGTCGGAGCGGAGCGTGAGGCGTATCTGTGACGATTGGTACTCAGGCGGGGCGAACTGACCTCCGTTGAGTATGGTTGGCCCATAGTCAAGACAGGTGTTTCGCTTTTTGACATCTACGTAGCCACTGCTCGATACGCCGAAGACGCTCATATCGCACAGTTGCGCTTGGATTTTGTTGGCAACCTCTATTATGTTGGTGACATACTTGTTTAGATCAGTTGTCGCTGCTTTGCCATCTACGGCGCGCTTTACCTCTGTAAAAGCATTAGTCAGCGCTTGTAGGTCGGCTTTTTGAGCAAGACCAGTAGCGAGGTTCTGGACCTCTTTCGAGAGATCCTCTTGTGACGTGACACGTATCTTATACTCGATCATAGACGTTAGACTTTAGAGAGGAAAGATGTAGGGGCGCTCGGACGTGTAACCCTCTGTAGGGACGCTCGGTCTGAGCGTCCGTCTCCGTTAAAGGTTACTGCGTCAAGTTTGTACTACAACGGACGCTCGGACCGAGCGTCCCTACAAAGGGTTACACGTCTTGCTGGTGTTACAGCGGGTTACACGTGGCTAGACGCCGAGGTGATCTTCATTCTCGTTAGAGCCTCCACCTGCGGGCGGGGTCTCGGGTTGCGCTGGCTCGTCGTGGGGCTTGTCCTCGGCACTGCGGGGCTGTGGCTCTGCTGTGGTAAATGCAAAGCGTAGTCCCTGCTGCTCTCTGCGAAGTGCCGTCCCTGGCACGAAGATAGCACGGGTGGCGAGGATCGTCTCGCGCTTGACCTCCTCGGGGGTTGCGACGCCCTTGGCACGCAGCGAGAGACGTATGCGCCCGAGGTCGCCTAGGTCTACGATGCGCCCGTTGGCTAACTCGGTGGCTACGATCTTGCCGAGCGTGTTGAGGACTGAGAGTACGTCACCCACGCTGATAGCGCTGATCTGCTCTACGAGCTGGGCGATGTCCTCGATCGAGGTGACTCCGTCGTACTGCGCACGAGCGTGATAATAGACGGTCTTGTCTTTGCCAGTTTGTGTTTTCTGGACTGCATACTTGATTGCCATAGTTTTTAGTGATTTGATTGTTAGTAAAAACTAGTGCCTCTAGTGGCACTAAGTGAATGGTTGGAAAATAGACAGCTGTCTTTTGATTGATAGACAGGTGTCTATTGAATGATAGACAGGTGTCTATTTTCTAGCCTTTAGCCTTTGGCTTTTAGCCATTGGCTAGTGGGGCTAGTGAGGGCTATGGGGCTTGCTGGTTCTACAACGGACGCTCGGACCGAGCGTCCCTACAGAGGGTTAGACGTCAGCCAAAAGCCAACAGCCAACAGCCAAAAGCCAACAGCTAACAGCCACTCCCCCTCGGGGGCTTGATATGCGGAGCCGCCTTACGATAGTAGTTGAGCTGAGCCATCAGGGTCTCTTGATTACGCAGCACCTCGTCCAGCTTAGCGTCCTTCTCCTTAAGCTTCAGAGTCGTATCCATGAGCGCACTCTTGAGCGATGCTATCTCCTCCTGCAGGCTCATGACCTTATTATTCAGATCGCCATTGCGGTCTGCCTGCATGGTGATTGTATCATTCAGCTCTCGGATAGCGTCACTCGTATCCTTCACATGCTCTATGTGACGCTTCTTACGACCCGCCCAGTATGCCCATACGGTACTGACGGCGCCTATGATAGCTGTCACGAGCGGTAGCAATACATCTTGTAGCATCATATAGCTAGAAGTTGCGATACAACTCGATATCATAATACGCTGGCGCGCCTGCCTCCTTCACCAAGTCAGACTCAGATATATCGCACTGCGCCCCCGTCACCACTCGCTCTAGAGGCGCACTCGTACGACCCTTGTTGACCTTCCACTCGAGACCGCTCTTCTTAGACTCAGTCACATCTGCGCCCGCCAGGGTGCGCACCACGGCCGTATGTCGTATCACGGCACCTCCACTACTATCACGTGCGGGTGAGGATATGCGACCCGAGATCAGTGTACCCACCTGAAATGTATTGACCGTGTACAGCTTCGTCACACGACCATCTATCTTACTATCGATACTACCAGTCACCTTACTCTCCGAGTCACGAATAGCTGCCGCGATAGCTTTATCTCTATCCGTCTTCTCCTGCTTCAGATCCTTGCGGACACTGCTCAACTCTCCTGTCAGAGCCGTCTGCAGATTCGTCACAGCCTCCTTTCGCTCATTCGTCTCATCGACCAGCTTAGCCAGCGCCAGCGTACCATCATTGTCCGCTACCTTCTCCCAGTAGTACTGACTGCTACTATTACGCACGAAGCGATACATCTTACCTCGATCACTGCCCGTACCAGTCACGATATACGTATCTCCGATATGTACGCTCGGATCACCGCCCTTACCCCAAGGCATCGTGCGAGCCTTGATAGCAGACGCTGACTCACCCGACAGCGGGCTTGGCACTCCCGTATCTGTCCACGTCGACTGCTCATTCTTGACCAGCGTCGTCAGCGTACTCAGCTCAGAGGCCTTAGCATTCACACGATTGGTCAACTGCTTAAAGTCTTCAGACTTAAACTTCTCAAAGTCCGACGCCTTGACACTGCCTTCCTTCAGATTAGTCACCTCCGTCTGAAGGCTATTAGCTAGCTTCTCCGTCTTATCAGTCTTACCAGTTAGCGTAGTCAGACTACCCTCAGCAGTCGTCAAGCGTCCCGACAGATTACCCGCCAGCGTCGCTGTATCTTTAGCACTCTTGTCCACCTCCGTAAGCTGAGCATCTCGTCCCTGACGGTACACACGACCAGCCTCCACGGCTGCCTTGATACGCTTCCACTCCTCTGACTCAGTCCAGTTAGCCTCCGTGTAGCGACCATCTTGTAGCTTTTGTGTCAGAGCGCCAAAGTCTTGACCTACAGTCGACTTGTCCTTATCCAAGATCAATCCTTCAACCAGTTCTGACAAGCCGGGCAAGCTACTCGCTACACCCACAGAGCTGGTAGACAGACCCTCTACACGCTTACGAAACTCCAAATACATTGACATATACCTATTCCTTTTAATTGATTAAATCTCTATACCACCACGCAGCTTAGCACTCACATACACCAGCAGCGCATCATACTTACGCATACGGCACCTAAACTCCGTACCGTCATACAGCGTCGCAGGCGTATACTCCGCATAGAGCTTGCCACGCCACTCCTCACACCACGCACTATCCTTCTCCCCATTCCTATCCTTACCACCTGGACTGATACGCTCCCACTGCAACGCAGGCTTATAGCCTGACAAGGTCAAGTAACGTCGCTCCAAGCCATCACCCGACACAAGCTCAGCCTTCATACGCGCCACACCGCCCCCAGCTATACCCTCCACCACATCTAGACACAACAGCGACGACCTAAGCACATCGCCCAGCGTAATATCATACGTAACACCCTCAAAGCCCTTGACCACATCACCAGCCTCATAATCCCCGTGACGACCCGTATACCGCAGCAAGCGACCATCGACGATTTTATCCAACGGCATCGACAGCTCCAGCTCCTTAAGACCACCTTCTCCTTTATGAATCAAGTCAGTCAGCTCCCTGACATCACGCTCATGATCTGCCGCTAGACTCTCAAGCTTATTATGATCCTCCTCCACAAAGTCTCTAAGACCCTCCACACGAGGTAGCACCTCACGCTCCACATAGGCCTTCACAGGCTCCTTATCGTGCAGATAAAGCGCTCCATCACGATACACCAAGCGAATATCACCCTCCGCATCACTCAGCACCACACGTCCACGAGACAAGCGACTATCGCTAAAGTCTCTTATACCTCTCAACTCTGACATCACGCTTCTTCCTTTATACCTACATCTCGCCTTGCCAACCCCCAAGCAATACTAGCCAAACGATCCGCCAAAGCCCCTCGCTCAAAGATCGTACTCACCAGACTAGCACACATCCACACCACAGCAGGACGCAACCAATCAGCCATATCCACACGAAGATCATCGCCTCGATGACTCCCCAAAGAATTCAACCCGTCAGGCACCGCTCCATCAGCACCTAAAACACCAGGCTCTCGCACAACAACCAAATAAGACAACTCGCCCGACCCATCTCCCGACAAATTATACCGCCCACCCAACAACGGATAACGCTTGTCCAACTGGGATACATAACTAGGACGACAGTCCAGCGCTCGCACACCGCGAGGACTATACACCTCAGCCACAAGAGGCTCGTGACGACTACCACCCACATACGGATTAAACTGCATCTGCCAAGCGACACCTTCAGGCTCGCTCAGCTCACGAACCTCCTTACCCCAACCCACCAGCTTAACAGCCACAAAACGCAAGCAATCGGCAGGTAGCTCCACCAAGACACTCCCAACACCACCCTTATCGATATCCACACTACGCACGATAACCAGCGGACGACCATCACCCCCCTCCATATCCCACACACCATCACCCACCTTATCCCCGTCCACAACCTTAAAGTCCTTCGGCCCCATACGACTAGGTTCACCGCCCGCACGCTGCACCAACCGTATAGCATCAGGCAAAACACGCCAGATGTACTCGTCCAAATGAGTCCCGTCATAGAGCAGACGACCACCGTCCACAGTAGCCTCACTGCCCCAATCGTACTCATTCAGACGAGTCTCAACCTCTGAAACAACCGAACCTAACAGAAACACTAAAACAGAAAACCAATAAATCCGCAAATAGAAGTTAGAGATTAGAAGTTAGAAGTTAGAGGTTAGACCTCCGATCACTCCGATCACTCCGATTCTCTCTAATCTCTAACCTCTAACCTCTAATTTCTAATCTCTCTCTCCCCCCTCCCAATCAGGAAACGCCAAACCATACTCCTCCACAAGGCGCAGCACCTCCTGACGATTATTCATACGCGCATAAACTACACCGCACTCACGATTCAGATAGTCCCGCACACCCTTCAGCGTACTCACCCCCTTCACCACCTTTCCACCATCTGAAGCCTCTTCCTCAGGCTCAGCACTCGGCTCCTCAGCACAGCGCTCAGTAACACGCCAGAATAGACGACACCCATCGGACAGCATCTCATCAAGCAGCTCCACCTCACCACCATCACTCGTACTATACCGACAGCCGTCCTCCGCAAACGTCACACGACGCCATAACTCGCCACCACGATAGAGTGGCAAGTTAAGGCGATTGTGCGCTTGATACACTACTCGTACCATCATATCACTTCATCGAAAACGGGATCACACGCATATGCGCATTCGGGTTCTGTAGATACAGAGCCGTACAGCGCGTCAGAACCTTAGCATCCACATCACGCTGACCACTAGAGCGTAAGTCCAGATTCTGACTCTCGGAAACACCCGCAAAGTCCTTACGACGCAGGAAGTCCTCATCGACAACAAACGCACACTTACTCTTGCCGATCACATCCAGCGACTCATCATAGATCACATCAAACGATCCAAAGTTCGTCGACATAGTCTGAAACGTTAAGTCAAACCTCGTAGACGGAGTCACATTAACCTCATTACCCAGCTGTAAGAGAGACAGGTCACTCATAAACTCGCTACCGCAAAACATCGTCTTACGCTTCGAACCATTAGACCCGACAAACGCCTCCTTAAACAGATTCACAAAGTCCTCGGCCGTAATCTTATCACTCGTAGCACTACCCACGATCACATCCTTACCAGCCTGTGGCCAGATACCTCCAGTCGTGTAGACCTCCTTCTTATTCTCATCATAGATAAGACGCTTACTACCCACGTAAAAGCTCACGCTCATACCTCGCATCATATCAAACAGAGCGTCCTCCTCCATATCGCTCATCGTGAAGTTAACCTCCTTATTAGCGATCTTCATTGCCGTGGACTCCTCAACCTGAGCCTTAAACTTCTGTGTGTTCTGCTCCTTAGGACGTGGATACACAGCATACGGAGACGTCTGTATATCAGTCTCATTGTGCGCCCGACCTGCTCGGATCACCTTACTATCCGCAGGTACCGCAGGGAACTTCACACTGCCACCAGCATCTACCGTACCATTCACAGCCGTGATCTTGACCTTACCCCCGTTAGCCTCGATGACGTACGCCATAAGAGGAGCATGAGGAGTCTCCTTACCAAGCTCATCATAACCCTTTATATCGGGGAAGATCAGCGTCTCATACTTAGAGAAGATCTTATTATCTCGACACTCCAGCTCTGCTACCTCAGTCCCAGCCGAGATTGCCGTCTTGACCGAAGTCTCTATAGGCAGCGTATCCTGCTCATAATACTTAAACGCCTGAGTCTTAGTCGTACTAGACTGAGCACGTAGCGCAATAGCCGTCAGCGGGTTACTCTGTGGACGTATCTTAACCAGCACACGATCCACATCATTAACTACCAGGTCAGGAGACACAGCACGAGCCTGCTGTACAGTCTCTATATCTCCTACGCCTATAGCTGCTGCATCTGTTACACCAGCTACCGTATTAGTGCCATGCTTAGCATCTACCTCTGCATAATCCTTTGCCATAACTTATCCTATCTCTTTTGTTATTATACTACTTCATATCATACATACTCGGTCTGCGTAGTGGACGCACATCTTCCACATCATCTACAGCTGACTCCATATTGCCACCCGTGGGGTGTGGCAGACCATCACCCTCCGTACGCTTACGCTCCAGCTCGATACGCTCATTGCGACCATCTACAAGACCACGAGTCTCAGCCGTAGCCACATCTTGTGTGTACTGCATACCCTTCCACAACAGCTCCAGCGTCTCCTTACGAACCAAACCCGTTATACCCTCATCAGCTATACGCACGAAGAGATCCACCAAGTCTCCCATCTCATCATCGCCCAGCTTATGCTCCTCCGCAAAGCTACTGATCACCTCCCCACTCTCCTCCAGATTACGCTCACGACGCTCACTATCCTCACGCTCCTGACGTTCACGCTCTGCCGTCTCCTCGATACGCTTCTGATTCACCTCGGCTACACGCTTAGCAACTTCAGGATCACGCATATCCTCCTGCATCAAGTCATAGTAGTTCTTAGCAAAAGCCACACTAGGCTCCTCGCCGTTAGCCATATCATACATCACATCCACAAAGCGCGGATCGCGGCTAAACATCTCCTTGAGCTTCTCATCACTCTCGGCTAGACGATCATACTTACCACGTAGCTCATCATCATAATCCAGATAAGCACCATAGCGGGCATCCTCATCATCATAATCCACGTCAGGGTAGTACGACCGTATGCGATCCATATACTCCTCACGCTTACTACGGGGAGACGCACCACCCATAGAGGCACCCTCCACATCTGCCCCACCTGCTACACCCTCCACACCAGCAGGACTGTCAACCATAGCCACTGCCTGCTCATCATAATCTCTTTCTGTAGCCATACGCTTCTACATTCATTCTACTTTACAAAATCAAAGATACAGCACACACCCCCTTATACACCCCACAATATCCCAAATCATTAGAAATTAGAGATTAGAAGTTAGAGATTAGAGACGAGTAACCCTTTGTAGGGACTCGACGACTCGTGCGTCCGTCCTCATCAAAGCCCCACGTCTAGCCCACCGTAGGGAGCTGTGTCAAAAGTCTCTCCGCAACAGAAGGAGGAAGTCAGA
>URDQ01000050.1 GCA_900546675.1 uncultured Porphyromonas sp. | reverse complement strand
CAATTACAAACCTACCCTTTTCTCTTTATCCTGCAAAACGTTTAGGACACTATTGACAAGAACCAACCAAAAGATCAGGAGAAGGCTGATGCTTTCATCTCCTTTACCTTCAACCTCCCACAGGGTGGTACAAGAGCTGAAGCAGCTAATGTCGATGGCGCAAACGCTGGCGATACCTACGTAGGTACCACTGACGAGCAGGCTATCAAGGGAGTCCGCGTCGTACTCTTCGACGAGACCTCTGGCATTGTTAAGTATGCCCTCACTTACAACATCACAGGTACGGGTAGTGCTGCTCCCACGGGTGACATCGCTGGTACAGCTACGACGGCTAACTTTACCACAAAGGCTAAGGCAGTCGTAAGCCAGGACTACCAGATGCTCGCCATCATCAACCCAACAGCTGAGGTTATCGCAGCTACAGCAGAGGGTAAGTACCTCAAGGATGCTCAGGCAGCTATCACGACTGATGTGGCTACGCTATCAGGCAATGGTATTATGATGTCTAACGAGCAGGGCCTTGTCAAGGTTGCTGCTGGCGATATGAAGGATACCGAGGGTGCAGCTGAGGGTGCTCCTATCAAAGTAAACGTAGATCGTATCCTCGCTAAGGTATTCGTAGGTGGCACTCCTACATTTGAGAATGGTAAGCTGACCAACATCAAGTGGCAGCTCAACGTTACCAACAAGAAGACTTTCATCTATCGTCAGCTCGCTCAGGTTATGGAGTCTAAGGATAACTTCGTCGCAGAGGTTGCAGGTGACAATAGCAAACGCTTCGACCGCTACGCTAAGGATCCTAACTTCCTAGCTGGAGAGTTCAACGCTGCAGACTTCACCTACCTAGAGGGTACGCCTGAGATAAAGGGTACCTTTGGCTACAATGACGCTGATGGTCAGTACTGCCTCGAGAACACGATGGACGCTCCAATGCAAAAGCACCAGGGTACGACCTCATTCGTCCTCAGTGGTACCTGGACTCCTAACGAGCATGATGGCATCACCTTCACCGAGGGTGAGACATGGTACAGCTATATGGGCTTCACCTTTACAAAGACTAAGATGCTTGAGTATAAGGGTATCATCGAGGACAATACTAACACCAAGACTGAGATTGACAAAACACCTGCAGGCTTTAAGGCTGCCCTCAAGGCTGCTCTTGCTAGTATGAATGTTGATGCTCAGGGTGACGTTGCTGCTTCTGGTACGTTTGAGAATATCAAGGCTTACAAGGATGGTGCTTGCTACTATCAGACGAACCTAATCCGTCACTTCAATGATACACAGTCTAGCAAGGATATGGGCTACGGCCGCTACGGTGTCGTACGTAACAACATCTACAAGATCAACATCTCAAAGATCTCTCAGCCAGGTGAGCCTGATGTAGTCAACGAGAAGGATGACGACGATGATGACGACCCAACGAAGGTCTTCGTCTCATTCGACATCACGATCAATCCTTGGATCGTTCGTACACAGGATATCTCTCTATAATTCCTGAGTACACTTTGCTTGTCGAACTGCGAGACGTGTAACCCGCTGTAGGGACGCCGAGACGTGTAACGATTTGTAGGGACGCTCGGTCTGAGCGTCCGTTGCATCAAAGGTTACAGCGTCAAGGATTTAACGGGGACGGACGCACAAGACGTGTAACCCGCTGTAGGGACGCTCGGTCTGAGCGTCCGTTGCATCAAAGGTTACAGCGTCAAGTTATTACCCGTTTCGGCTGGTTCGGGGACGGACGCACCGACCGTGCGTCCCTACAAAGGGTTACCCGTTTGAGCGGGTTACACGTCATCGACAGCAATACTATCCTATGAGGGGTTGAATGTTCCCCTCATAGGAACTATTCACATAAAAGAGGGCGAAAGCCCCACACTGACACTATGGTTTCACACAGTCTATCTCGATCGAGACTATTATATATAGGAATCCTGCTCCTGCTAGGCTGGAGCTTCGTCTCTTGCGACAAGTGCATCTACGAGGATCTGTCCACCTGCCCCCTTCGTGTGCAGTTGCGCTACGACTACAACATGCAGTACGTAGATCGCTGGCATCGCGAGGCCGAGGATGTGCATCTCTACATCTTCGACGAGGCCGGACGCTTTGTCTCGGAGATGATCAATGCGGCTGCACCTTACGAAGAGCAGCAGACCTTCGAGCTACAGCTCGCCCCGGGCAACTACACCATCATGGCACTCTGCGGCCACCGTATGGGTACTCTCTATGAGCAGAGCAAACTGCAGGCTGGCACCTCGACGATGCAGGACCTACTCGTGCAAATCTCGAGAGCTGAGGACAAGCGCATCACCGCCGAGCTGCCGCCACTACTCTATGGCGTCTCCAAGGAGGTCCAGGTGCTGGGCGATGGGAGCCGTCTTATCGTCGTGCCGATGGCTAAGTGGACCAACAAGATTCGCCTCGTCATGCAGGACATCTCGGAGGGTGGCAAGTCCAACATCAAGCTCGACAACTACGACTTCCGCATCACCGCTCCCAACGGTCGCTACAACGGTGCTGGCGAAGTACTCACCGACGACGTCCTCACCTACACCCCGTACTATGCTGAGCAGGTCAAGGGAACGGGCGGTATCGCTGTCGAGCTCAACACGCTCCGCCTGCTGACCAACCAAGAGCAGAGACTCATCATCACCGAGCGCGCTACCGGCAAGGAGTTGCTCAACGTGGATCTGCTGTCGCTACTGCTGCAGACGAAGTTCTATGCGAATAATAAGCTCTCCGATCAGGAGTACCTAGATCGCGAGGATCACTACGCCGTCATCTTCGCCTTCGATGGTCGCCCCGTGACACAGGAGACTTTCCTAGCGGTGAACGTATGGATCAATGGCTGGCTCATCCGTGAGCAAGACCATAATATATAATGTGTCTAACCTCTCGAGCTACAAAGCCATGACGAAATGCAATCTATATAGCATACAAGGAGGCTCCCGCACGATCCTTGCGTGGCTGCTCTCCACGATGCTCCTGCTGGCTGGTCTGACCAGCTGCGTCAAGGAGGATCCCTCCGCCTGTCCCCCCGAAGTGGAGGGCGGAGACTTCTACCTCTCGATGAGCGTGGCGCCACAGTCCACCTTCCGTCAGGGAGAGGTGCCTCTACCTGAGCTACAGAAGAAGCTCACCGCTGCAGAGAATAAGGTCAAGTCTGTGCGTGTCCTCATCTTCGACCACGCTACGGGCAAGTGTCTAGTCAATCAAGTCTTAGGAGGCTATACACAGCCAGTAACCAATGGCACGCCTTGGAGCCATCCTGTCCTTATTCCTGGAGATATAAAGAGCTTTGACTTCTACTTCGTTGCCAATGAGGCGTCGAAGACTTACAACCTAACGACAGCCCTGCAGGGCGTCACCGAGCGCGGGCAGCTCTACACGCTTTCCACGCTGACGAAAATTCCCTGGCAGCCGGAGTTTCTCCCTAAGCTAGCGGAGGGTGGTGCTGAGGACGACCTCATCCCGATGACCGCTATCTGTCCCAACGTATCTATTGATGCTATCAAGCAGATGCTGGGGAAGGGTACTGAACCGGACCCATACCGCTTTCTAGCCACACCGACTGAGCGACATCCCGTACGTCTGACCCGTGTGCTGGCGCGTATCGACATCACGATTCCAGACATGATTGCCAACAGCGTGCTGGGAGACCCCACCTCGGATCAGGTGCTTGTCCTAGACTATATAGAGGACTTTGAGATGGCACTGTACAATGTGCCACGCTACTTCGCCCTCTTCGCCTCGCGCTACTACGACGAGAACCAGTGGACCACCTCGCTCTACAATCCTATCAGCTCCAACTACTATCGGGATCCTCAAGGCGGGCAGGACTGCTACTACATAGAGCGAGACAAGAACAAGGTGCAGCGCAATATGGCTAGCACCGCAAGCGCTGGTCAAGCTATCGGTGAGCTTAGGACTTCCGACTACTACACTACAATTTACGTGCCAGAGTTCATCCGTCAGGCAAGTGCCGATGAGGGGCTAACGACCGACCAGCTGGCAGCGATGCAGCTCAGGCTTACCTTCCAGGTCAATGAGTGGGACCCCAAGCACCGCACGGGCTATCAGGTTGGCAGGCATCCACTCAAAGACAAATTTACCGACCGTATCTCGGAAGAGACCGGTCAGCTCGCAGCAAACAATGCGGGCGTGAGCGAGTACTCCGTCATCCGCAATACCTGGTACCAGATCAAGATCACGCAGCAAGACTTTGAGTAGTCGTGCCTTGACGCAGATACCCTTTATCCAACCTATGTCTCATACGCTATGAAACGATATAGATACATCACCCTCTCCCTCCTCCTCCTCCTTCTGTCGCTCTCCTCACTCTCTGCACAGAAGACATCCCAACAAGGCTCAGATAAGGATGGGAACTACATGTTTGAAGTGACAACGACCCCCTCTTATTGTCTGAATGAGGGTACGATGGAGGTTAAACTGCTTATAGCATTTAATGGCGCTCCGCTGAGGCTCTCTCAGATAGAGCAGGTGGAGTACGAGGTCAAGGATGGGGAAGGTCATAGTTACACTCAGGGTTACAAGCCAGCGCCAGCTCCTACAGAGGCGCTTCGGTTAGAGCAACTACCCGGGCGCGAGGACTACAGTATCTCTATTAGACTGATAGCTAAAGAAGGAATAGGCAAGTCTGACGTTGAGACCTTCCTCCGCTGGAATGCAAAGGTCGAGAACAAGTATGTAGCGTTGGAGGAGACCCAGGTGAAGTTTGATGCCTATAGGTTGCCTTGTAGACCGTACGGTAGCTTTCATATCGTAGTGCGAGGGGGTACGCAGAGACCTCCCGTCTTGAATATTAAGCAGGCACCCGCCACCTTTACGGGTGCTAGAACTATGCAGCCCACTAAGCGGGAGGTCAAGGGTGACACGACCCTCTACCACTTTGAGTATAGCGGGGTGCTACCACAAGGTGTGTACGAATACTCTTTGGATAGTGACTGTCGAGAGACTACTGCCAAGTCGTTCGCCGTCTACGGTCCTACGACCAACCTGCCTACGGTGCCATCGGATCTCAAGCTCCCATTTGGTATCGATGTTATGAGTGGTGAGGGTTGCGCTAGTAGCATCAGTGCGTTTGGAGCCAGCTTCGATAAGGATAAGCCAGAGCTACGAGAGCTCTTTAAGGAGATCAATAAGGGCTACCAAGGAGATGCGGAGAGACTTTTCCCTGAGTATGCCGACTCTTTCCCCTCCACCTTTATGGCAAACTACGAAGTGGTTGTAGTGTCTCAGCAAGAGTATGCGAAGCTCCAGCAGGGTACGCTAGACGCCAGCACGCTCCTTTGGAGTAGTCAAACGGGATCTCTCACGAAGGTCGACGCCAATGACTCGGAGGGTGGTGGTGTCAGCATCTCTTATCGACTGCCTCAGTCGATGTCTCTACAAGAGCTTCGTAGGCAGCAGGCACTCCCAGCTGCCGTGCTGATACGTGTCAAGAGACCCAACGAAGGGTGCAATGACTATATCACTATCCCCATCTTGGTGGACTTAGACTTCCACAAAAATCGCTTTCAGATTCTTGAAACAGAAGACGCCTCTGACTGCTCGATAGGACAGATTATATGGTTCCAGGGGTGGAACTTCTGTACGCTACGCTTTAAGTACTACGAGCTACCAGACGGTTCTGACAAGCCCGACCCATCGGCTACGCCTATCCACACTTCAGATGATTTTGGTCCAGCAGTCTCTACTTCGATAGACAAGCGATACACTTTTGAGGGATATGACCCGACGAAGCGTTACTACGTCGAGATAGAGGGTACGGATCTCTATGGCAATCCCATCACACCTAAGCCTAGCCTCATCCTAGCCCCCACAAACAAAAAGCCTATAAAGAATCGTCTATACGACTTCTCTAGCATCTACGCCCACCTGCCTCAGCCGATGCTGGATAGAATAAAGCTTGGTAGTCTTACCGCTTATTTAAGTCCAGGTTATCACACCTATCTTTTCACCTTTTACGGGCAGTCTCTCAATGCTATGGCTGGTATGGAGATCACGCTTGTCGAGGCTCCCGAAGGGTATGAAGAGTATCGCCGTACGTGTGAGAGCTACTACTTCAATACGCCCAATCCTACGGATGCTGAAAATCCTTATGGTGGTGGAATGATAGGACTCGGAGAGACAATCAAAATGTCCAACACCTTTACAGGGCCTGGGGGGACTGGCACCCCTGAATACTTTTTCCCATTTAGATTTATCTATAAGGTAGGCAAAAACGGAGAGCGCGTAGTCTATCCTTACAAAGACAACTATTCTAAACCCTCTCCGATTAAAGACATTCTTACTAATGATCCAGAGAAGGATGCTTTTTTGGAGAAGCGCCCTATGCCTCGTGGCATCTATCGTCTGAAGTTTGAGCATCCTTGTCAGCCTGGAGAGTCCTTCTATATAGATCTAGATATGAGTGAGCCAGACTTCAAGCCTGAGCTTACGGAACTCATTAAGCCGGTGGTGGATCGAACCTCTTGTGATGAGGTGCGTGTCTACCCCTTTGCTGATGGTCGCCTAGACTATGCTGTAGATAAGGCGGGTAAGCCTCGCAATATTATCTTTTATGCTACGGTCAATTCAAAGGGTATAGGTAAGGAGTGGCTTTACTTTTTCCCGTATGATCGCAGTGGCAAACCAGTAGATCATACTAAGTTCTATATCCCTGTCAAAAGTGTAGATCTCCCGCTCACTCTGAATCTTCGCTACTTCTACCCAAAGCCTAGCTGGCAGTGGATAAACTACGATTGTAATAAGTGGGCTCACAAGGTAGACTCCGTTGGGGTCAATCAGTTTGTCAAGGGAGAGCTGGAGAGAGGGAATGTCGGTGATGGCTATTACAAGTTACCTCTTGATGGTTACGATCCAACCAATGACCAAGACGATTGGGGTGAGGATGGCTTTTCGTGGTCTTCTTGGTCTGCAGAGCCGTTTGTCCCTTGGATTTCAGTTGATGTGCCTATAGATACAAAAGATCTGACTCCCTCGTACGCACGTCCTACCTACGTAGGGTATCGCTGCTCCAAGGAGACGGGCTATATGGCGTTTAAGCTTATCAACATCCCGAACAAGGTTGGTACCGTGGTCCTCAAGGATGGGGACAAGGTCATTATGAGCTCAAATATTGAGGACTTGCCCGAAGACTTGATGGTCCGCTGGGAGCTTAATGCTGAGTCGGGTAGTGAACTCAAGAATGAGTACAGGCTGGAGATTAAAACCAGTCTATGTGGTGAGACGAATATGCAGACGGAGAAGTTTACCGTCAAGCTCGAGGACATCTCTGAGGGTATTGCGGTGACCGTCTCTCCGCAGGGTGCTCACTGTCCTGGCGATATAGTGACCCTGACAGCAACCAATCTGGGTGTGCCAGACAGTGCGTACAAGTGGACCTTTGACAATGGAGACACCGACTCTGGACGTACTATCCGCCGTAAAGTGTCCGCTCCTCGGGTAGTCGATGGTAAGGCGCACTACGAGAGCTACACGTTGACCGTCAACGGAACTAGGTGTGGTCCGCGTGACAGTAAAGGTATCATCCCTGTTTCTCCAGACGAGCTGTGGTGGATGCCTCGTCCAACCTCCGCAGAAGGACACGGCACGCTACCTGAAGGGCCTTTTGCAGCAGACCAAACATTCAATGCTTTCGTGGTACCACGGCAGGGAAATGACCCTAACGACAAGAAAGCACGTGAAGAGCACTACGACTGGAATAACCCTGACAACTGGGCATTTCTCTATAATGGAGCGTTTTATCCAGCGAATGCTGTGCCAAGTAGCTGCACCAATGTGCATATAGTGAATATGGCGTACTTCAAGTTAGAGGATGCCTCGGGTCAGCCGATTTGTCCGCAGCCAGACCTCGATAAGGAGGTGACTCTACGTGACCTTTACGGTGAGCCTACCTGTATCGATATCACTTTCCACTCGGGAGGGTTTATCTATAACCTCTCTCAGCTCAACTACCGACGTGCTATGGTGCGTTACAACTTTGGCGTAGCGAAGGGTACAGAGTATGAGAGTGACAAGCATATCTATACCACTGAAGAGTTCGACACCGATGAGTGGCTGTATGATCGTGCTCAGCTCAACCTGCTGGCTGCTCCGCTATACGATATCTATGCGGGCGACTACAGCTTCAGTGCCTCACCTTACACCTATCAGCTTGGCTTACGAGTCTTGCCTGGTATCGAGGAGAATGATGTGTATGATATGGCTGAGTTTGACGCTAGTGCCTTCAACGATCCCTCGCCACTACAGTCTATCTCGATGGCGGGCAATAATAATAGCATCGCTCTGATTGTGGCTGGAGACGAGCAGGGCTTTAAGAACCGAGAGGGTAAGAGTGCTATTGTAGAGCGTCGTGGTATCTTGGAGTTGCCTTACTTCGACAGGCCTGACGTAGCGAACACCTTCTACCATCAGACCTACGATGCTAGCACGGGGCAGAGTCGCTTCCAGTACTTCGATGGCAAAGCTCAGCGCTTCCGTGGTTACTATTCGTATGCTCAGCGCAGCAAGATGGCTTACCGCTTTATCTTTGAGAACCCGACGACGCAGCGTATCTCTAAGCTCGCTGACGGTACCGAGGGTTACACGATGGAGGTGAGCGCAGCTGCTGCTGGTCAGGAGGTGATGGTGGGCAATCCATTTATGACACCGCTAGAGATAGCTCCTTTCCTAGATGCTAATAAAGAGGTTATAGAACCCTATGTGAGATTCTTGAGCCTTGTTAAGGTGAAAGGCTATGATCCTCTGAAGCTAGATGGGTCGATCTCTACCTACCACCGAGCTACAGCCGAAAATAAGACGATCAATCAGCTCGAAGCCTTTGTGGTCAAGCTCAAGGAGGGTGTCGGTTCTGGAGCAAAGCTCGTCTTCCCAACAACTGCTCTCGACACATATGCTAAACAACAAACTCAGAGCGGTAGCCTGCGTAGTACTAGCGGTGACGCTGACGAGGAGACTGCACGCTACCTGTCGCTGACGTTACAGAGTCGCCTGGGTAAGGATCGTGCGCTTGTCACCTATGGCGATGAGTTTGGCTCGGTCAATAAGCTCCTGATGAGCACGGAGAGTCGCTATCCTTCGATCGCTATCATCGATCCCGCAGGTGGTTCCTATAAGGATCTCTATGCGGACGATGCGGCTACGGGGCATTACCAGCTAGCCACACGGGTCTCTGAACCGATCGATGTGACGCTCTCGCTCGCCGGTAGTGTGATGGGGCACGTTGTGACGGCTCGTCTGATAGACCACAAGAGCGGCCTGGAGCATGACCTGACGGGTGGTAAGAGTTGCCAGATCAAGCTCTTCCCCGATGATGCCGAGGGACGTCTGGAGCTACGCGTGGACGGCGACTTTACGTCGGTCGCTCCGACGGCAGAGCCTACAGATGAGCTGCAGGCGCAGTACAGCGAGGGTATGCTGACTATTCGCACGACACAGGAGATGTCATCTCTGCGGCTTGTACAGGGTGACGGTATCACGGTCTACACGCAGTCGCTTCCTGGGCTGACGGAGTACAGCGAGCGTATCCTCCTCTCGTCAGGCAGCTACGTCGTCGAGGCGATCGGCACGGACGGTGTCGCACGCCGTGCGACGCTCGTGGTGAGATAGCGGTTGGCTATTGGCTGTTAGCTGTTGGCTGTTGATTAAAGGTTAATAGTTAGAGGCACTGGTACTGAGTATTGGTGCCTCTAGTTTTGTATGCCCGTCATACCAAAAGAAAGGAAAACACTCGTATGTGAGCGTTCTCCTTTTCATTGGTAGAAATGGGATGACTAGCGACTCGAGCGGATCGGAGCACTGCCCCAGCAGAGCTGACGCTGAGGATCGTAAATGGTGGCAAACTGACCAGCCGCAATGCCTTGTATCGGCTCGCTACTGACTAGCTGATAGCCCCCTGAGGGGAGTCGCTCGAGGCGACCCTCGGTGAAGTCGGGCGTGTGTCTGATCTTGAAGGTGACCTCCAGCGGACTATCTGACGGGGTCTCCGTCCAGAGCCACGGATCGATCGTGAGCCAGTGCATCTCCTCGGTCTCGATGATCGTGCCGTACTGCGTCTTGGGGTCGTAGCCTCGTGAAGCGTAGAGGACGTTGTGCTCCACATCTTTTGCCACCACATACCACGGCCCGCCCGAGAGCCCTAGCCCTTTGCGCTGCCCGATGGTGTGAAACCAGTAGCCTCGATGCTCCCCGATCTTCTCTCCTGTCTCATGGTCGATGATGTCGCCCGTCTGAGTGCCTAAGTAGCGCTCGATGAAGTCGTTGTAGTTGATCTGTCCTAAGAAGCAGATGCCTTGGCTATCTTTGCGCTGTGCATTGACTAGATGCGCTTCGAGGGCGATGCGACGCACCTCTTCCTTGGGGAGGTGACCGATAGGGAAGAGGAGACGCTCCATCTGTCGAAAGCCGATCTGCGCCAAGAAGTCGGTCTGATCCTTTACTGGGTCGGGAGAGGTGCCAAGGAAGGTCAAGCCCGCTGCCGTCTTTCGTATCGTAGCGTAGTGACCCGTGGCAATGTAGTCGTACTCGGATCCACACCTCTCCTCAAAGGCTCCGAACTTGATCAACTTATTGCACATCACATCGGGATTGGGCGTGAGTCCTTGCTTCACCGCATCCATCGTATAGGAGACTACACGATCCCAATAGACTTGGTGCAGGTCGATGATCTCTAGGTGCAGGTCGTAGCGACGGGCGAGGAGCGTCACCAGTTCGATGTCTTCCTCGGCAGGACAGTCGAGATAGCCTCCATCTTCGTCCTGCATACCGATACGTATATAGTAGAGGTCTGGACGAAAGCCCGCCTCGACGAGCAGATGCATCGCCACACTGCTATCCACACCACCCGAAGCGAGCAGAGCGATACGGCTATCCCGTGGCAGTGATGTGTAGAGAGCGGTCTCCATACACCTCATAAGTCAAGCCCTCAGAGAGGACTACATACGCTCGGGCAAGTCGATGCCTAGAAGCCCCATAGCACTATGGCTCGTCTCGGCAACGGTCTTGCTGAGCTGCAGACGCATACTGCGTAGCGCTTCGTCCTCCTCACGCAGCACGGAGCACTCGTGGTAGAACTGGTTATACCCCTTGACCAAGTCGTAGGTATAGTTGGCAATGCGGGCTGGCGAATAGCTCGCGGCAGCCTCCTGCACAACTGTCGGATAGTCGAGCAACTGCTGGACGAGTGCTGTCTCATACGACGAGAGAGTTAGCTCACCCGTCTCAGGGAGCTGATGCTTGTAGCCCATCTCGTCAGCCTTCTGCAGGAGCGAGCAGATGCGTGCGTAGGTGTACTGAATGAAGGGCCCTGTGTTGCCGTTGAAGTCGATAGACTCCTCGGGGTTGAACATCATATTCTTCCTCGGGTCCACCTTAAGGATGAAGTACTTGAGTGCGCCCAGTCCGACCATCTCAGCGGTGCGTAGCTCCTCGGTTGTCGGTTCGGCAGCTAGCTCTGCGCCCTTCGCCTGCTGAGCTGTTCGTGCTACCTCTAGGGCGGTGTCGCGCATAGCGTCCATCAGATCGTCCGCATCGACGACCGTACCCTCGCGACTCTTCATCTTACCGTGAGGGAGCTCGACCATGCCGTAGCTAAAGTGCGTCAAGCTCTTGCCCCACTTATATCCCAAGCGGTCTAAGAGTAGCGATAGCACCTGAAAGTGGTACTCCTGCTCGTTGCCCACGACGTAGACCATTTGGTCTATTGGGAAGTCTTGATAGCGCAGCTTGGCAGTACCGATGTCTTGGGTGATGTAGACGGAGGTGCCGTCACTGCGTAGAAGGATCTTCTTGTCCAGTCCCTCCGCCTCAAAGTCGGCCCATACGGAGCCATCCTCATGTCGCTCGAAGAGCCCTTCCTTCAAGCCTCGCAAGACCTCCTCGCGGCCTACGAGGTAGGTGTCGCTCTCGTAGTAGATCTTGTCAAAGGATACGCCCATACGGTTGTAAGTCTCGTCAAAGCCTTTGTAGACCCACTCATTCATCTGTCGCCACAGCGCACGCACCTCAGGGTCACCCTGCTCCCACTGACGTAGCATCTGTCGTGCATCAGCCATAAGTTGAGACTTAGCCTCGACCTCCTCGTCGCTCCAGTCGGGATGCTCAGCACGTATCTGCGCTAGCTCGGCACGATACTCCTTGTCAAAGCGCACGTAGTAGTCTCCGATGAGGTGGTCGCCCTTCTTGCCCGAAGAGTCTGGCGTCTCGCCATTGCCCCAGCGTAGCCAAGCCAACATCGACTTGCAGATATGCACGCCACGGTCGTTGACGATGTTTGTCTTGACCACACGATGTCCGCTAGCCTCCAGTATCTGAGCGAGGCTGTAGCCAAGCAGGTTGTTGCGCACGTGACCGAGGTGAAGCGGCTTGTTGGTGTTTGGCGAGGAGTACTCGATCATCACGAGTGGCGACTGATCTGTCGGCGTGATGTGACCGTAATGCGGAGTCTCGGCAATCTCTCGCAGGGCTGAGAGCCACGCTGTGTCAGTCAACGTAAGGTTGAGAAAGCCCTTGACCACGCCATAGGAGGCTATGAGGTCTGTCTGCTCTTGGAGCTTGGCACCGATCGTCTCAGCAGTCTCTTGCGGAGACTTGTGCGAAGCCTTGAGATAGGGAAAAACAACGAGCGTCACATGCCCCTCAAACTCAGGGCGCGTGGCGGTCAGCGTGATCTCGTCAGCGGTCGTGTTGAGATCGTAAAGTGTATGTAGTGTCGAGGCGATCGCCTCGCTAAGCTGTCTGTAAAGGCTCATAGTATATAGTATAAGGAGTTAGAGTACTTTCATACGCCAGGTGACCCCCACGTTGATCTGCGTGCGCTGGTCATGCAGCACCGCCATCGGGTTCGTGTTTGTGCCAAAAGCGTAGTTAGCGTGTGCGTGCAGACGCACCTCGGGGATGGGTGAGTACTCGACACCGCCACCGAGACAGGTTATCTGCGTGCCGTCGATGACCCCGTAGTCCGCTGCTGAGCCACTCAAGTTCTGATCGTAGCTCCCCTTGAGGTAGAGCTTCGTCTGAACCGTCGGGTGGAAGGCTAGCTGACCATAAATAGAGTAATCGGCAAAAGCCTTCTTACCCTCTCCATCTAGTGGCGCACGGTGCATCAAGTCTAGATCGACGAAAGTGCGGCGGGTCAGCTGAAAGCGGTTGCCCAGCGAGATGTAGTTCATAAAGCGTCCAGGCGCATACTCCATAAAGTTGACACTCCACATCGGCACAAACCAATCGTGGTGTGCTGTCCATATAAGGTTGTAAGCATACATATCGGCAGGCTGCCCGCTCATCGCCTCGTATGTCTTACGATAGGGACTTTGGATCACCTGCGCATGGAGATTGTCCTGCCCATTAGGTAGGGTGTAGCTCACCGTAGCGCCCCACTGATAAGCTGGCATTTGGTAGCAGAACTCTCCCAACTGGAAGACATCTATCGGAGCTGGTTCAAACTCCCACCCACCGACGAAGACGATCCACTTGCCAAGCTTGACACTGAGCTGCTCGGTTGGGTTGTACTGTAAGTAGAGGAAGTCAATCGACTCGAAGAAAGTGCGATCTAGATTGACCGAGCTAAGCCGCTGTCGGTAGAGGTAGCTAAACTTTGGCGAGAGCGTGCCACTGAGTATGACGTTGGCGATATTGCCCTTAAAGCCTGAACCCGCCTTGTCCGATTGACTACCTATATAGATACGCTGATAGTCACCGCGCGCCTCTAGCGAGAGCGCCACCTTCTTGTTATGCGGTGCTTCTAGCTCGGCATCGGGCGTAGGCTCCTGCGCCATCAGCGAGCCGAAGGTGAGGGATAGTAGGAGGATGAGTGCCGAAAGCGACTTCGTAAGATGTGACATAGTTCTAGCTGAATCAGGTAATACTAAAAGGTGCTCTCGTCAGGCGTCCCCGTCTCGACCGTGAGTTCCTCAAGCTGGCTCTTCTTGCGCCACAGACCGTACACCTCGCTGACAGGGTCTGAGGTGATAAACGGCTCCATACGCTCAGCACGCAAATGATCCAATAGTTTGCCAAACTCGTCCCGTGTCAAGATGCACTCCAGCTGCTTATGCTCCTCGCCTGAGTAACCACCCGTCACGGAGTGGATCGTCACCCCACGATTCAGCGTGTGGATCACATAGTTACGGATATGCTCCCAATCCTTAGAGATGACATAGACACGAGTCCGCGAGCTCATACGAGTCATAAAGTAGTCGAGGATCATGCCATTGAGCCAAGTACCCACCAGACCCATAATCACCAGACCCGTAGGGCTAGTCAGGAAGGCGGAGCAGCAGATCAGACCACCAGCGATCGTCACCGACACTCCTAGTGGCACATGAAGGTACTTATTAAAGATCTTCGCCAAGATATCTAGCCCACCCGTCGAGGCATTGATGCTAAAAAGGATAGCCTGCGCAGCACTCATCACCAAGATGAAGCAGACCAAGTCAAACCCTGGATTAGCCACCATAACGCCATGCACCTCCTGAGCGAACATCGACCCCTCGACAGGATCGATCCATCCCATCAAGTCGACAAACGGGCCTAAGATCAGTGCCGTGTAGCAAGTCTTAGCGCCAAACTCATTACCGATCAAGATGAAGGAGAGTAGCAGCAAGATAGCATTGATGAGAAACATATAGGAGCCCAGCGACATAATCGGAAAGAGTCGCTCCAGCACGATGCCAAGTCCCGTCACCGATCCGACGATCAGACCACTAGGTGCGAGGAAGTAGTGTACCGCCATAGCACCGATAAACATAGCAACGGTCATCAGGACCAATTCGTGCCAAAACTTACGACTAGAGAGTAGTTCAGCGGCCTGAGCAGGCAGAGCTGCTAGGCGGACGCGAAGTTCATCCTTACTGGGGATCTTGTATTTCATTAGATGCGTATTACGTAGTGAGCGATCCATCGTGAGGCTACTGCGCTCTAGGCGACGCTCTCCGATAGGTATCTGAGTGCAAAGATACAAAATAGCACAACAAACTATCCGTATAGACATACGAAGCCTCTCACCCTCTCGCTAACTTCAGCTTTATGGTGCTGGGAGAGGAGGCTGAGTTGAGACATTATAAACAAGGTCACCTACGCATCACAACACCTTTACGCCAAAAGAGGCTGATCCCCACGTGGAGATTTCCAAATCCCTACGGAGGAACGAAAAAATCCCCACGTAGGGACGAAATGCTCCCTACGTGGGGACGAAATG
>URDQ01000049.1 GCA_900546675.1 uncultured Porphyromonas sp. | reverse complement strand
TTTTATCAGAAGCTCGATGAAACCAATTCAGTTGCATTTGATAGTTGAATCTACAAACGCTTGTCGTCTACTGTTTTTTCCGTACCTTTGCGCTCATACCCCTAGAGTACACCTTACGGTGTCGCTCTAGAGGCACTTTTAGAGAAGTTTGTAGCACGCTATGTCTCACGGAGGTCACTATACGATACATTTCAAGGGATTGCCACAAGGCGTCTCGACCGATGACTTTGTCGTGGACTCAACTTTTCTGCAGTCACGTCCTACGTTTGACCTCAGCGGAGGCCCCGTAGTATGCGCCATACGCATAGATCGTGTCGGAGAGACCTTCGACCTTCAGCTGACGCTCACAGGGTCTGTGGAGACACACTGTGATCGTTGCCTAGCACCCCTAGAGATGCGCATAGATATGTCTCAGCATCTTGTCGTCAAGCTAGGAGACCAGTACGAGGAGGTGAGCGATGAGGAGATCATCGTACCACATCATAGCCCCTCACTCGACTGCGCTGACCTGATCTACGACCTCATAGTACTCTCACTCCCCATCAGTCGGGTACACCCCGACGGAGCGTGTGCCGAGGATATGCAGGCCATCCTAGATGAGCTAGACCCCACGGCAGAGGTTGAGACCGATACTCGCTGGGCTAAGCTCAATGCGCTACGTGACTCACTACTACAAGAGAAGGATAAATAATAAAACAGATAAACAATGGCACATCCCAAAAGACGGCAGTCCAAGATGCGCACTGCCAAGCGTAGAACGCACGACAAAGTAGCAACCCCCACTCTAGCTAAGTGTAGCAATTGTGGAGCATGGCACGTATATCACACCATCTGTCCTGAGTGTGGTTACTACCGTGGACAACTAGCTATCGAGCAGGAAGAGGCATAGGCGCCCACCCCGCTAAGCGATAAAGCAAAAGCCCCTCGAGGATCTCCAGATCACTCGAGGGGCTTTACTCATTATTATATGTATACCGACCCAATCTCACAGGCAAGTCTTACGACTACTCCTTCGTGGAGAGTTACGGCTGGTGGCTCGTGGTCGAGCGCCTGTTATCGTCAAAGTGAGACGAGGCTACCCTTTGACTGATAAAGCGTATATTTGTAGAGTAGGGAGCGGGGGCGGAGCGAATGGCTCTGAGATCCTCTCTCCTCTCTCTAATATCTAACCTCTAACTTCTAATCTCTAATCCCCCCCCCTATGCACGAATTGATTTGTCCGAACTGCCATAAGCAGTTTACTATTGATGAGCAAGGCTACGCACAGCTACTAGAGCAGGTGCGTGGCAAGGCTTTTGACAAGGCGCTTGCTGAGCGCGTTGCCCTCCTAGAGGAGCAGAGCCGACAGGCGCAACAACTCGCTGTGGCGCAGGCTGAAGCAACGCTCAGGGAGCAACTTGCCCAGCGAGACACCCGTTTGGTACAGCTCCAGGGCAAGCTCGACGCTATGGGCGAGAAGAGCCAAGCGGATTTGCAGCTGGCTCTAGCTAACAAAGAGCAGACAATCACCGAGCTACAGGCACAGCTAGCGCAGCAGGAGAGCTTGCGAGACAATGAGCGCCTAAAGGTGCAGGCCGAGAGTCAGAAGGCACTCCAAGCTAAGGAGCAAGCAATCACCGAGCTACGCTCTCAAGTGGAGCTACAGAGCAAAGAGGCTCAGCTAGAGGTCAAGCAACTGCAGGAGCAACATGAGCTAGAGAAGAAGATACTGGAGCGAGAGGTGGACTTCTACAAAGATCTCAAGACCCGTATGTCCACCAAGATGCTCGGCGAGACACTCGAGCAGCACTGCGCCTTGGAGTTTGAGCAGAAGCTGAGAACCTTTTACCCCCGCGCTTACTTTGAGAAGGACAATGATGTGGTCGGTGGCACTAAGGGAGACTTCATCTTTCGGGACTATGCCGATGATGGTGAGCTAGAGTACATCTCCATTATGTTTGAGATGAAAAATGAGTCTGACACGACCTCCACGAAGCATCGCAACGAAGACTTTCTCAAGAAGCTCGACGAGGATCGCCGCAAAAAAGGGTGCGAGTATGCCGTCCTCGTATCGCTCCTAGAGCCAGACAACGAACTCTACAACGGCGGCATCGTCGACAAGTCACATCGCTACGAGAAGATGTATGTGATCCGCCCTCAGTTCTTCGTGCCGCTGATCACGCTCCTCGTCTCCACCTCCCGCAAGAGTCTCGACATACGCAAGCAACTTTTCGAGGCACAACAACAGTCCATCGATATCACACACTTTGAGGAGGATATAGAGGAGTTCAAGAAGAAGTTTGGATACAACTACCGCCTAGCGAGTAATAAGTTTCGGGATGCGATCAAAGAGATCGACAAGTCGATCGAACATCTGCAAAAGATTAAGGACGCCCTTATCGGTAGCGAAAACAACCTCCGCCTAGCCAACGACAAAGCGGAGGGACTGACCATTCGCAAGCTCACCTACAAGAACCCAACGATGCAAGCTAAGTTCAAGGAGTTCAGAGCACAGCGTGCACTCGAACAGCCGTCAGAGGACTAACCTCGTCAAGCTAGTGGTGGAAGGTCGGGACGTGTGAGGTAATCAGCGACGACCACTGGGTAGTAGGTGTGCTCCAAACGATGAATGCGCTCAGCGAGCGTACCGACCGTGTCGTCAGGGTAGACCGCTAGGCGCACCTCGCAGAGCGTCGAGCCACGATCGAACCGCTCGTCGATGAGGTGGATCGTGATGCCGCTCACAGAGCAATGCTCCTCTAGTACACGCTCATGGACGCGATCGCCATACATTCCCTTGCCTCCGTAGTCGGGTAGTAGCCCTGGGTGAATGTTGAGGATCCGCTGCGGGAAAGCGTGCAGCAAGCTCTCTGGCACCAAACCGAGGAAGCCCGCGAGGACGATAGCCGTCACCTGATATTGCTCCCGAAGTTGCTTAGCAAATGCGGGCTCACGCATCTCCTTGCGCTGGAAGGTGAGGGACGGTATGCCCAGTCTCTCAGCACGCTTGAGGACTCCAGCGTGCGGGTTGTCAGTTGCTATGAGCGCAACAGAAATATCGTCTATATGAGCTAGGTAGTGGACAAGCGCCTCCGCATTTGTTCCATTGCCTGAGGCGAAGATAGCTATGGTTTCCATTTTTATTCGTACATTTGTTGCACATAAGGGGCGTATGTGTGCAAAATGCGACAGCATCTACACACGCTCACCTCTCTTGTGTACAAAGGTACAGCTAAATCTGCGGACACGATACGGCTCAGCGCCAAGCGGTCTGCACAGAGGCTTTACCAATCCCCGTATGACTAATCAATTATTCATCAAATAACCTATTAAGCAATGAACGCAGAAGTAGAAAGCAAGGTCAAAGACCTAATCGCAGACAAGCTCAACGTCGAGCTCTCAGAGGTAACTCGTGAGGCCAACTTCACGACCGATCTTGGTGCAGACTCACTCGACACTGTCGAGCTGATGATGGCCTTCGAGAAGGAGTTTGATATGACCATCCCCGATGAGGAGGCTGAGGGTATCAAGACCGTTGGCGACGCTATCGACTACATCGAGAAGCAGCTAGCATAAGCACCTCGAGGAGCAGACAGAGCGCTCTCCTCACCATACGATACAGAGGTCTCGTCGCATAGCTGTGCGACCACCTCTATCCTCTGTAATACATACAAAGCCCGAGGGCAAGTCTCAGATCTCCCAGCATGGGTGCTGGGCTTGCCCTTGTGTACTTCCCCACATTCAGTTTACACCGCTAGAACCTGCTGCTCACAGCAGCAGACTCCTCATATCCCTGACGCTTGACTTTGATATAGCCTATGCAATTTAACAGAGTAGTCGTGACTGGCCTTGGTGCCATCACCCCCATTGGCAATGACGCTCCCACCACTTGGCAAAACTTGCTCGCTGGTAAGAGTGGAGCAGCTCCCATCACACAGTTTGATGCCTCCAAGTTCAAGACCCAGTTCGCTTGTGAGGTCAAGGGCTTTAATCCAGAAGAGCACTTTGACCGCAAGGAAGTACGTCGCTATGACCGATACACTCAGCTCGCCCTCGTTGCAACAAAAGAGGCGATCGCAGACTCAGCTGTAGACTTAGAGCATGTCGACAAAAACGAGGTCGGCGTCATCATCAGCGCAGGCATCGGAGGGCTAGAGACCTTCCAAGAGGAGATCATGCAGTACGATCCCGAGCGAGGCCCCCGCTTCAACCCCTTCTTCATTCCGAAGATGATCTCCGACATCGCTGCCGGACTCGTATCGATCGAGTACGGCTTCCACGGACCCAACTACAGTGTCGCCTCAGCTTGTGCCTCCTCGACGAATGCCATCATCGATGCCGCTATTATGATACGCCTCGGCAAGGCAAAGATGATGGTGGCTGGTGGTAGTGAGGCTGCGGTGACGGTCGCTGGTATCGGTGGCTTCAATGCCATGCACGCCCTCTCCACACGCAACGACTCACCCGAGACAGCCTCTCGTCCCTTTAGTGCCAGCCGTGACGGCTTTGTGCTAGGCGAGGGTGCAGCTATCCTTATCTTGGAGGAGTATGAGCATGCGGTAGCTCGTGGTGCTAAGATCTATGCTGAGTTTGCTGGCTTCGGACTATCGGCCGATGCGCATCACTTGACCGCTAGCCACCCCGAGGGACTGGGAGCCAAGCTCGTGATGACCCGCGCCCTAGAGGACGCTGGCATAAAGCCCGAAGATGTAGACTATATCAACGTACACGGCACCTCTACCCCTGTCGGTGACGCCTCTGAGGTCAAAGCGATCCAAAGCGTATGGGGTGACAAAGCTTACGACCTCAACATCAGCTCTTCAAAGTCTATGACAGGACACCTGCTCGGTGCTACGGGAGCTCTAGAGGCTATGGCTATCGTCAAGTCCATCCAGGAAGATGTAGTCACACCGACCATCAATCATGAGCCAGGCGACGAAGACGATCAGATAGACTACAAGCTCAACTTTACCTTTGACAAGGCGCAAAAGCGCACCATCAACGTAGCTATGAGCAATACCTTCGGCTTCGGAGGTCACAACGCTTGCGTCGTCTTCAAGAAAGTTCAGTAAGCGTTCACTTCCTATACGTTGATCGCTCCACATAGAGCCCTATGACAACCTATCAGCGACACTCCCTCACGCAGGTCTGCACCCATTCGTCAGAGCAGACAAGTGTAAGGGGGGTGTCGCTCTTTTTGGTTCCTTAGAGAGGTAGTGTGATGAGTCTGATGCGGAGGTCTAGGACCAAGATGTGGCTTCAAGAGCTAAGCGAGCGTTGGCAGCACTGGTGGAGCAACCTGCGAGGTGATAACTCGCAGCGCACACCCAATCTGACCGGACTCTTCGATCGGATAGGTATCGTGCCAGTCCGCACAGACCTTTACCAGCTAGCGATGCGTCACCGCTCCTGCTCCATCGTCGGGGAGCAGGGAGAGAAACTCAATAATGAGCGACTTGAGTTCCTCGGCGATGCAGTCCTCGAAGCTTCTATCTGCACCTACCTCTATCATCTCCACCCCACATGGGACGAAGGCGAGCTGAGCAAGTGTAAGAGCTCGCTCGTGAGCCGTCCTGTCAACAACGAGGTGGGTCGACGTCTGCATCTAGAGCGCTATATCATTATGGTGCCTAGCGCTTTAGACAACTCGGTAGACATCTACGGCAACACCGTTGAGGCACTCATCGGAGCCATCTACCTCGATCAGGGCTACGCCCGTACGCAAGATTTCGTCCGAGACTTTATCCTCCCCACCTATCGCGATATGCAGGCGCACACGGTGGCCAGCATTCAGAACTATAAGAGCGAACTCATCGAGTGGGTACAGAAGCATCACCTCTCGCACGAGTTTCGTCTCGAGGGACACGATACGATGCCACACGACCACTTCACCTACAGCGTTTGGATCGATGGCAAGCCCGTAGGACGTGGCTCCGGCAGTAGCAAGAAGCGCGCCCAGCAGGAGGCAGCGCGTGACACCCTCGAGCTACTTCAGCAGGCCTACTCGACGATACAGCACCGCAAGGGCTAGCCCTCTCTGCATACATCTCTAGAGACTGCGGACCTATCCGACAGTCTTTGTCGTATAGTCACGACAGGAAACCCGTTTCCTACGTGACTATTTTTTATTGGCCACGTAAGAAACAAAAAATCTCCACGTGGGCGAGAATCATTTCCTCCGAAGTTTCATTTGATTCCTCCGAAGTTTCATTTGATTCCTCCGAAGTTTTATTTCTCGCCTACGTGGAGAATTTTCATTTCTCACGTGGGGATCGTCAAATATCCACGTGGGGATCGGGTCAGAGGCGCTCGATGATAAGGAGTCAGCCCGAGGTCGCTTTCGGAAGCTTTCGGTAAGTGTGTGTATCGTCCGAGGCTCTGAGCGTATGCTATCTCTTGATTTTGTATTACCTTTGCGGTACGAGGGTGCGTTGCCCCTATGGGGTGACTTCCCCTACCCTCCGTTGTCAAGTATCACCTTAGATAGTAATCATAAGTATATGAAAAGTTTCAATCCCGTAGGTAGTCTGGTAGTCCTCGTTGGGGCTCTCGTACTCATCATCCCCGCTCTGATGGATAAGGGGGGAAATGTGTACAATCTCATCGGATGTATCGTGATGATTGCTGGATTTTTCCTCCACATCTTCCTGAATAAGCGGATCACAACTATCAAGGAGTAACCTCTCCAAGTGCCTGACTTGGCACGGACTCCTGACCTACTATACAGCCCCAAGGCTATCGTTGAGGGCTTGCCTTGCTCATACGTAAGACAAGTCTCTCTCGTTCGTATATAAGGTCATCACTAGTCATCTTCTCGCTCGATATATGTACTACAACAAGGCGATCCTGATAGGCTTCGTAGGTGCAGACCCCAACGTACACTATTCGCGTCGGGGTAGCTGTCAGGTTACGCTGCGCTTAGCGACCTCTGTATCGGGCTATACGAAGCGTGATGGCACGCAGATACCTGATCGCACGGAGTGGCACACGGTGGTGACCTTCGGCACGCTGGCACAGTTTGTCGAGCGCTGGGTGCGCAAGGGGTCTCACCTGCTCGTGGAGGGTGAGATACGTTACAATAACTATACGGATCGCCAGGGACAGGCGCAGGCGCGTACGGAGATTTGGGCGGACAAGGTCACCTTTGTGGATCGCCCCAAGCAGAGCGGTAGTCAGGAGAGTGCCTCTGCTCGTCCCGCTATTGGGCAACCTGCATCGAAGCCTGACATAAGTGGTGCAAGCGCCCATGGTCAGCAACAGCATAAGTCACAACAGTAGCAGCAATGGGTGATGCCTTCTTATTAAGCCTCTTCGGGGGAGTTGTGTACAGCAATCCAATCGTTTGGATCGATGCTATACCGCTCCTGATTATCCTTGTCTTACTGCTTTGCTCCGCCTTTATGTCGAGTAATGAGGTGGCTTTCTTTTCGCTCAACCCGCAAGAGGTACAGCAGATCAAAGAGCAGGAGCACCCGAACGACCCACGACTACTCCGACTCTTATCGCACTCGGAGCAGCTACTAGCCACCATTCTGATCGGCAATAATGCGGTCAACGTGGCGATCACGATCCTATGTGCGTGGTTTGTAGGGGAGCATTGGGACTTCTCGGCCAATCCGGCTGCCGGCTTCATCATTCAGACGGTACTCATCACCTTCTTGCTCTTACTCTTTGGCGAGATCATCCCTAAGATCTACGCTCAGCGCCACCCGCTCTCCTTCATACGTATGACGGCTCCTGTCGTATCTGGTCTTTACAAAGGGATCGCTTGGTGTTCCAAGGGGTTGATCAAAACCTCTAAGCTCCTCGGCTCTAATGCGAAAAAGGGGCACGAGCTCTCTGTCGACGATCTCTCGGAGGCTGTTGCGCTGACTACCGAGGGGGACAATAAGGAGACGGAGATGATCCATGAGATTGTCAAGTTTTACCACAAGACGGCCGACGAGATTATGGTGCCTCGTGTCGATATGGTCGGTGTCAACTACCACTGGGCTTATCATCAGACGCTGAGCTATGCGGTCGATACGGGCTACTCACGACTGCCAGTCTATGATGGGTCGCAGGATACAATCCGAGGGGTGCTGTATGTGAAAGATCTCCTCCCTCATATGCACGAGGAGGATACTTTTCCCTGGCAAAAGATTATCCGGCAAGCTTACTTCGTACCTGAAAATAAGAAGATCGACACCCTGCTGGAGGAGTTACAACAGGAGCGTATCCATATGGCGATCGTGATCGACGAGTTTGGCGGGACCTCAGGCCTGATCACGCTCGAGGACATCCTCGAGGAGATCGTCGGGGAGATCGTCGACGAGTACGATGATGAGGATCCGCCCTACGTACGGCTCGCTGAGGGGGTCTATCTGATCGATGGGGGTATGTCGCTGATAGATCTTTGCAAGCTGCTTGATGTGGAGCCTGAGTACTTTGCGCCACACTACGAGGAGGTCGACACGGTCGGGGGCTTGTACCTAGAGGTGCTACAAGAGATCCCTCAGGTGGGGCAGCAGATAACAATCTCGGACATTGACTTCACCGTGACGCGCATGGATCGCCACCGTATTATGCAACTCAAGATGCGTCTGCATCCCAAAGAGCAGTCCGAGACGCAAGGCGATAGCCCGACAGAGCCTTAGGTGTGACCTACTCACAGCTAGACCTCCCGCTAGGGGGGACACTTTACATCGCAGAGCTACCCTCGGGTATCGCTCCGAGCCTATCTAATTATCGCTCGCTGACGCAGCAACTCCTGGACAAGATCGCTCCTGGAGAGACGGCTTGGCAATTGATGCACCTCCCCACGGGTGCTCCCCGCCTTGTCTCGCCTGACCGTGATTATACTATCTCCATCTCCCACAGCGGTAACTACGTTGCCCTCGTCCTCTGCGAGGGGCAGTGCAGCATCGGCGTAGACCTACAGATCGCTAGTGATACGTTGCCACAGATAGCTCCGCGGTTTATGTCTCCCGCTGAGCTAGCTCACTATCATCATTTGCTCGCAGCCGAGGAGCCACAGGCAGCTCGCGAGTGGCTCTACACGGTGTGGGGACTCAAGGAGGCTGCTTACAAAGCTTACCCACCAAAGGTCAAGCGCCACCTAGCGACCAACTACATCATCTCGCTGCCCGAAGGCTCCGTCTCTACGAGCCTGTATAGTGACGAGGGGGGCGACTCGATCGCCCGTTACACCATCTATGCCGACGAAGGGGACGCCCCCCCCACCCTCCTCACGGGCTATCTCCTTCGTAGCATCACGACAGCGCCGTACCACCTAACTTATGTGCTAGACGCAGGAGATGCCGTCCTACTGGCTGAATAGCTGAAGTTGCTGGTCGCTTTCACTCAAACGGACGCTAGACGCTTCCCAATAATCGCCAAACTATCCCCCATCAACTGCTGTTTATCTCAACATTTCGAAAACTTCGCAGTCGGAGTACTTGTTTATTCAATTAAATGTCGTATCTTTGCACCACGAACGGGACGAAGGGGGTGTTCTTCCCCACGATGTACCGATCGGAATCTTCGGGGTGTAGCGCAGTCCGGTTAGCGCACCTGCTTTGGGAGCAGGGGGTCCCAGGTTCGAATCCTGGTACCCCGACAGAGAAGCTAAAACGATAGCTTAAAACGATAGTAGAGTGGCAAGTGCCGCTCTATTGTCGTTTTTAGCGGGTAGCTCTACTATATCCGTTTACGGCAGACAATGAGTATGTGACGCAAAAGCAAACAGATTGTCTAACTATCTAACCGCTTTGAGACATGTATACAGAAGAACAATATAGATACGCTCTAGCTCGTGTGGAGGCGCTCCTGCCTCGTATGGAGGATGAGACAATGAGTGCGTCCGAAGAGCAGGAGTTAGCGATCATGAGTGATGTGGTCGCCTCGTACGAAGAGGAACATTATCCGCTAGAGACCCTGACGCTGGGCGAACTAATCAGCTATGCCCTCAAGGAGCAGGGCAAGTCTCAGGCGGAACTAGCCCGTGAGCTAGGCATCTCTCCGTCTCGTGTGAGTGACTTCGTCAATGACAAAAGCGAGCCATCGCTCTCGCTAGCGGGGCGCATCTGTCAAGTACTGGGACTCTCTGCCGAGCTGGTGCTAGGCTGTGCCACACCAGCCTATGCGTAGCTAGTTAGCTGTTGGCTATTAGCTGTTGGCTGTTGGCTGTTGGCTGTTGGCCGTTGGCTCTAGTGCTACTAAAATCTAACCTCTAATATCTAACTTCTAGTCTCTAATCTCTTTTTCGTACCTTTGATCCTACAAAAGAGACTATAAAGAAATGACAAACGATACTTCTACCCAGCGAGATGTCGCTGCGGTTCACTACGATAAGAAGGTAGCCGTCATAGGCGCTGGCTCTATGGGTCGTAGCATAGCCATCTGCCTAGCTATGCATCATATACCTACCGTCATACAGGCACGCTCTTTGGAACGTCAGAAGCGGGCTATCCCGCTTTTGGAGCAGTCGCTGGCGGAGTGTGGCGAGCTTTTCGACTGGAGCGAAGAGGAGCAGCAGGAGTTGCTCAGCCGCATCAAGGTGACTGTGGACAATGCCGACATTGTCTCGGCCAACCTCGTCATAGAGGCGACTAGTGGCACTCTAGAGGAGCACAAAGATCTTTACCGAGACCTTGATGCTGTCCTCAGTGAGGGGACGATCATTGCTTCGATCACTTCGTCGATCAGCATCACGGAGCTAGGCAACGCTACACAGCGTCCGTCGCTTGTGGCGGGGATGCACTTCTTCAACCCCGTGCCGCTCATTGACCTTGTCGAGATCGTTTCGTCACAGCACACTTCGCAAGAGACGCTAGAGCAGATACAGGAGCTGTGCGATGCGATGGGCAAGGATACGGTCTACGTCGAGGACTCGCCAGGCTACATCGTCAATCGTATGCTCATACCAATGATCAACGAGGCGATCACCGAGCTGGCTCAAGGTATCGGCTCTATCGAAGATATAGACCGTGCAATGCGCATCGGCGCCAGTCACCCGATGGGTCCGCTAGAGCTGGCAGACTGGATCGGGCTAGACACTTGTCTGGAGATCTTGGAGGGACTCTTTGCGGAGTTTATGGATAGCAAGTATCGTCCGCACCCACTACTACGTAGGAAGGTACGCGCTGGACAGCTCGGTCGCAAGGTCGGCGTGGGCTTCTACCGCTACACCTCAGAGGAGGAGAAGCAAGCCTAAACAATATAGCCTTCGTTTATAGCAACACGCTTGAGATGCAAGTCAAGATCCTCGGTTGTGGCTCTGCACGTCCCACACGACACCACCTTCCCTCAGCACAAGTACTGACCGTCGCAGGGCATCATTACCTGATAGATGCTGGCGAAGGGGCGCAGCACTCGTTGATCCTGGAGGGCTATAAGATCACGCAGCTGGAGGCGCTCTTTATCTCTCACGCTCATGGGGATCACTGCTTCGGACTACCAGGGCTACTCACCTCGATGGCACACGTAGGGCGCACTAAGCCGCTCACCATCGTGACGACAGCCGAGGTGGCTGACTACATACGCTACATCGAGGAGCATCACATCGAGGAGAGTCCCTACGAACTTTCTGTGGTCGTAGCTTCGAGCGAAGAGGTCTCCCGAGCTGTCTACTCCGACCCTTGGCTGCAGGTCGACACGCTGCCACTACGGCACCGCACGAGTGCCATCGGCTTCCTCTGTCGTGAGCACTGTATGCCGAGACGGATAGATCCTGTGGCTACCGACTTTTATCAAATCCCTCACACAGCTATGCATGCCCTACAAATGGGTCTAGACTACGTACCTTCAGGTGGAGGGCGCATCATCCCCAATCGTGAGCTAACGAAGCCAGGGCGCCCATCTCGCTCCTACGCTTATCTCTCAGACACGCTCCCAGCGTGGCATCTAGTAGAGCAGATACGAGGCGTGAACCTCCTCTACCACGAGAGTACTTACAGCGATGAGTTTCGCGACCGTGCAGCGGCTTACGGGCACTCGACAGCACGACAAGCCGCTGAGGTGGCCACGGCGGCCGAGGTGGGTCAACTGCTCTTGGGTCACTACTCAGGTCGCTATGACGACCTGTCGAGGTTGCTTGGTGAGGCGCAAGAGGTCTTTCCCAATAGCTGTGCAACCCAAGAGGGAGATCTATACGAAGTGTAATACTTTGCACGAAACGGAGTTGACAGAACCATGAGTAGTCGCATCAAGAGTCTCTTTAAGGATACCGTCATCTACGGAGCGACGACTATGCTCAGTCGCTTCCTCAGCTGGGCGCTCTTCCCGCTCTATGTGTATCAGCTACCCTCGCCTGCTGACTATGGTATCGTGACCAATCTGTATGCGTGGGTAGCGCTACTCCTGATCCTCCTAACGTATGGGATGGAGACGGGCTTCTTCCGCTTCAGTCGTGAGGGTGACGGGCGCAAGGTGTATGCCAATAGTTTGCGTACACTAGGCACCAGTTCGCTCCTCTTCCTCATCTTGGGCTTGCTCTTTGTCAAGCCGATCGGAGCAGCTCTCGGGTATGCCGATATGCTGCGCCCCGTGGCGATGCTGATCGTGATCGTGGCGATCGATGCCTTCACCAGTATCCCCTTTGCTTATCTACGCTACACCAATCAGGCCTTGCGATATGGCTTGATCAAGATAGGCTACGTACTCCTGACGGTGGGGCTCAACCTCTTCTTCCTATTGGTCTGTCCTTGGCTCCAGAGGGTGGTGCCTGGAGTGGTCGACTGGTGGTACGAACCAGGGCTAGGGGTCGAGTATATCTTTCTCTCGAATATGATCGCCAATATCGTTCTCCTACTAGTCTTGATCCCCATTATGAAGCTGGCGCGGGGCGGAGGACGCTTCGACTGGGAGCTGCTTCGTCGTATGCTCCACTACTCGCTACCGATGGTTTTGCTCGGCATAGCGGGCAACTTCAACAAGATGGCGGACAAGATCATCTTCCCGATGCTCTTTGAGGATCAAACCTTTGCCAATACGCAGCTCGGCATCTACAGTGCGGGGTACAAGATAGCGGTCGTCATCGTCATGTTTACACAAGCCTTCCGCTTTGCTTACGAGCCCTTCATCTTCCAGCGAGGTAAGGAGGGCAAGCTCTCGGCAGACGAAGAGGCTGCTGCAGAGCAAGAGCGACGCATCACCTATGCGAAGGCAATGCACTATTACCTGCTCTCGGCTATCTTTATTTATGTTGCCGTGATGTGCTACCTCGACCTGCTCAAGGTGCTGATCAGTCCCGCCTACTACGATGGGCTTCGGGTCGTGCCATTCGTGATGCTTGGGGAGGTGCTCTTCGGCATTTACTACAATCTATCGCTCTGGTACAAGCTGACCGACCGCACCTATTGGGGTGGTATCATCTCCACGGCTGGCTGTCTGCTGACGGTGGCGATCATCGTGTGGGGCGCACCGCATTGGGGCTTTATGGCGTGTGCCTATGCCTCGGTCGTGAGCAACCTCCTACTGGTACTCATCTCCTATTTTCTCGGGCGCAAGTACTATCCCGTGCCGTACCAATTGAGAGCGACGGCAGGTTATTTCGTCGTGGGCGCCATCGCTGTGGGACTCGTCTTGTGGATCTACGGAGCGGTGACTACGATGTGGCTGCGTCTGCTACTCAGCACCGTGGTCTTAGTCGCACTCGCTGGTTATATCGTTTGGCGCGAGCAACTAGTTAAGGCGTTTGCCCCGATCTTGCGCCGTCTGCGCCACAAAGCTTCTTAATACTATAGCGAAACATTGCAAAGGAGTCAAAGATTTCACTATCTTTGTGTATCCTCACGGGAGATCTGTTGCAACAAGGTACGAGCTAGGCAGACTGCCCGTGACGTATAGTTTACATATCCATATAGACAGATTGATTATGAAAAATGATTTCGCAAGTTGGCTGACACCAGGTCAGAGTGTTCTTATCGTATCAAGGGATAGATCCTTCAGAGGTACCTTCCAAGCAGTTTGTGGCGACTACATAGTCCTCGAGAGTCGTCGTGGTGACCAGCATTATATCCGTGAGGAGCTGATCGAGTCCTTTACGGTTTACAACAAGAGAGAGAGGACTACTAACAAAGAGACAGAGACTATCGAAGAGGAGACGCCTCAGTCCGAAGCAAGCGACGAGACAAGGCAGTCAGATGAGGAGGCGATAGAGAGTCTGCTCGCTCCTCTCGAAGGCGCGATAGACAAGGACAAGCCCTATATGTACAAGCCGGGCGACCGCATCCCGCTACCTAACAAGAGTCAGCTTAAGTCACATACCTCTAAGCAACAAAAAGCGGGGCTAAACCGACACCCTCGCAACTCTGCCGACAAGCCTACCCTAAGCGAGATTCTAGACGAGATAGAAGCTAATGAGGATAGAAGTGTAATACCTGCCGAAGACCTGCTCTTAGTACGCCCCGCAGGAACGATTAAGATGCGGGAGAATATGAAGAAGTACGGCTTTATCGAAGCCTTTGATGAGGAGAAGACAAACTACTGGTTCCCCTTTAATGCACTAACCGATGAAGACCTCAGCGTGACGGACGAGGTGGTCTTTTGCAAAGGGTCTAACGAGAAGGGCTTCACTGCCAGTGGCATCGCTTCGCCTGGCACCATACACCGTCTGCTACTCCTCGTAGATCATATCTTGACGACGAGATACTACAACTTCCCGATCGTGCTACCGCTCCTCGAGACGATGCTGGAGCAGTACCCAGAGAATAAGAGCATCCAGGATAAGTATCAGGAGGTCAAGGAGAGACAAGAGAGCTACAGCAAGCACAAGGGTAGCGCTGAGTAATCTACTTGCTATAACATTACAGACTTATGAGACCCTTACACCAACTTACGTCGCTACACTTGGCACTTCTTGCACTACTCGCTATGAGTAGTTGCTCGGGGGGAGGCGGTAGCACCTTTACTCAGGCTAGTGGCAAGCCAAACGAGGTAATGCTCGTTATGGATCGTGACTACCTAGCAGACTCTGTCGGAACGGCTGTCAAGGAGATGCTACGAAGCTATGTACCCGCTATGCCTCAGGTCGAGGAGCAGATGGACGTGACGACGGTTGATCCGAAGGACTTCGACACCTTCCTCCGCTATGTACGCAATATACTGATTGTCGACATCGATGCGGCACGATATACACAGAACAGTGTCAAGTTCGCTTACGACCAGTGGGCTCACGGACAGATTGTGGTGACGATACAAAGCCCTTCGCCTGACTCGGTCTGCTCCCTTATGGCAGATCGTGGACGAGCTGTGCTCAACCTATTCGTACGCCACGAGCTGGCGGTACAAGCGAGTAACTTGGTGAAGAACTTTAGCCGCACGGCTGACCAACTAGCCGTGAAGCATATCGGCTACCATCTTAATGCGCCCGAAGACATCGTCTCCTACAAGGTGGGTGAGAACTGTCTCTGGCTCTCCAACAATACGATGCGTCGACGCACCGACATGCTGCTCTACAAGGTGCCTTACCATGGCGAGGCGCTGACGGTGCCTTACCTTGTAGCCCTACGCGATTCGGTTCTTGCAACTAATGTGCCAGGTCCTGTCGAAGGGAGCCATGCGGTCACAGCTCCTCATATCTTGATGACACGACAAGTCGCCATCGAGGGGCAGCCGATGCGTACTGAGCTACGTGGACTATGGGAGCTACGTGGCGGAGGAGCTATGGGCGGACCATTCGTACAGCACGCTTTTGTGGCTCCTAGC
>URDQ01000048.1 GCA_900546675.1 uncultured Porphyromonas sp. | reverse complement strand
TCCGCCCCTACACGAATCACATCAACACGACAAATCCAGCCATCAAATGCTGTAACACCAGTATTTGTATGGACTCATGGTCGTGCGTCCATTGTGTCAAAGCGAAACGAGTAACGATGAGACGAGTAACCCGCTGTAGGGACGCACGGTCTGTGCGTCCGTTGTCGTTAAAATTACGATGCTGTAACTTTTGATACAACGGACGCTCAGACCGAGCGTCCCTACAAAGGGCTACTGGTCTCTAACTTCTAACCTCTAATATCTAACCTCTAATCTCTAATTCAGTACCTTTGCAACGACTAACGGCGGGAAAGGGTCGTAAACTGACGCCCGTTAAATGCTCATTGAGCACCCGCCTTAGCAACGTATAGCAAACTACTTATGACCTATTTACGTCGATATGACTTTACCGTGGGGCTACTGGCTCTCCTACTGATGATGCTCGCCACGCCACTGAGCGGGCAAGCACAAAAGCAAGCACCACGGCAGGCGCAGAGCAAGTTCACGATCAATGGCTTCGTGCATGATGCGCAGAGTGGCGAGACGCTGATCGCCGCCAATGTGATGGAGCTCAACAGCCGCACAGGTGCCGTGACGAACGAGTTCGGCCACTACTCGCTGACACTCCCAGCGGGAGAGGTGCTCCTGCAGTTTTCCTACGTAGGCTATCAGAGCGACACGATACGTCTGCAGCTTTCGTCCGATACGACACTCTCGGCTTCGCTCATCGAGGGGCAACTACTCGGCGAGGTGGTCGTCGTGGGTAGTCCGAACCCCTCGGGCGTTGAGACCGCTACGATCGGCGCACAGCACATATCGGCGAGCGAGATCAAGCGACTGCCTGCGTTCTTTGGCGAGCAAGATGTGATCAAAGCGCTGCAGTTACTGCCTGGCGTGCAGAGCGGTTCGGAGGGTTCGTCGGGACTCTTCGTGCGTGGTGGTGATCCGGACCAAAACTTGATTCTTATGGACGGCATCTCGCTCTACAATCCGAATCATATGCTGGGAGCTTTCTCGACCTTCAACCCCGATGCGGTCAAGTCGGTGACGCTGTACAAAGGCACCTTCCCCGCTCGTTACGGAGGGCGTCTCTCGTCGGTCGTGGACGTGCGTCTCAAGGATGGCGATATGCAGGAGTACCACGGCAATGTGAGCGTAGGACTCATCTCTTCGAAGGTCAATGTGGAGGGACCGATTGTCAAGGATCGCACCACTTTCAACTTCTCGGCACGGCGCACCTACCTAGACCTGCTGGCTGCGATAGCCCTAGCGATACGTAATCGCCAAGAGGGTGAGGATGGCGAGAAGGTGAAGGGCGGATATAACTTCCACGACCTAAACCTGAAGGTGACGCACCGCTTCTCAGATAGGGATCAACTGTACCTCTTCGGCTATTACGGCAATGACCGTGTCTGGACACGCTATTCTAGTGGAGATGACAAGCAGCAGATGTCTTGGCTGTGGGGCAATGCGATGGGTTCGCTGCGGTGGAACCATCTCATCAACGGGCAGCTATTTCTCAATACCACAGCCTCCTATACGCAGTACCGCTCTAGGCTGCGCATGAAGATGCAAGAGGACCAGGATCAGCCACCCGTGGCGATGAACTACGACTCGGGTATCCGTGACTGGCTCCTAACGAGCGAACTGCACTACTCGCCTGTCGAGCAGCATCAGTTGCTCTTCGGCGCCAACTACACCTTCCACACCTTTCGCCCTGAGATGACTTCGGTAAAGGTGAACGGCAAGGACCTTAACGACTTTAGTGGGACGGACTTTGACATCTTCGGAAGCAATCCTAAGATCTACGCCCACGAAGCCTCGCTCTATGCTGAGGATGAGATGAAGCTGGGAGACAAGTGGAGCTTTAATGCGGGGCTGCGCTACAGCTTCTACTACGTGCGTGGCAAGGACTATCACAATATAGAGCCACGTGTGAGTGCTGCTTGGCGCATCACGCCTGCCCTGACGGCCAAGGTGGGCTACGCCCTAATGACGCAGCATGTACACCTCCTGACGAACAATAGTCTGAGCCTGCCTACGGATCTGTGGGTACCCTCAACGGATCGCATCAAGCCGATGCACGTACACCACTTTACGGCGGGGCTATTCCTCCATGTGCCTCAGTGGGGCGACTTCTCGGTAGAGGGCTACTACAAGCCTCTGAGCAATGTGCTGGAGTACAAGGAGGGCTCCTTCTTCTATGGGGTCTCGACAAACTGGGAGCAGATGGTCGCCATGGGTCGTGGCACGGCTTACGGCCTGGAGCTGCTCTGGCAGCGTAAGGTGGGTAAGCTAACGGGCTGGGTGAGCTACGCTTGGGCTCGTACGTGGCGCACCTTCGACCAGCCGGGCGAGGAGCTTAACTTCGGGCGCACCTTCCCCGCTAAGTATGATCGCATTCACGACTTTAAGATCACTGCGATGTATCAGCTGAGCAAGAACTGGGACTTTGCTGCGACCTGGGTCTTTGCCTCGGGCCAGACGGGTACCATCGCGACGCATGAGTACGATGGCATGAGAGACCCGCTAGCTCCATCGATGTATGACGCAGCGGGGTCGCTCAACCATGTGTCTGAGCGCAATAACTACCGCTTCAAGCCTTACCACCGACTGGATCTCAGCGTCACCTACACGAAGCATCACAAGCGGGGCAAGAGCTTGTGGAACCTCAGCGTCTACAACGTCTACAATAATATGAACCCCTTCCTGGTCACTCCTGTGAGCGAGAAGACGGGCAACAACTCTTACCGCACTGTGCTACAGCAGGTGACGATCTTCCCGATCCTGCCCAACATCAGCTACACCTACTCCTTTTAGCCTAAGACCAATATGAGACCTATACAATATATACAGTTGGCCAGTAGCGCTCTACTCATCACGCTCCTCGCAGCTTGTCAGACGACGGTACCCCTCGATCTAGGCGACAATACGCCTCGCATCGTCATCAATGCGGTCGCCACGGAGCAGCAAGGCATTGACATTTCACTCTCCGAGAGCAAGCCAACGGGTGTTGCTTCGCCCAGTACGAATGTTTACTACCCCTACGACCACCCCGACTGCCCCTATCGTATGACGCTCAGGGTCAATGACCAGCTCATACCGCTCAGAGAGGTGGCGCAATACAAGCCCCAGACGGGCGACCGCATAGCCATATCGGTGGAGAAGCCGGGACTCAAGGCAGCTTCAGCCGTTACCACCGTACCCGCACAGCCTCTGCTCGGCACCGTAGAGGTCAAGATGCTGGACAAGAGTCGTCGTACCTCGAGGGTGAGCAACGCTTCAAACGTAAATCTTCAGAAAGGGCAGTACCTAGAGGTTCAAAACTACGAACTATCCATCCCGCTTCAAGGCATCACCAAGGATAGCTACTACCGTATCATCGTAGAGCGGCAAGCAGTGATGCGGGGAGAGGGCATCCAACCAGAGGACTACAGATGGTATCAGGAGCAGCTACAGGACCCAAGCTTAGCAAAGTTTAGCAGTGGCGACCTGATCTTCGAGTCGGCCAATGCCTATCCGATGAATCTGCTGGCTGGCTCTAACGTCTCGACGAGCGACTATACGCTGACGACGATGCTCTCCTTTGCCACGCGGGTCTGCAATGCCGATGGCTCTACAGATGAGACACAGACTACGGACGCTGTATCGGACTACGTCGCTCTGCGAGTCACCGTTTATGCGATCACGGGCGACCTCTATCACTACTGGCAGACGGTTACCTCAGACAGATACAACAGTATGAGTGAGACGGGTCTCTCGGAGCCTATCCTCATCTACAACAACATCCACGATGGTCTTGGTATATTGGGTAGCATGGCTGCGGCTCAGCGACAAGACCTTCAGATTGTGACACACTAATGCTGTAAGAGAGTTATGACACAAGAGACTATGCAGATGCTCCCCGAGTGGGTGCCACAAGATGCGATCCTCCTCGCCTGGCCACACAGCCAGAGCGACTGGGCACCGATCCTACACGAGGTACAGCGCACCTACTGCGACATCATCGCACAGGTGACACGCTTCGAGCCGGTCGTGCTACTCGTGCCGGAAGATCCCGACGAGTACGCTGCTCTGCCGTCGGAGCTACGTAAGCGCTGCCTACATGTCCCTTGCCCGACCAACGATACCTGGTGCCGTGACTACGGTCCGCTGGCTCTCCAAAGTCCCAGCGGAGCGCGTGGCATTGTAGACTTTACGTTCAACGCTTGGGGCGGTAAGTTTGGCGCGACGCTTGACAATCAAGTGGTGCGTCATCTTGTCTCTGACAAGCTTTTTGCGTCAGAGGTCGTATACTTAGACGCTTTGGACTTGACCTTCGAGGGGGGAGCCTTGGAGTGCAATGGCGAGGGCTTTCTCCTAACTACCAAGTCCTGCATAGAAGACTCGCACCGTAACGCACATCTCTACGAAGCACCCTATATATATAAGGAGTTGCTAGCGCGTCTCGGACTGACCGACTACTGCTCGCTCGAAGTGGCTCCGCTACCAGGCGATGACACCGATGGGCATATAGACACGATCGCACGCTTCGTCGACCCTGACACTATTGTATATGTCTCTCCGAGCGACCCTACGGCGCAGAGCTTCGCTGCTTTGACACAGCTAGAGCGTCAGCTACAGGAGCTGGCTCGTCAGCGTCCCAACTTGCGACTGATCGCTCTGCCCGATGTGGGCGACTACCCCTCACGCTATGAGGCGGACTGTCTCATACCAGCCACCTATGCGAACTTCCTCCTCGTCAACGGCGCACTCCTGCTCCCCATCTACGGGCGCCACACCGACAGCGAGGCTCAGCGCATACTCCAGCACGCACTGCCTCACCTCGAGATCGTACCGATCGACTGCTCCATACTGCTCGAGCAGCACGGCAGCCTGCACTGCATCTCTATGCAGATACCGCAAGGCTTCCTCAACCCTTCACTTCTAGACACCATAACAAGATGAAAGTAGGTATCATACAGCAGCACAATGGTGCTGACCATACGGACAATGTTCATCGCCTCCAAGAGCGCATTCGCCAACTAGCCCACGAGGGTGCCGAGCTGATCGTCCTGCAGGAGCTACACAACGGACTGTACTTCTGCCAGACAGAAGATGTCGCACTCTTTGACCAAGCGGAGACAATCCCCGGCCCCTCGACCGAAAGCTTCGGAGCCTTAGCTCGTGAACTGGGCGTGGTGATCGTCCTCTCACTCTTTGAGAAGCGTGCCACAGGCCTTTACCACAACACCGCCGTAGTGCTAGAGCGTGACGGCTCCATAGCGGGTCGCTACCGCAAGATGCACATACCGGACGACCCCGCCTACTACGAGAAGTTTTACTTCACTCCAGGTGACCTAGGCTTCGAGCCGATCGACACCTCCGTGGGTCGTCTCGGCATCCTCATCTGCTGGGATCAGTGGTACCCCGAGGCTGCACGGCTTATGGCGCTCAAGGGTGCCGAGCTACTCATCTACCCGACCGCTATCGGCACCGCTGCTTACGACACACCCGAAGAGCAGCAGCGACAGATCGATGCGTGGCAACTAGTGCAGCGTGGTCATGCTGTCGCCAACAACCTCCCCGTCATAGCGGTGAACCGTGTCGGCTACGAGCCCGACCCGTCAGGCGTCACCGAGGGGATACAGTTTTGGGGTCATAGCTTCGTCACGGGTCAGCAGGGCGAGATGCTCTGTGATCTGAGTCAGACGGAGGAGGCGGGCGCTGTCGTAGAGCTTGATCTAGAGCGCACCGAGCTAGTCCGACGCTGGTGGCCTTACCTGCGTGACAGGCGCATAGATAGCTACGGAGAGATCACTCGTCGCTACATCGATTGACCCTTTTGTTAAGGTCAAAAGCGCAAAAAGGTGATTTATTCCTCCGAAACTGCTAACTTTGCAGGCAATAGTTCATTTCACATAGAATAGATAACTACATAAAACGAATTGATATAGTATGGCATTGAAAGAATCTGGGTCACAAGGCTCTCACCACTCTGAGGAGATCGTGTCTCGTAGCGAGCAGTTCATTGAGAAGTACAGCAAGACCATCATATGGTGCGTGCTGGGCGTCATCGTGCTAGGTGTGGCCATCTGGCTCTACATAGACAAGGTGGTCAAGCCTCGTGGCGACAAGGCAGCAGCACAGCTATACGTTGCCGAGGAGCAGTTTATGGCAGGTGCTGATAGTGCAGCGCTCAACGCTCCCGCAGCTGGAGCTATGGGTCTCCTAGAGATCGCTGACAAGTATAGCAGCACCGATGCTGGCAAGCTGGCTCACGCCTACGCTGGTATCATCTACTACGACGAGGGCAAGTACGAGGAGGCTATCCGCGAGCTCAAAGAGTTTAAGGCTAAGGAGAAGATGGTCGCTCCCTCTATCACCCGTCTCATCGGAGACTGCTACGTAGAGCTAGGGCAGTACGACAAAGCTGCTAAGTACTTTATGGACGCTGCCAAGGCTGCCGACAACCCCGTCATCTCGCCCAGCTGTCTCATCAAGGCAGGGCATGTCTACGAGGAGCTAGGACAGTACGACAAGGCACTCAAGGCTTACAAAGAGATCCAGGACAAGTACTACACAGCTCCTGAGTCTGAGAGCATCGAGTCCTCCATCATCCGTGTAGAGGCTCAGCTTAAGAAGTAGATTCTTAGAAATTAGAGATTAGACTTCCGATAACTCCGATAGCTCAGATCCCTCCGATCTCTCTAACTTCTAATCTCTAACATCTAAAGTCTAAAACCTATGTCTTCACAACTCCACAGCCAGCAGACACCAGCTCACTACACGCTCCAGCACAGACGCACAGCAGACGTACATCGCATTGCGGTCGTCTACTCGGAGTGGAACGCTGAGATCACGCACGCGCTCCGCGACGGAGCTGTATCGACACTCCTAGAGTGCGGACTAGAGCGCCAGCAGATCGAGACCTTCTCCGTGCCGGGGGCTTTCGAGCTCACCTATACGGCGACCCTACTCAGTGAGGCGACCCAGCCCTACGATGCAATCATCATCATCGGGTGCGTCATACGTGGCGAGACCTCGCACTACGACCTCATCTGCAACAGCGTCACCGAGGGGGCTACCGAGCTCAACCTGCGTGGCAAGGCTCCCGTCATCTTCGGGCTCGTCACCGTTGAGAACATTGAGCAGGCTCGTGCTCGCTCTGGTGGTGCCGTAGGAAACAAAGGCTCCGAGTGCGCCATCGCTGCGCTCCAGATGATCGACATCAGAGCTGCGATACAAGGGTAACGCCCCGACCTATATTACGACAAAGTCCCTAGTGCTATCTCTAGCGCTAGGGACTTTGTCATTTCAGCACGTGATGAATACCAATAGTATTGTACTGTTTTCGTAGCACATACGAGTTCCAAAAGCAACTCCAAAGGCAAACCTTTTCGGTTCCTACGTAGGAAATCGCAGATCTCCACGTGGAAAATGAATATTCTCCACGTAGGCGAGAGATAAAACTTCGGAAGAATCAAATGAAACTTCGGAGGAAATGTTTCTCGCCTACGTGGAGAATAAAAAAACGCTACGTGGATATTGGACGTTTTCCACGTGGATATCGTGCTGCAGATCCGTGCGACTAAAATAGGCCAACCTATATCTCCCCTCAGCACCTCACAAGAAGGATGAGCCACTCTGGAGACCCCAAGGTCTGTGTGGCACGCTCACGATGCTAACGTCGTTTTTCGTACCTTTGCACCAAGTAATAAGGATACGACTCCACACACAAATGCAGGAAATACGAAATATCGCTATCATCGCCCACGTTGACCACGGTAAGACAACCATCGTCGACAAAATGCTACTCGCAGCTAAGCTCTTTCGAGAGGACAAGGCTGCCGAGGTTGACACCTTTCTAGATAACAACGACCTAGAGCGAGAGCGAGGTATCACGATCGTTTCGAAGAATGTCAGCATCACCTACAAAGGGGTCAAGATCAACGTCATCGACACCCCAGGACACGCCGACTTCGGCGGTGAGGTGGAGCGCGTACTCAACATGGCCGACGGCTGTCTACTACTAGTCGACGCCTTCGAGGGACCGATGCCTCAGACCCGCTTCGTACTGCAGAAAGCCCTCGCCATAGGACTCAAGCCGATCGTCGTCATCAATAAGGTGGACAAGCCCAACTGCCGTCCTATGGAGGTGCAGGATATGGTCTTCGACCTAATGGCTTCGCTAGAGGCTACCGATGATCAGCTTGACTTCGTCACCCTCTTCGGTAGCGCCAAGCAGGGCTGGATGAGCCGTGACGTGGAGAAGCCGACAGAAGACATCACCCCCCTACTCGATGCGATCATCTCCGAGATCCCTGCTCCGCAACAGCTGGATGGTCCTCTGCAGATGCTCATCACCTCACTAGACTACAGCTCCTACGTGGGGCGTATCGCAGTAGGACGTGTGCATCGTGGCACCATACACAACGGCGACACCGTACTCCTCTACCACAAGGATCGCGAGCCGCATCGCGAGAAGGTCAAGGAGCTCTACACTTTCGAGGGTATCGGCAAGGCAAAAGCGGACTCCGTCTCTAGTGGCGACATTTGCGCCATCGTGGGCTTTGACCACTTTGACATTGGCGACACCATCGCTGATCCTGAGCATGCGGAGGCGCTAGACACGATCTCGGTCGATGAGCCAACGATGTCGATGCTCTTCACGATCAATAACTCCCCCTTCTATGGTCGTGAAGGTAAGTTTGTCACCTCCCGCCATATCCACGAGCGTCTGATGCGTGAGCTGGACAAGAACCTCGCTCTGCGTGTCGAGACGACTGACCAAGCAGACTCGTGGAACGTCTTCGGCCGTGGCGTGCTGCACCTCTCCGTGCTGATCGAGACGATGCGCCGTGAGGGGTACGAGCTACAGGTGGGACAGCCCCAAGTAATCATCAAGGAGATCGATGGCGTAGAGTGCGAGCCCATCGAAGAGCTCACGATCAACCTTCCCGACGAGACCAGTAGTCGTATCATTGATATGGTCATACAGCGCAAGGGCGAGATGACCGCTATGGAGAGCAAGAATGGACGTACGCACCTAGTCTTCAACATTCCTTCGCGGGGCATCATCGGACTCAACAACAGCGTCTTGACCGCTTCGGCGGGTGAGGCTGTTATGGCACACCGCTTCCTCGAGTTTGGTCCTTGGCGTGGCGACATCGAGCGACGCAACAATGGTAGCATCATTGCGGGTGAGAGCGGTACCGCCTTTGCCTATGCGCTCAACAATCTTCAGAGCCGTGGACGCTTCTTCATCGCCCCCCAAGAGGAGGTCTACGCAGGGCAGGTAATCGGTGAGCATACGAAGGACAACGACCTGACGGTCAACGTCTGCAAGAGCAAGAAGCTCACCAATATGCGTGCTGCCGGTAGTGATGACAAGGTAGCTCTCGCACCTCCCGTCATCTTCAGCCTAGAGGATGCACTAGAGTATATCAAGGCAGACGAGTATGTGGAGGTCACGCCCAAGTCTATGCGCCTGCGCAAGATACTCCTCAACGAGCTAGACCGCAAGCGCGCCAACAAAGCATAATCAATCCAATCACTCACTTTATAAACACAATTAACTATGAAAAGAATCGCACTACTCATCATCGCCATGCTAACGCTTGGCTTTGCAGCTCAGGCTCAGTCCACCTTTAGCAAAGGGACAACGACTGCCAACCTCGGACTCGGTATCGGTGGAACCCTCTTCAACGACACCTATAGTGTCCTCCTACCTCCAGTCTCTCTAGGAATTGACCACAGTGTAGTCAGTGGCCTCTTTGACGGCAACGGATCTATCGGCGTAGGTGGTTACCTAGGTGCTGAGGTCTATCGCTACAAGGGTTACAGTGGCTCTGTATGGAGCCAGACACTCATCGGGCCTCGTGGCTCTCTGCACTATCAGTTTGTAGACAAGCTCGACACCTACTTCAGCTTGATGCTCGGACTAGACATCCTCAGCTGGAACTACAATGCTAAGGTGGCTAATGGCGCTATCAAGGACAAGGATACGTCAGCTGGCTTCGGTTGGGGCGCACACTTCGGAACACGCTACTATCTCTCCGACCGCTGGGCTATCATGGGTGAGTTTGGTTATGGCCTAACCTACCTTACACTCGGTGCTACCTATCGCTTCTAAGTCTTAGCGAAGCACTATAATAAAAGCAGGAGACGGCTCACGGGCTGTCTCCTGCTTTTGCTTTTAAAGATTTGTAGGGTCACTCCGCATCGTGCGGTGTAGGGTGCTGCTGATTGCGGGGGTGGTAGCGCAAGATGTCAGCACGAAGTGCAGAGCGGTCCACGTGGGTGTAGACCTCGGTCGTCGCAATGCTCTCATGCCCCATCATCAGTTGGATAGCGTGCAGGTCGGCACCGCCCTCGAGTAGGTGCGTGGCAAAGCTGTGTCGCAGCGTGTGCGGACTAATCTCCTTCTGTATGCCCGCGAGCTCAGCAAGCGTGCGGATCAAACAGAAGACCGTGATGCGAGAGATCGGTTGACCACGACGTGAGATGAAGATATACTGATCATACTCCGGCTTCGCATTATAGCGACAGGGATCATTGAGATAGCGCTGCACGTCAGAGACCGCCTTGGGACTCATCGGCACCAGTCGCTCTTTGCGTCCCTTGCCCCAGACGTGCAGATAGCCTTCATCGAGGAAAACATCGGAATAGGTCAGCCCACACAGCTCCGACACGCGTAGCCCGCAGCTGTAGAGGACCTCAACGATCGCCGTGTCTCGTGAGGCTTCGGGGCGCTCCTCGTCGATAGCTCCGAGGAGGCTGTCTATCTCTGCCAGCGTAAGCACCTCGGGGAGCTTCTTATGTATCGGTGGCGTCTGTAGCATATCCGTCGGGTCACGCTCTATCTCCTCCTCTAGCGATAGAAAGCGAAAGAAACTCTTAACCCCACTCAGCACACGAGCCAGCGAACGCATCGAGATACCTAGGTCCAGTAGATGCGCCGCAAAGTTGTTGAGATGTTGCAGCGTTACCTCCCGCAGACTCAGCCCCCTATCCTCTATGTAGGTGTAGAGCTTGTCCACGTCGTAGAGGTAGGAGTCGATGCTATTGTCCGAGAGGTGCTGCTCCAGCCTCAAGTAAGTTTTGTAACGCTGTATCAGTTGCTGTCTTGGTTCTAGACTCATTGCAAGGGAGTTTCTTACTATCTTTGCGCTACGAAGTTAGCCATTTGCATCTAAACCGACAAGTTCACTATGTCTACAAATAGTTTGATCGATCCCCTCCCTACCTCGACCACGGGGCAACCAGCCATACTCATACTCAATGGCCCTAACTTGGTCAACGTGGGTCAGCGCGAAGCCGAGATCTACGGATCGACCCCGTTAGTCCCCTACTTGGAGCAGCTAGCCCGTGAGACCACCGAGGCGACAGTTGCCATCCGCTACTCACACTACGAGGGCGCACTTATTGAGTACCTCTATATGGCTCAGGAGCTAAGCTACCAGGCGGTCATACTCAATGCGGGGGGCTACACGCACACCTCCGTAGCTCTAGCAGATGCGATACGCGCCATCGCACTACCAGTCATCGAGGTGCACATCTCCCAGCCTCTAGCCCGTGAGTCTTACCGCCACACCTCGCTCATAGCACCCTACTGCCGTGGTAGCATCGCCGGCTTTGGCGTTGTCAGCTACGACTTAGCTCTACAAGCTGCACTTCAGCTAATCCGTTGACACCTTATATTGTATAGAGTATGGACGCAGAGCTAGAGCTTTATGCGCAGCAGCATAGCTCCTTCGGGCATCCCCTACTAGACGAGTTGCTCCGCACTGCCTATGTGCGACTCTTACAGCCGAGGATGGTGTGTGGTGCTACACAGGCGGGGCTACTCTCGATGCTCATTAAGCTCAGTGGCGCTAAGCGTGTACTGGAGCTAGGAGCTTATAGTGGCTACTCAACGATAACGATGGCGATGGCGCTCGAGCCTGTGACGGGTGAAGTCGACTCGATCGAGTGCGATGCCGAGATGATCCACTTCCTCACCCCTTTTGTAGCACGTAGTGGCTGTGCCGAGCGCATTCACATACACCACGGTCAGGCGCTCGAGCTGATGCCTACACTACTGGCGCAGCACGACTACGATCTCGTCTACATTGATGCCAACAAACGTCAGTACCCCGACTACTACCAGCTACTGCGCAAACACTTACACCCTAAGGCGATCATCCTTGCGGACAATACCCTCTGGGACGGTAAGGTAACCGCCCCAACGAGCCACCACGACTTGCAGCTCGAGGGGATCCAGCACTTCAACGAACTAGTCGCTCAGGATAGCGGCGTGGAGCAGCTCCTCCTACCGCTTCGTGATGGGCTCACGATCATTCGCGTCCTGTCAGCTTAGTTGGGCTGAGCAGGAGCTATAGGCTTTGCCTCCTGTGTCGCAGGCTCTGTTGGTGTGGGCAGTTCAGCAGTTGTCGCCGCTGCCACAGTAGTTGGCTTGACCGTGTCGCTCTTCGCTTGCATCTTGAGTGAGGTCACCTCGTTGCGTAGCTTGATCAGCTCCTCACGCTGCTCAGCCGTGAGCTTGTTGAGTTTGAGCCACTCTAGGAGCGCACGCACCGCCAGTCCGATCGTGATGACCGTGACCGCCCCGATAGCACCCGACCAGGAGACAGTGACAAAAGGCAGATCATGCGTAGGTGTACGCCACCCAAAGAGTGCCTTGCAGAGGATCGGCATAAAGAGCGCGACCACCGCCACAATCAGCACAAAAGCGACATAGCCACCGAAGTGCCGACGACGCATCATATGCCCAGCTACATAGTAGTAGTTGAGGTAGAAGATTAGGATCAGAAAGATGTCGAGCAGCCACGTAGAGAGGTAGTAGGAGGGAGCCTCCCAAAAGTTTGCCGCCGTCGTGACGCTCTGCCCGACCAGTACCGACTGGATTAGCACGATAACAAGCCATGCGATCAGATAGATCAGCCAGGAGTAGCTCTTAGTAGCTCCTTGCTTTGCCGTAGTGGTGTCTTGTTGTTTCATAGTATCTTAGAGTTAGTCATTACGATACAAAGATACAACAGGATAATGAAAGAAGCCTGTGTGTCCACTCCCATAAATTAACTATATTTGTAGCATCAACAGCAATCGAGCAAATCTATGAAGCGATTAGGAGTCCGTCTATTGGTCTTACTAGGTCTAGTGATGATCAGCATGAGCAGTCAAGGAAAAGAGCTACTCACGCCCCAAGCGAATCAAGAAGTGGAGGTAAAAGCTGCTGAGAGAACTCATCCTAAAGACTCTCTTACCTACATCAACAAGGAGCTTAAGGCTCACCCCGAGGATCCCGTAGCCTGGGTTAAGCTCACCCTCTTCTATAGCAATCCAAACTATGAGCTAGAAGATATAAACGAGCTCTACCAGGCTATCATGAAGAGTGTCATATTTATGCACAAGCACCCCAGGCGTGGCAACGAAGCCTACGCAATCTGGAGGGCAGCCTACCTTCCAGTAGAGCAGAAGACGAAAGAGCTGACGGCATTAGACAAGGCTATCCAAAAGAATCCCAACAACCTAGACCTCTATGAGCAGCGAGCTAATCTCTACTTATCAATGGGACAACAAGAACTCGCTCAGGTGGACTTCCTTCAGATGATCTACGTATCGCCTAATAATAAGAAAGGCTACGAAGCCTTGGCAGAACTGGGAAACGACAACCTTTCTCCAATTTGGGCTAGCATCTTAACCCTTGCGCCCACTGCTCCTAAAGCATATTACCAAGCCTCTGAGTATTTTCGTATGAGTGGCTCCTGGGATAAGGCGATGGATCTTGCTATAGAGGGGTTAAGCCGATATGGTGACGATGATGACCATACGCTCTATAACCAGCTAAGTTTTTTGTTGAGTCGTTCTGACTCTGGTGACGAAAGATGGGTGTCCAAGCTACAAAAAGAGATACGCAAGCACCCTAAGGAGATCAAGTGGACACTTCTCCTTGAGACTCTATACACGGGGCCATGCCAGACTTATCCAGAGCAAGCTATCCGCTGCCTTCAGGATGCTCTAAAGAAGGTTCCCGAACAAAACAAGTCTTCTTACTTATCCCTTATTGACCAGTTGCCAAGAAACTATGTAGAGCTGGGAGACCTAGACTCCGCTCTATTGTACACAGATATGGCGATCGAGATAGATCCTTCCTTCGCAGGCTATCACTACAACAAGGCGATGATACTCCACGCTTTTGGAGATACCAGAGCTGCCATCACAGAGCTCAATAACTACTTCGCACATCCCAATAGTGACAAAGACGACACTGAGGCTTACTACAAGCGTGCTTACTACAAGTATGAGACCAAAGACCTCTCTGGCGCTCTCGCTGATGTAGAGCGAGCTATGGCTAAAGACTCCCATCCCGCCCCCTCAGCGTACCTCATACGTGGAGACATCTATGCGGCTCAAGGTAAGAGCAAGCTGGCCAAAGCTGACTACAACACCGTCCTGGAAAACACCTCTAGTGATAATCCCCGTGCACGTGTCTTTGCTCTCATCGGTTTGGGCAATAAGAAGCAAGCAATGCAAATCCTAACCGATCGAGTCAACTACTATAAAAAGTTCGATGATTTAGACGATAGCAACTTCTATCTCCTGCTTCGTACGCTCATAAAGTATGGGCATGTAGAGCTAGCACGCTACTTCAGGTGGATCTCTACGGAGTGGGGTTATCCCTATCCTTGCATAAATGAAAACACACGAGTCGTGAAAAACAATCCAAAGTACAAGGAGCTACAAAAGAGAGGGGTCAACATCCTGTAATCCTCCTGCTGGTTATGAACGCACCAGACGAATTTGCAACGATTTGAAAACTATTCGCTACCTTTGACTTTACAAGCAACTTTACAAGCAAGTATAACCTATCAAATATGAGTACCCTTATGAACAACTTACTCAGCAAAGCATTTGCGCTCTGCGTCCTCATCATCGCTGCTGGATACGGTCTGTCAGCACAGGTAGTCGTCGTGCAGGGAGAGCCCGAGGCTCCACTACCACAGACGTTCAACGAAGTGCGCCTCAACCTCCTAGCACCCGTTGCCTTCAAGGCTGTGTCACTAGAGTATGAGCGCTCCACGGCAAAAGTTAAAGACCTCGGCTTCGGAGCTACGGTCAGCGCTAGCTTTGCCCATACGGGAGACTATGAGGCTACGCTCTTTCCCACCTTTGGTGTGATGCCCTACGCCCGTTGGTACTTTGGCGGCAAGAAGCTCGCAGCCACTAGACTTAACTCGGGCTTCTTCATCGAGGCGAATACAGCGATCAACTATCATCGGTATACTCGAAACAGCTACAAAGGATATTACGAAGAGCCAACGACCGAGACGAAGCAAGGCGCCTCTTGGGGCATCGGTCTCGGTGGTGGCTGGAAGCTAGTCTCTCGCAGCAACTGGAGTGGCGAGATCAGTCTGCGTGTCGGTCGCAACCTAGTGAAGGGCGATGCCGCCGATGAGGCATACGTCTACCCCGCTATTTCCGTAGGCTACCGCTTCTAGTCGCCTTCTTATGCAATGACTACTTAGCGATAGCGTCGCCAATCGCTAACAGCTAACGACCAACAGCCAACGACCAACAGCTAACGGCAAACAGCTAATCTCTTTTCCACGTGGGAAATGTCCAATCCCCACGTGGATATTTTTTATTCTCCACGTAGGCGAGAAACATTTCCTCCGAAGTTTCATTTGATTCCTCCGAA
>URDQ01000047.1 GCA_900546675.1 uncultured Porphyromonas sp. | reverse complement strand
TAGGGTGCGATCCATTTTTTGTAGGTATGAGTTGCATTTACTAATTGAATATACAATGTATGTTGCGAAATCGAGATTTTGTAGCTTGTCTGTCACAGATTGCGGAGCTATATCGGTGGCGAAGATGTAGGCGATTCTTAGCTGTCTCACTATCGGTGAAAAAAGGCGAGAGAGGTGCTACCATCACGGTAACACCCCTCCCTATCACATACACTAAACAAATTAATGTCTCTGACCCGCCTTACTCATGGTCGTGATCGTGGTGATGATCACCAGGAGCGTCCTTGGAGAGGATGATGGTGCGAGCCACCATCGACTCATTGCCCGAGCGATCCACACAGTAGACTAGGAGATGGTATTCGCCAGGTGTCGCATCGGCTGGTATCTTGATGTCGTGATGATGGATAGAGGCGTTGCGCTGGTTGACGGAGTACTCCTTATTAAAGGTAAAGGGCTTCGTCTTGTCATCACCGTGACGTAGGTCGCGGGTGTGCGAGTGCCCATCGAAGTTGTTGTGGATGTCGATCTTGTACGACTTGACGAGATCATCGTCCGAGAGCTTCATCTCGAAGTGTACACCGTGCTCATCACCGATGAGGAGCTTATCATGATCCTCTGGTTCGATTAGCTCGATGGTAGGCTTGGTTGTGTCTTTAGGCTCCTCCTTGCAAGCGGTGAAGGCTGTCGCCAGAGCGAGACAGCTGAGGAGCGTGATTGATGCGAAGATTGATTTTTTCATCATAGTATTGAAGATTAGAATGATAGGTTTATCGTTAGTAATATGTTTCGTCCAGCCTCAGGGAGATTGACTCGCCTGTAGTAACTCATATGGTCGTAGTAGCGGCTGTTCAAGATGTTTTGGATAGCTAGAGAGATGCGGTAGTTGCTCTGTCTGAGCTGTCCGTCGTAGGTCACAGCTAGGTCTAGTAGCGTAGCTGTGCCTGGTGTCGGCTCCTCATTGCGTGCTATGCGATGCTGAGGAGCGATGATGCGGTGCTTGAGCGAGAGCGCCCAGTGCTCAGGGTGCCAGGTCAAGTCGTGGCTCAAGCGTGCTGGTGGCGAGTAGGGGAGAGCTAAGCCGTCTGCCACATTGTAGGTGTAGACGTAGTCTCCCTGCAGGTGGTAGTCCCACTGCGGGTGCAGATGCCAAGTCCCTTCCAGCTCGACCCCTGTGAAGAGCGCTCGTGTGGATTGGTAGCGGTATATCTGTCCCGAGTGAGGCAGTATAGACCACTCTCCCGAGGGCTGCAGGAAGATGTAATTGGTAAAGTAGGTCACAAAGGGAGAGACCGTACAGCTCCACAGGTCATTGTGAAAGCCCACCTCGCTATCTAGTAGCCACCCCTGCTCACTGCCCAGCGAAGGGTCGCCCACCTCGTGGCGGAAGGTGCCGTGGTGGATGCCATTTGCCGCAAGCTCGTAGATGCCTGGTAGGCGAAAGCTCCTGCCGAGATTAACCTTCCAGAGCCAATGCCGATCGATCTGCCAAGCTAAGCCGACACTCCCCGACAGGTCGTGCCATCTCCGCTCACCCTCCTGGCTGCTGTAGTAGTACTGCGCCAAGGTTGCTGAGGACTCGCCACGCTCCTGGAGGTAGTCAGCTAGGTAAGGATCGTGGTAGGGACTCATCGCTATGTATCCTAGATCGTAGCGCAGGCCACTGGTGAGGTGTAACCCCTGGGCTATGCGTCCCTGATAGGTTAGGCTCACACCACTCGTCGCCCGCTGGTAGTCTGGTAAGAGGAAGCCGTAGCCTCTCCGCTTGTGCCACTGATACTGACCATCAGTCGCTAGCGTCCACTTGCCACCCCACGGGGCATAGTAGTTTGCCTGTAAGCGTGCTGAGATGGTCTTGAGGTCAAACTCAAACTCCAAGTCAGCGTCTCGCTCGGGTCGTTGCATCGTCCCATAGTGAGTGTGGAAGGCGCTAAGCTCACGGCGCAAGTTCTGCTGCCAACCTAGCTCGCCGACCAGTTGCCACTGTGGCGAAAGCCGCCACTGGAGGCTACCTTGTGTAGAGATCTGGCGCACGGTGCTGTATGGTAGCTCGATGTTGTATCGACTCTCGTCAGGTAGTACACGCTTGAGGTCTGGTATGCCGTGCGCTCCTGGGAAGAAGCCACTGCGCTCGCCATTGACAGAGGCTTGCAGAGAAGCTTTGATCTGCTCTCCTAGCCATTCGTAGCGTAGTTGCGAAGCGTAGGTCTGTGTAGCACTGTTTTTCAATCTACCATTATATATAGGTATCCAGCGGGTGAGGTAGGTAATGCTGTCTGCCGTCACATTGCGGTCGCCGTGATACTGACCGCTCATACGGAGGCGAAGATGATGCGCTCCGTGTAGGTAGCCCATCATAAGACTGCCGCCGCCACCCATCGTGCTACTTTGACCCATCATAGTGTAGGAGCCGTAAAAGCCTTGCTTGTGAGGAGGTGTAGCTGGCTGCCTCACGATGACTCCGCCTAGGGCGTCACTGCCGTAGAGGAGCGAGCCAGCCCCCTTGATCACCTGTACAGGGTCTTGGTCGAAGGCGTCCACCTCCAGCCCATGGTCAGCGCCCCACTGCTGCCCCTCTTGCTTGAGTCCGCCATCGACATAGGCGATGCGGTTGAAGCCTAGACCACGGATCACCGGCTTGCCGTAGCCAGAGCCGATCGTAATCACATTGACCCCAGGGAGACTGCTCAGTGTCGCTGCAAAGTTGCCCGTAAAGTGCTGCGTCAGATAGGTGCTGTCGAGCCACTCAATCGTCTGACCGATACGAGCCGTCTGGAGCCGCTTGCTATTAGCACGCACCTCTACTGTCTGGAGCGTTTGGTCGAAGCTGTGAGGCTCTAGAGCGACACTATCAGCCCTCGATGCGGACGACTCAGCTAGAGCAACCATCGGGATAAGATATAGTAATAGATAGCAAATGTATCGACAATACATCGCAAGAATGTCGTTAACCAGTGAAATGTAAGGAGATCGTGCGCACCACTACGCTGATAGCTCAACTCACACACAGCGTGGGAGCAGGCATACGTAGGGGATTGCGTCACGTAGAGATATGGTCTAGCTATGCTAGGGGAGGAGAGTGACATTAGGGTCACTCATACCATTGGCAGTCAGCCAAGGCAAGCGCACCAAGCGGAGTATAAGTGTAGAGTTAGTCCGCTTGTAGCCACATAGTCGATAGGTATGTGGCTAGCAGTATCTCACTGGTGGGGCTCTTAGAGCTTTGCCCTCTCTCAGGGCTAGGTGTACAGCTTCGGGTTGTAGCTCGGGAGCGGGAGCATCCCACTCGTCCACTGCAAAGGAAGGTGCTACGGCACACTGGTCGGTGATGCCGAGATGAAACTCGCAGATGGGGCAGGTCACGCTATTGACTAGATAGACCTCCGAACTCGTTTCACCTTGCTCCTCATCGTTTGTGTCAGACTGAGAGGCTATATAGCTACTTACCGAGAAGGCTCTTGCGTCGTGCTGGTGCATAGCTTGCCCCATCAGAGCCAGTACATACACTAGCCCCAATAGCAAAGCCGTCATCCGCGTCGGCATATCGATATGTGTGAGTCTTCTCATATGCTGTGTCACCTGCAAAGGTAGTAAAAATATTTTTCTCGCAAGCAACCCGCTCAACTTTTCAAGGTCACAAATGATTACTCGTTTCTAACTTCTAACGTCTAATCTCTAGCCTCTAATTCGATCTCCACGTGGAAAATCGACATTCCCTACGTGGCTGTTTTCTATTTTCCACGTGGGGGAGAAACGATTCCTCCGAAGTTTCATTTGATTCCTCCGAAGTATTATTTCTCGCCTACGTGGAGAATGGATCTTTCCTACGTGGGGATTTGAAAATCTCCACGTGGAGATCAGCTTTTCGACAGCGTCACTAGGGCAACACTCTCTAATTTGTATTACCTTTGTAACGCTTCACTTGAAACTATGGCACTTGTGTCACAGCCTTCGTTTACCATATAGAGGAGATAGATATGCCGATACCCTTTGACCCTTATGCTGACTACAGCTCGTACCTGCGCCATCCCGTCTTTGCGCTGGTGGGGCATGTGGCTGATACGCTTGATCTGGAGACCTATGTGGTCGGTGGCTGGGTGCGTGACCTTTTCTTACAGCGTCCTAGCGACGATGTAGACATCGTCTGCGTCGGTAGTGGGATAGCCTTAGCTAAAGCGGTAGCGCGGGAGATAGGGCCGAAGTGCCAGGTGCATATCTTTGCGAACTTCGGTACGGCGCAGCTACGCTACAAGGGCGTGGAGGTGGAGTTCGTCGGAGCGCGTCGTGAGAGCTACCAGCGAGATAGTCGCAAGCCAATCGTCGAGGATGGCACGCTCGAAGATGATCAGGAGCGACGTGACTTCACGATCAATGCGATGGCTATATCGCTCAATGAACGCACTTATGGCGAGCTGGTAGACCCCTTCTACGGGCTGGAGGATCTGCAGGACTATATGATCCGCACGCCGGTCGATCCGCAGGTTACCTTCGATGATGATCCGCTTCGTATGATGCGTGCGGTGCGCTTTGCTTCGCAGCTGGGCTTCTTCATCGATGATGCGGTCTTTGACGCTATTGTGAAGCTCCGTGAGCGCATCAAGATTGTTTCAGCGGAGCGTATCATCGTGGAGCTAAACAAGATTATGCTCTCGCCTCGTCCCAGTGTGGGACTATCCCTAATGGAGCAGACGGGCTTGCTGGAGATTATCCTGCCAGAGGTACAGCTACTGCGTGGCACCGAGACGGTCGTTGGGGTAGGACACAAGGACAATCTAGCGCACACCTATCAAGTGGTCGACCAGTTGGCCGCTAAGAGTGACAACCTCTACCTTCGCTGGGCGGCTCTGCTACACGACATTGCGAAGCCTAAGACCAAGCGCTGGGATGCGCAGCAGGGGTGGACCTTTCACAACCATAACTATATAGGAGCTAAGATGGTGCCGCATATGTTTCGCCGGCTCAAGCTCCCGCTGGACAGCCATATGCAGTATGTCGCTAAGTTGGTCGACCTGCATATGCGCCCCTCTTCGCTCGTCGATGAGGGGGTGACCGACTCAGCGATACGTCGTCTGCTCTTTGACGCTGGCGATGATATAGAGGACTTGATGACGCTGGTGGAGAGTGATGTGACGAGCAAGAACCCGAAGCGTGTGCAGCAGGTCCTAGACAACTATCAGGTGATACGACGCAAGCTCCAAGAGGTGGAGGAGAAGGATCGCATTCGCAACTTCGCACCTCCGATCGATGGTGACGAGATCATGCGTCTCTTTGGTCTCCCGCCCTCGCAGATTGTGGGGACGCTCAAGGAGCGGATCAAGAATGCGATCCTCGATGGTGAGATACCCAACGAATATGAGCCTGCTCGTGAGCTACTGCTCAAGGAGGCTGCCGAGCGTGGACTCACGCCACAAGAGGGTGAGTCCGCACAACATACTAATGACTGAAAGACAAAAAGAACTATGACAGATCAGACGAAGATAGCCGAAGAGCTAGCTGAGCCACATCACTTTGGTTCACACAATATATATATGCCCTCGGCTCCCGTGGGGCACTTTCTTCCTTATTACCCTTGGCGTACGCTCTATGAGCAGTTGCCCTTCGAGGGGGCTTACCCACAGCTTCTCTATACAAATAGTCAGGCGGACGCCCTCTTTGATGCCCTCTCGCTACGCCTTGCTGAGCTGGTGGCTGACAAGGACTTCCATATGGAGGTGTCGCTGCAATACCCTAAGGGTATACCCGTAGAGGAGGTGCGTGAGGGCTACCTGACACTCATCGTGACAGACCCTTGCTTGGCTCAAAGGCTCGAGGGCTTGCCCGTGGAGGTGCCAAGCGAGCTGTGGCTCGATATGCTCGCTATGAGCTTGATACAGTATATCCTACGGACGGAGATAGCTCCCGAAGAGCAGGTCGATGTCGCTCTGGTGGAGATGCCTCACGATGCTGCCGAGGAGGAGAGCGATGAGGTACGTCCTCTTTGGGTCAAGCAGTGGGAGCAGACGCAAGAGATGATCCGCAAGAGCGATGGCGCTGACCGCTATCGCTACGGCTTTAGCCTCACCTTAGCGGGGCGCAACTCCAGCAACGTCGAGTAGCGTGCTTTTTTTATCTACCTTTGTACTCAAATAGATAACCGAGGGAGGCTGCCTCACGGCGCAAGGGTCTCCGCTAAGATATAGACGCAATGAACAAGACTCCACTAGAGGATGCTACAAGCAATAGCGCAGAGAGCACGGGACTAAACTTTATAGAGCAGGTTGTCGTAGCAGACATCCAGAGCGGTAAGTTCGATGGACGTGTGCAGACACGCTTCCCACCAGAGCCTAATGGCTACCTACACATAGGTCACGCCAAGGCTATCTGCATTGACTTTGGCATAGCGCAGAAGTATGGTGGCGTGTGCAATCTACGCTTTGACGATACCAACCCGATCAAAGAGGATGTGGAGTACGTAGACGCTATCCGTGAGGACATACACTGGCTCGGCTTCGAGTGGGGTAAGGAGTGCTACGCTTCGGACTACTTCCCACAGCTCTACGCCTTTGCCGAGCGTCTTATTATGACGGGGCATGCTTATGTCGATGAGCAGAGCGCTGAGGAGATTGCCCAGCAGAAGGGGACGCCCACGACCTCTGGCACCAATAGCCCTTATCGTGATCGTCCTGCTGAGGAGAGCTTGGATCTCTTCCACCGTATGAATGCTGGCGAATTCCCTGAGGGCGCTATGACGCTTCGGGCGAAGATTGATATGGCTTCGGACGATATGCACTTCCGCGACCCGATCATCTACCGCATCATCAAGCGTCCGCATCATCGCACTGGTACAGAGTGGCAGGTCTATCCTATGTACGACTTCGCGCATGGACAGAGCGACTACTTCGAGGGGGTGACCCACTCGATCTGTACCTTGGAGTTCGTACCGCATCGTCCGCTCTACAACTATCTTGTGGAGCTACTGATGCCTGAGGGGACCACTTACAGACCGTATCAGTTTGAGTTCAACCGTCTCAACCTCACCTACACGATGATGAGCAAGCGCAAGCTCCTCAGTCTCGTGCAGCAGGGACTAGTCTCAGGCTGGGACGACCCACGTATGCCGACCCTCTGTGGTCTGCGTCGTAGAGGCTATACGCCGCAGTCGATTCGTGATTTCGTCAGCATGATCGGCTACACCCGCTATGAGGGCACCATTGATCTTTCGCTCCTAGAGCATGCCGTGCGCAACGACCTCAACAAGCACGCAGCACGTGTTTCGGCTGTCCTAGACCCAGTCAAACTTATCTTAACCAACCTACCAGAAGGTCATGACGAAGCACTAGAGATGGTCAATAACCCTGAGGATCTATCGGAGGGTACGCATATCCAGCACCTTACGCGTGAGCTCTGGATCGATCGGAGCGACTTTATGGAGGAGGCTTCGAAGAAGTATTACCGCCTGAGTCCTGGTGGCAGAGATGTGCGCCTACGTGGTGGCTACATCATCAAGTGTACTGGCTGCGAAAAGGATGCCGAGGGCAATGTGACTGCTGTCTTTGCCGAAGTTTACCTAGACAGCAAAACAGGCATGGAGGGTAGCAATCGCAAGGTCAAGGCTACCATACACTGGGTCTCTACGGCATATGCGCTAGATGCTGAGGTACGTCTCTACGACCGACTCTTCCTAGAGGAAGACCCCTCGGGGGTACCAGCCGAGGAGCTCAAGGATCACCTCAATCCCGACTCGCTCATCGTGCAGCACGCTTTTGTCGAGGAGTGCCTACGAGACGCTCAGGTGGGAGACCACTTGCAGTTCCAGAGAGTCGGCTACTTTACGGTCGATCCCGACAGCCGTCCCGATGCGCTAGTCTTCAACCGCACCGTATCGCTCAAGGATCGTCGCTAGAGAGGAGATACTTTAAGGCACTATGCTGGAGCAACTGACACTTTGGTTCTTCGAACACCTGAACTACTGGACGGTCTTCCTCTTGATGGCCATCGAGAGTTCGTTTATTCCCTTTCCTAGTGAGGTGGTCGTGCCACCCGCAGCCTTTCTAGCCGCTGCAGATGGGCAGATGAGCGTCGTGGGTGTACTCTTCTTTGCCACTTGCGGAGCGATCGTGGGGGCACTCATCAACTATTACTTAGCTATGTGGCTGGGGCGTCCTATCGTCTACCGCTTTGCTGGCAGTAGAGTAGGGCATATGCTCTTACTGAGTCCTGAAAAGCTCGACCGCGCCAACGACTACTTCGTTCGCAAGGGGGCTGTCTCCACTTTCGTGGGGCGCTTGGTGCCTGGCATTCGTCAGCTCATCTCTATTCCCGCTGGTTTAGCCCGTATGCCACTAGGCGCTTTTGTGGGCTATACGGCTCTGGGGGCGGGTGTGTGGAATGCTATCCTTGCCCTCATCGGTGTGCTCCTCTCACGTGTCCCCGGCATCGAGACAAAGGAGCAGGTGGTCGCTAAGGCGAGCGAGTACAGCCACATCATCGGCTACTCCATATTGGCAATCGTGTTATTGTTGCTGACGATCTATATCGTCAAGCAGGTTCAGCGCAAGCGTCGCCGCAATCTGATCACAGACTAAAAGCTCAGGATCATCTCATTTTAGGTACCTTTGCACAGCAAAACAAGCTCAACTATATAAAGACATGAAGAATATATTGATCATTGGCTCGACCGGTCAGATAGGTTCCGAGCTGACAATGAAACTACGTCGTGAGTACCAGAATGGTTCAGTCGTAGCCGGTTACATCGCTGCAATGCCTCCCAAGGGCGAGCTCCTCGAGAGTGGTCCCGCAGAGCTTGCCGACATCACCGACTCAGCTCAGCTAGCAGCCATCGTCGACAAGTACAAGATCGATACTATCTATAACCTAGCAGCCCTCCTGAGCGCTACGGCAGAGGCTAAGCCTCAGCTCGCATGGCACATCGGACTAGGTGGACTCTTTAACGTCCTAGAGATAGCTCGTGAGAAGGGTTGTGCCGTCTTTACCCCTAGCTCTATCGGAGCCTTTGGAGATGAGACGCCTAAGGACAAGACCCCTCAGGACACGATCCAGCGTCCTAAGACTATGTATGGTGTGACCAAGGTAGCTGGTGAGCTACTCAGCGACTACTACCACAAGCGCTTTGGCGTAGATACCCGCTCGGTGCGCTTCCCAGGGCTTATCTCCAATGTGACGCTACCTGGCGGTGGTACTACGGACTATGCCGTAGAGATCTACTACGCAGCCGTCAAGGAGGGCAAGTTCGTCTGCCCCATCAAGGAGGGTACCTATATGGATATGATGTATATGCCAGATGCTCTGCACGCTATGGTGCAGCTTATGGAGGCCGATCCTACGAGACTGGTACATCGCAACTCCTTCAACATTGCCTCGATGAGCTTCGAGCCTAGCCAGATCGCAGCTGCTGTCAAGCGCATCATCCCTGACTTCGAGATGACCTACGACGTAGATCCTCTGCGCCAGGCTATCGCTGAGTCGTGGCCTAACTCTCTCGACGACAGCTGTGCTCGTCGTGAGTGGGACTGGCAGCCACACTACGACCTCGACACTATGAGTCAGGATATGATCCAGGTGCTACGTGCTCGCTACGGCAAGTAAGCCATCCGTACAGATCTCCAGAGACTGATACAGTCTCCTCCATATGCGTCACTCTTGAGTTCGCTCAGGGGTGACGCTTTTTTGTCCCTCTAGAGGAAGGCTCCGCTAGTGCGAACGCATAGCCCAAGTTTCACGGGAGAGAACGTGTAACGGTTGCTGGAAGCGAGCGGGAGCGTTTGAGTTGTGGACTTTGTGTCCTACAGATTTAAGTTAGTTATTGTCTTGCGCTTTTTTTTTGCCTTGCTGAAACATTTACAAGCTACAGACATTGAATACACTAGAGTGCGTGGCTCTATAGCTCGCTATATTACCTTTGCATCGTCTATCTACGTTAGGAGGCTACAAAGTAACGACAAGCATTTCGACCCAAAGTACCCTACAAATCGGAGTCAGCCCCTAACCCTGAAGAACTCTATTTGACACTTAGCGAGTTACCAATTTAGATTCATCAAAGATCGGAGCAAAACGCCACGAAACTCGTTTTTGCCGTGAAACTTGGGTTAGTCCCAAGGGAGTAACTCTTCAATCCCTACGAGGGATTGTCCTCAAAGTGGTACCTTTGCACTATAATAATAGACAAGCTATGATACACAGCAAAGATGAACGGCTGGAGGCTTTCTCCCGCCTACTAGATGTCCTAGACAATCTGCGCACGCACTGCCCGTGGGATCGCAAGCAGACGAATGAGTCGCTACGGGCTAACACCATCGAGGAGGTCTACGAACTGAGTGAGGCACTAGAGCAAGGAGATACGAACGCTATCTCTAAGGAGCTAGGCGACGTGCTACTGCATGTCCTCTTCTATGCACGCATAGGGGATGAGCAGGGCGACTTTGACATTGTAGATGTGTGCAACAAGCTGTGCAACAAGCTCATCTTTCGCCACCCGCACATCTATGCTACCGAGCAGGTCGAGGATGCAGGGCAGGTGGTACAGCTCTGGGAGCAGGTGAAGCAAAAGGAGAAGGACGGCAATAAGTCGGTTCTCTCGGGTGTGCCGTCGGCTCTGCCAGCACTGATCAAGGCGTACCGCATACAGGACAAGGCGCGTGCCGTCGGCTTCGACTGGCAGGAGCGTGAGGAGGTCTGGGCGAAGGTGCGCGAAGAGCTGCAGGAGGTGGAGCAGGAGATGACTTCGGGCTGTGCTGACGACCTAGAGGCCGAGATAGGAGACTTGTTCTTTAGCATTGTCAATGCGGCTCGTCTCTATGGTGTGAACCCTGACAATGCACTAGAGCGGACGAATCGTAAGTTTATCGACCGCTTTGAGTATATCGAGCGGACCGCTAAGACTCGTGGTCAGAGCATCACTGACCTCTCACTAGAGGAGATGGAGACGCTATGGCAGGAGGCCAAAAAGAGTACCAGCAAATAGTCTCGTCTAGCTATGATAGCATGTAGTCTCTCCGATCAAACCTGCCCGCACTGTCATAATAGCAGCTATACCGAGCTGTGGGAGTGTGAGGACCACCTCGTCTCGCACGAGCGGTATGCCATAGGACGCTGTAACCAGTGTGGACTGCTTCAGACCTTGACACCTCCTCCTGCAGAGGAGCTAGGACACTACTACGACAGCTCCGACTATCTGAGTCATCAGACAGAGGGGCAGGGGGCAATGGCTCGCATCTACCGCTCGGTGAAGCGCTACCGCACGGGACGGCGGGTTCGGACAGCTCGCAAGCTCTGTGCGACAGCTCCGCAGATGATGCTGGAGGTCGGGGCTGGTGTTGGTGCTTTTGCCCACGCTATGCAGGAGCGAGGGTGCAAGGCTTATGTCGTCGAGCAGAGCAAGGCGGCACGAGAGCTGTGCGCTCAGCAGATCCCCAGTGAGCAACTCTTTGCCACGACCCAAGAGTTTGTGGCGCAACACTCCGAACTATCGGGTCAGCTAGACCTTATCTGTCTATGGCATAGCTTGGAGCATCTACCAGATCTTGACGATCAATTGGAGATATACCAGCAGCTACTCAAGCCTGGGGGGACGCTCTGCATCGCTGTGCCTAATGCGCAGAGCTTTGACGCTAGCTACTACCGCGCGCTCTGGGCCGCTTACGATGTGCCACGTCATCTGTGGCACTTTACGCCACACTCTATGCGGCAAACGGTGGAGGCGCACCACTTCACCCTAAAGAAGATTCGCCCGCAGCGACTAGACGTCTACTACATCGCACTGCTGAGCGAAAGCTACAAGCAGGGGGGGCATATCAACTTCATCACTTGGCTCAAAGCCTTTGGCGTCGGCTTCTCCTACCACATACGCTCTCTCTTTACCCCGATGAGAGCGAGTGCACTGCTCTACCACTTCGTTCGTCAGGCGTGATGAAAGCGAGACAGCTACTCGGGACGCTCCTCCTACTGCTAGCCCCGATCACCATACTCTCAGCGAGCAATGTCGCAGAGCGGGGTGCGGACTCCCTGCATCTGAGTGTGGGGGTAGATGCGGTGACCTTCTTTCGCAATAATGAGTACCACGCCGACTACCAGCTCGGCTATACGCTCCCCGGGTGGCAATTGGCTCCCACGGTGGCACTCGAGCATCGTCAGGTGCGTCTCGTGGGGGGCATCTACAACCTCACTTTACTAGGCGCACAGCGCTATCCACGAGGTGGGTGGTACGACCACTTGCCACACTGGAGCGGTGATCCTAAGGAGCAGGGGAGTGGTGTGCATCTACGTCCTATCCTCTCCTTACAATACAGGCCAAACGACCATATCACCGTCTCGATGGGAACACTCCTCGAGGCGCAGACGCTGGCACTGCGAGGTGTCGCCTCCTCCACGGTCGGTCAAGACGGGTCGCTCTCGCTCGTCTCACCGCTCTACGATCCCGAGTACAGCTTCACACGAGACCCTGCGCAGGGGGCAATGATTCAGTTGCACTATCCTCGCTTTGCGCTAGAAGCTCTTGTGGATTGGCAAGGCTTTATCTTCCCTGGAGAGACTCATCAGGAAGCTTTTTCAGCCCTTCTCTCTACAGTTTATCGGCTCCACAGCAATGAAAGCTGGAAGACGCAACTCTCACTGCAAGCTACGGCTCACCATCGGGCAGGAGAGATACAGCAGATGTCCCCTCCAGACACGCTACACACCTACTTAGCGGGCGCCACTGGGGTGACTACACAATATAAGTATGCTACGCAGGGGGCAGTCGAAGGCTCTCTGCACATCTTAGGCTCCTCACTCCGTGACGGCAAGCCTGAGCCTCCGCTCGGATACGCCCTCTATGGTCGCTTAGCTTGGCGACATAAGATCCTGCGACTAGCGACAGATGCCACTTACGGACACCGCTACTATGCACCCTACGGGGGACCGCTCCTAGCGTCCGCTCGTATAGCCGAGGAGCAGTGGCGACTAGGCCTTTATCCCGCACTAGAAGTGCCCATTCCCAGCTTCGGAGCGTTGCGCCTAGAGGGTGCGCTCTGGTGGAGTCAGCGAACCGCCACACGGAGCCAGCTGAGCCACATGATCTCCCTGACACTGACCTTTCGCAACAACTGGACAATCCTCTAGCGATACGCTCTAGAGTGGTACAAATGTTGTAGCTTTGTAGGCGTTCTGCAGTAAGTGAGGAGAGATCCTTGCTACGAAGAACTATGTATCATACTATAAGATAGCATAATGGACAAAAAACTAGAAGCGGCTGCGAGAGCCTATCATGCGCTCCCACAGCCTGGTAAGATAGAGGTGCGACCCACTAAGTCGCACAATACACAGCAGGATCTGACGCTCGCTTACAGCCCTGGCGTGGCGGTGCCCTGTAAGGATATAGAGGCTGATCCTGAGCGTGCTTACGACTACACCTCCAAGGGTAACCTCGTTGCGGTTATCTCCAATGGTACTGCCGTCTTAGGACTGGGCAACATCGGTGCTATGGCAGGCAAACCGGTGATGGAGGGCAAGGGACTGCTCTTCAAGATCTATGCGGGTATCGATGTCTTTGACCTAGAGGTCGACGAGAAGGACCCCAAGAAGTTTGTCGAGATCGTTCGCTCGCTAGCACCCACCTTCGGCGGTATCAATCTCGAGGACATTAAGGCGCCCGAGTGCTTTGAGATCGAGGAGGAGCTAAAGGCTACGCTTGACATTCCCGTCATGCACGACGACCAGCACGGCACCGCCATCATCTCCGCTGCGGGTATGCTCAATGCACTCAAGATCGTCGGCAAGAAGATCGAGGAGGCTAAGATTGTGGTCAGTGGTGCAGGTGCCTCAGCGCAGTCCTGTACCAAGCTTTATATAGCTCTGGGTGCTAAGCGGGAGAACATTGTGATGATCGACTCCAAGGGAGTCATTCGCACCGACCGTCCCAATCTAGATGAGCGCAAGGCTTTCTTTGCAACCGATCGTGAGGGTATCTATACGTTAGCCGATGCGATCCAGGGGGCTGACCTTTTCCTCGGGCTTTCACAGCCAGGTGTGCTAACGCCTGAGATGGTGCAGAAGATGGCACCCAATCCAGTCGTTTTCGCCCTTGCTAATCCAGAGCCTGAGATCAGGTATGAGGTGGCAAAAGCGGCACGCCCTGACGTACTGATGGCTACGGGCCGGTCGGACTATCCGAATCAGATCAATAATGTGATCGGCTTCCCCTATATCTTTAGAGGGGCACTCGATGTACGTGCCACGGCGATCAATGAGGAGATGAAGATGGCTGCCACGATAGCAATAGCAGACCTAGCGCAAGAGCCTGTTCCCGATGAGGTCTCGAGTGCCTACGGACACATGCCACTACACTTCGGCCCTGACTACTTTATCCCCAAGCCTGTGGACCCGCGTCTCATCACGAGAGTCTCGATGGCTGTGGCTCGGGCAGCTATCCGTACAGGCGTAGCGCGTCGTGAGATTACCGACTGGGAGGCTTACGAGCAGTCGCTGCTGATGCGCACGGGAGGTATGAGTCATCTGTTACGTCGTATCCACGAGGCTGCGCAAAAGTCTCCCAAGCGTATGGTCTACGCTGCGGGTGAGAACCCCCTCGTGCTACGTGCAGCTGCTGAGGTGGCTCAGCTTGGCATTGCCCACCCGATCGTGCTGGGCGACCCTGAGGTGATCCAGCTGATTGCCAAGGAGCATGACTTGGATCTCTCCACGATCGAGATTATCAATCAGCATGATGAGCAGTGGAAGGCTAAGCGTGAGGAGTATGCCAAGCACTATACGGAGCAAAACTGGCGCAAGGGTGGTCTCCTGAGCGAGGCTAAGGACAAGATGTTTGGTCCGAACTACTTCGGCATGATGATGGTGCAGTGTGGCGATGCTGATAGCTTGATCACAGGCATTTACTCGAACTATGGCTATCTCTCCAATGTGGCTCGTGATACGGTAGGTATAGCTCCTGGTCACCAGCACTTTGCCACGATGCACCTCGTGATGATGAAGAGTGGACCGCTCTTCCTGGCTGATACGTTGATCAATCAAAACCTCAAGGCTGAGACACTGGTGGACATTGCGCTCCTAGCTGCCGAAAAGGTGCGCTGCTTTGGCATCAAGCCCGTCATCGCTATGGTGAGCTTCTCAGACTTTGGCAGCACCGATGCCGAGTCCTCTGTGGAGGCGCGCAAGGCGGTGGAGATACTGCACAGAGACCACCCGCACATCGTGGTGGACGGTGAGATGCAGCTACAGACTGCGCTCAACTATCAGCGACGCGACGAGGAGTACCCGAATAATCGCCTCAAGGGAGAGCCTGCCAATGTCCTTATCTTCCCCCGTCTCTCGGCTGCGAATGCCTGCTATCAGCTACTCAAGCATCTAGACATAGCGGAGGATGTGATCGGTCCTATCCAGATTGGACTCGCTAAGCCGATCTACTTCGCTGACCACGATGCAGACGTCAAGGACATCGTCAATATCACAGCAATGGCTTCGCTAGACTCGAACTCCTGCTTCGTCTAGTCCGTTGCGCTCCATACGACAACAAAAGGGAGATCCACCAAATTGGTGGGTCTCCCTTTTTTTAGTTCCCTACAAATACACAACGGACGCCCTTGACGTGTAACCCGCTGTAGGGACGCTCGGATAGTGTCTAGTGGGAGGGCGTCCGTCCCCGTTAAATCCTTGATACATTAACCTTTGACACAACGGACGCCTGTATATTCAATTAGTAAATGCAACTCATACCTACAAAAAATGGATCGCACCCT
>URDQ01000046.1 GCA_900546675.1 uncultured Porphyromonas sp. | reverse complement strand
GAAACTCTTCGCTCGGGGAGCGCCCCCGCGGCAAGGGGTGGGAGCCCCCACCCCGACGAGCGGTTCACCCGAAGAGCAGTCGACCGAACTTCCGAAACGAGAAAAAACTTCGCTTTTTATTTGCATCTGAACTTAGAAAGCAGAGGGCTACTCGTCTCGATTTGACGCAATACTTCGACACAACGGACGACATCCCACTTTGACACAACGGACGCTCAGACCGAGCGTCCCTACAGAGGGCTACACGTCTCGTTTTTTTTGTCGTTATAATTGTTTTCACTACTTTTGGGGTTAGGAAGGAGTGTCGATGTACTTTGTTAAGACTTTTCTTCCCGAGCAAGTGTGTGAGACAACCTCCTATGCAGATCGTCTCCCAATGACCTAGTCGAGAGACGACTCGTAGGTGTACTCTATCGCAAACTGGGAGCTATCCCTAGCCGTTGACCTTATCTTTACAATAGGACTTTCGCAGGGGGTGCCTAGTTGACTAGCTCTTTCAGACCCATTAACCTTAAGAAGATTACTATGGCTCTATTCAATCCTCCCGAACATCTCTCGTGCCACCACTATGCAGCGCAAAGCAATAGTGGGTGGTTGCTTATTGATAGCTCCGAGCAACGATTACATCGTGGAGAGACTGAGTACCACACGATACTCTTCTGTACGCAAGGCTCTGTGCGTCTAGCTGTCGGAGATGATATATGTGAACTACATACGGGGCAGATGAAGTTCATCCCCCGAGGCTCCTTTGTGCATACCATCTTGAGTAGTGATGGAGAGCTACTCAATGCGTACTTTGACGTTATCGACTTCATCTGCGATAAGATTTCTCTACAGCAACTCAAGGATCTCAAGGAGGAGGTCGTCTGCAACCCTGCTCCCCTCGAAGTGCGAGGGGCTATACACTCACTGCTCGCTACGCTTAGGATCTATCTTGATGACAGGGCACAGTGTGCCTATCTGCATGAGCTGAAAGTCAAGGAGCTCTTTTGGAACCTGCGTGCCTACTATAGTCGTGAGGAGCTGGCAGCTTTCTTGTGGCCTGTACTGGGTGTTTCCAAGTTTCACAGTGATGTGATCAACGCCTTTACGTGCAATGTCAAGGTCTCTGACCTAGCGAAGCGGGTCTATATGGCTACGTCCACTTTTTACAAGCAGTTTAGGAAGGAGTTTGGAGAGACGCCTGAGCAGTGGATCCGTACTCAGAGCAATAAGCAGATTCTCTTCCTCATTCAGGACTACGACCTTAACATCGGAGAGATAGCTACTAGCCTCTCTTTTGGTTCGCTGTCGAGCTTCTCTCGCTACTGTACGAACAACTTCGGGTACTCGCCTACAGCCCTTCGCCAAGCTCTCCAGGACGGTGCCTCTGCCGAGGTACTACTGGCCAGTGCCGTCCAAGCGTAGAGACGCTCGACTTGATGCGCTTGACTTTCCCTACGGAGGAAATTGAAATTTCCTACCGAGGAAAGCAACATTTCCTACGGAGGGGAAAAAGCATTCCTCGGACTTATCATTTCATTCTTCCGAAGTTTTACTTCTCGCCTACGTGGAGGATTTTCTTTTTTCACGTGCTTATCCTCGATTTCCTACGTGGAGAGTGGACGGAGATTAGAGGTTAGGAAGGCTCAGCGAAGGGCAAAAAGAGAGGGAGCATCGTCTCTATCTGACGATACTCCCTCTGCTTTGTCTTGAGATGACCTGAGCGTGTGAGCGTTAGCTGCACACGCTACGTAGGGTGACGGACTACTTCTTAGAGTAGTCGTAAAAGCCCTTGCCGCTCTTGCGTCCGAGCTGTCCGGCACGAACCATCTTGCGGAGCAAGGGGTGTGGACGGTACTTGGGATCGGCGTACTCGTTGTTGAGCACCTCCATAATAGCTAGGCAGACGTCTAGACCGATGAAGTCGCCCAGTGCGAGTGGTCCCATAGGATGATTAGCGCCGAGCTGCATAGCGGTATCGATCTCCTCGACGGTAGCTACGCCGTCGGCATACTCACCGATAGCCTCGTTGATCATCGGGATAAGGATACGATTGACTACAAAGCCTGGAGCCTCACTCACTCTGACGGCTGTCTTGCCGAGCTTCTCACAGAGCGTGAGGGTAGCCTCGAGGGTTTCCTCAGAGGTGCACTGACCACTGATGACCTCGACGAGCTTCATAACAGGTACAGGGTTGAAGAAGTGCATACCGATGACCTGCTCAGGACGCTTGGTGACGCTGGCTAGCTCGGTGATGCTGAGCGAAGAGGTGTTTGTAGCAAAGATTGCTGAGGGCTGTACGATACCATCGATCTCGCGAAGTATCTCCTTCTTGACCTCCATCTCCTCAGAGATAGCCTCGATGACTAGATCAGCCTGAGCGATGTCAGCATAGTCGGTCGTGACGGTGATACGTCCGATGATCTGGTCAGCGTCCTCGGCGGTCATCTTACCCTTCTCGACGAGGCGGGTAAGCCCTTTGTTCATACGTTGCATAGCACGGTCTAGTGACTCGTTGCTACGTCCTTTCATCGTGACGGCGAGACCCTTCTGGGCCATCGTCTGCACGATGCCTGCACCCATGGTGCCATTGCCTAATACGACTATTTTCATAGAGTTATTGGTTTGAAATAGAGCGTGCCACAGGAGTGCGACACGCTCTAGTAAGTTTTAGAATTGTGGTTTGCGCTTCTCTAGGAAAGCGGACATACCCTCGCGCTGCTCGGGATGTGCGAAGGCGTTGCTAAAGAGATCGTTCTCGATAGCGATGCCTGTATCGATATCACTCTGCAGCCCCCTATTGATAGCTCGCTTAGAGATCGCTACGGCGTGTGGCGACTTGCTCGCTATCTCCTCAGCCAGCTCGGTCACGGTGGGCAAGAGTGCGTCAGGCTCTACGACACGATTGACCAGTCCTAGAGCGAGTGCCTCATCAGCCTTGATGACACATGCGGTGTAGATGAGCTCCTTGGCGGCGCCTGCCCCGATGAGACGGGGTAGACGCTGTGTGCCACTGAAGCCTGGGGGGATGCCTAGACCGACTTCGGGCTGACCAAACTTAGCCTTGTCACTGGCGATGCGTAGGTCGCACGCCAGGGATAGCTCGCAGCCACCACCGAGTGCAAAGCCGTTGACGGCTGCTATGACGGGGCAGTAGAGTAGCTCGACCTTGCGAAAGACACGAGCACCACGCTCACCGAAGGCGAGTGCCTCCTGGGGCGTTAGCTCTGCCATCTCGGCTATGTCAGCCCCCGCAACGAAGGAGCGTCCAGCTCCTGTGATGACGAGGACGCGCACGGTGCGCTCCTGAGCGATCTGATCGATGACGATCTCTAGCTCACTGAGTACCTGCGTAGAGAGTGCGTTGAGTGCTTCGGGGCGATCGATCGTTAGGGTGCCGATCTGTCCATTGGCACTGACACTATAATGTATGGTCTGGAAGTCTGTCATGGCTGTGTGGAGTGTTTACTTCTTATTAGCTTGAAGCGCCTTGAGACGCTCCGTGAGGACGGGCAGTACCTTGTGCAGGTCGCCTACGATACCGAGGTCGGCGACCTGGAAGATGGGAGCAAACTTGTCCTTGTTAATGGCAATGATATACTCCGACTCCTCCATACCAGCAAGGTGCTGGATGGCTCCTGAGATACCGCATGCGAAGTAGATGTCAGGACGTACGGTCTTACCAGTCTGTCCGACCTGTCTCTCATGCCCGATGATACCAGCATCGACCATAGCACGTGAGGAGGATACCTCAGCCTTCATAGTCTGTGCCAGAGCCTTGAGCTTATCAAAGCCACCGTCGGTACCTACACCACGTCCGCCAGATACGAGTACGCTAGCCTCGGTGATGTCGACCATATTCTTGGTCTCGTGCTTCTTGTTGACAAGGCGTACCTTAAAGCGACGCTCGTCAAAGGGTACCTTGACCTCCTCAACCTCGCCGGTGCGTGTCTTATCGTCGGCCTTGCGACGCATGACGCCTGGGCGTACGGTAGACATCTGAGGTCTATTCTGATCGCAGACGATGGTCGCCATAAGGTTACCACCGAAGGCGGGACGAGTCATCATAAGGTTGCGGTCCTCACCGATCTCAAGTGACGTACAGTCTGCCGTGAGACCTGTGCGTAGACGTGCCGAGAGACGTGGCGCTAGATCACGCCCGATGGTGGTAGCACCAAAGAGGACGATCTCAGGCTTGTAGACGGTGATGAGGTGATAGACAGCCTGTGCGTACTGCTCGGTGAGATAATCTTTGAGATTGGGATCATCGACGAGTAGCACACGATCAGCACCTGCATGGATGAGCTGGTCGGCTAGCCCCTTGACCTGATAGCCACACAGGATGGCGGTGACCTGCTCGTTGATCTGATCGGCTAGCTCACGTGCCTTGCCGATGAGCTCAAAGGCTACATTCTGGATGACGCCCTCGCGTTGCTCAGCGAAGACTAGAATTCCTTTATACTGTGTCTTATCCATATCAGATGATGAATTTCTCTTTAAGTTTCTCGATAATCAAATCAGCAGCCTCCTCAGGTGTCAGATCCTCGTGGAGTGTACCCATAGCCTTGGCACCCTTGGTAAAGGACTTCTTGACACGCGTGGGAGAGCCCTTGAGTCCTAGACGCTCCTCCTCGACGGGGAAGCTGTCAGCCGTCAGCGTGGTGATCTCCTTGTCGAAGGCGGTCATGATGCTGCTGACGTTCATATAGCGAGGCTCGTAAGCAGATGCTAGGAAGGTGAGCATACAGGGAGTCTCGACCTCTAGGGTCTCGTGTCCCTCCTCGACGTTGCGCATAACGGTCAAGGTCTTCTTGCCATCATAGTCTACGTGCTCTACGTAGGTGATCTGAGGTAGGTCTAGCTGCTCAGCGATCTGAGGGCCTACCTGTGCTGTATCACCATCGATAGCTTGACGACCTGCTAGGATGATATCGTAGTCAAGCGTCTTGAGTGCATGAGAGATGGTATAGCTGGTGGCGAGGGTATCGGCACCTCCGAAGCGACGATCTGAAATGAGGTAGCCCTTGTCACAACCCATAGCAAAAGCCTCACGGATGATAGCTGTAGCCTGGGGCGGACCCATGGTGATCACGCTGACCTCAGCGCCATACTGATCCTTGAGAAGCAGAGCCTGCTCGAGTGCCCCCTTATCGTCGGGGTTCATAATGCTGGGTACGCCATCACGGATCAGAGTGCCCTTGACGGGGTCGAGCTTGATCTCAGTGGTATCGGGTACCTGCTTGATACATACTATAATCTTCATATGTCTAATAAGTGTCCTAAGGGGTCATTACTTGAGTAGGTGCGCTGCGATAACCATACGCTGTACCTCGCTGGTACCCTCGTAGATCTCGGTAATCTTAGCATCACGCATCATGCGCTCTACAGGATACTCACGGGTGTAGCCGTAGCCACCGTGGAACTGTACAGCCTTTGTCGTCATATCCATAGCGGTCTCAGCGCAGAAGAGCTTAGCCTCGGCTGCCTCTAGGTTGTAAGAGAGACCATTGTCCTTGCACCACGCTGCACGACGTACGAGCAGGCTAGCGCAGTCGATACGCGTCTGCAGGTCAGCTAGCTGGAACTGTGTGTTCTGGAACTTAGCGATGCTGCGACCAAACTGCTTGCGCTCCTTGGTGTACTTGACAGTCTCATCCATAGCACCACGAGCGATGCCGAGTGCCTGAGCAGCGATACCGATACGTCCGCCATCGAGGGTGTGCATAGCTACCTTAAAGCCACCGCCTACCTTACCTAGGAGACGATCCTTGGGGATGCGGCAGTTCTCCATAATCAGCTCGCACGTAGCAGAGCCACGGATACCGAGCTTGAGCTCAGGCTTACCTACAGAAAAGCCAGGGTCATCCTTCTCAACGATAAAAGCGGAGATGCCCTTGTTGCCCTTGCTCTTGTCCGTCATAGCAAAGATGATATAGACGTGAGCGTACTCAGCATTGGTGATAAAGATCTTATTACCATTGAGTATGTAGCACTCCTCCTCCTCGACTGCAAAGGTCTGCTGTGCAGAAGCGTCTGTACCAGCATTGGGCTCCGTGAGACCAAATGCACCGATCCACTCGCCTGAAGCTAGCTTAGGGAGGTAGTGCTGCTTCTGCTCCTCTGTACCAAAGCTCATAATAGGATCGCAGCAGAGTGATGTGTGAGCAGAGACGACAACGCCTGTGGTAGCACAGACACGGCTGAGCTCCTCGACAGCCATCGTGTAGATCTGTACGGTAGAGCCTGCGCCTCCGTACTCCTTGGGAATGGGGATACCCATGATGCCCAGCTTGCTCATCTTCTGAACAGTCTCAATGGGGAAGCGCTCCTGCTCATCGATCTCTGCAGCGAGAGGCTTGACCTCTTTCTCTGCAAACTCTCTGATCATCTGCAAGAATAGCTCCTCTTGTGGGGTCTTACTAAAGTCCATAGTTTGAAATATGATTGTCTATAATAGTGTGTTGTTGCTTGATAAGGCCTGTCGCCCGAAGGCGGCAGGCTCTAAGGGTAGTGTCGTAAGACTACTGACGCATGGGCTTGACATCGTCCACGTAGTGTAGCGTAGCCTCTGTGGCTGCCTCTATCTCCTCACGTGTGACGCCGTCACGGATCTCTGTGACGTAGAGTCCCTGACCCTTGCGTACCTCGATGACGCATAGCTCGGTGATGATGAGGTCTACCTGACCAGCTGCTGTGAGTGGCAGAGTACACTTCTTGAGGATCTTAGCCTTACCCTTTGCGGTGTGGGTCATAGCAAGGATCACCTTGCGTGTACCTACGAGCAGATCCATAGCACCACCCATACCAGGGGCAAGCTTGCCAGGGATAATCCAGTTAGCTAGGTCACCAGCCTCATCGACCTGTAGTGCACCGAGGATGCTTACATCCACGTGACCTCCACGGATGATACCGAAGGAGGTAGCACTGTCGAAGGTGGCAGCCTCTGGCACAGCGGTGATAGCACCACCACCAGCATTGATCCAAAGGGGATCCTCCTGGCCTGCTGCAGGAGCACCACCCATACCGATCATACCATTCTCAGACTGTAGCATCACATGCACGTCTGACTTGAGATAGTTGGGTACCATCGTGGGTAGACCGATGCCGAGGTTGACGACATCGCCATCCTTTAGTTCTAGGGCTACGCGCTTGGCAATAACCTCTCTGACTTGATTCTTGTCTAGTTCCATATCGTATTATACCTTGATTTATATTACTTCTTAGTTTGTGGAGCCAAGGGGGTGATTACTTACCCGCAGCCTCTTTGCGACGGACGATCTCCTGACAGATGAACGAAGCCACATCGTCGGCAAAGGTGTTGGCACCAAAGCCAGCGTCAAAGCCTAGCTCCTTGGCCAGCTCGTGCGAGATACGTGGACCGCCACAGATGACGATCATCTTGTCGCGTAGCCCCTCAGCCTCGATGAGCTCGATGAACTCGGTCATATTCTTGATGTGTACATCCTTCTGCGTGACTGTCTGAGAGATAAGCAGGGCATCGGCATGCATCTCGATACCCTTGGCGATGAGCTCCTCGTTGGGCACCTGACTACCGAGGTTGTAAGCGTCAATCATATCATAGCGCTCTAGGCCGTAGTGACCTGCGAAGCCCTTCATATTCATGATCGCATCGATACCCACCGTGTGCGCATCGGTTCCTGTGCTAGCTCCTAGCACCACCAGCTTGCGCCCGATGTGTGTGCGGATGTACTCGTCGGTCTCCTCCATGCTCCAGGTGGTCGACTCGACCTTGGGCACGTAAATGTTGGAGTAGTCAACCGTATGGGTGCAACTACCATAACAATTGAAGAAGGTAAAGCCCTTGGTCAGCTCCTCTGAGAAGACAACCATCGGGTTTTGTAGTCCCATCTCCTTAAGTAGGAGCTTGGCAGCCTCCTCGGCCTCAGCCCCTTTAGGTACAGGCAGCGTGAAGCTGAGCTGTACCTTACCATCGTTCATGGTGTCGCCGTAAGGCTTTACTTGCGAAAGGTCGAGGGTACGGTCAAAGTCCTTCGACTCCATTGAATATAGTCCTCCACTCATAGCTTGCCTTGTATCTTACGGTTCTTCATTAGTTCTAGTGTTGGGTTGTAGTAGCGGTCGCTCTTTGGCTTGACGCCGTCCAACCCACGACCTCCATCGAGAGGACGCTTGATATCTGCAAAGATACCCTTAGAGAGCGCGGTAAAGAGTCCCTCGCCCTTGATCTCCTCGAGGAGGTCTAGCGTCTTGTCTAGCACCTCACGAGCACGGCTCTGGATGATACCACCCTCCTTGAACTCAACCTCGTCGCCGATGGAGCGCATATTATTGAAGATGTAGCGCGCATTCTCGATCGAGAGGAAGCGGTCGCTCATAAAAGGCGTATGGATAGCCTCTGTCGGCATACCGAGGAGCTGTAGTCCCTGATGCGTCCAGATACCTATTATATTAAAGAGTGCATCTTGTATGTGACCACGGAAGATGTTTCCGGTCATAAACTTCGTAGGAGGCATATACTTGAGTGGAGCCTTGGGGAAGATCTCACGCGTCATCTGAGCCTGCGCCAGCTCGTAGAGGAATCCGTTTTCGGTCATTGGATCCATCTCGAAGGCGTGTCCTAGACCCATCTGCTCCTCAGGAAGGGCAGCTCGTAAGGCAAACTGCTCATTGATGAAGTCTGACGCAAGGACCGTGTGCGCCTGCTCGATAGCGTCAGCCGTCGTGAGGTAGTTGTCCTCACCCGTATTGATGATGACGCCCGCAAAGCCATTGATCACACGACTCGTGTATTGGTCGATGATCGTGCGCTGCATATTGATGTCGCGGAAGAGAATACCGTAGAGGGCATCGTTGAGCATGACGTCTAGTCCCTCGAAAGCGCCCATGATAGCGATCTCTGGCATACAGAGACCCGAGCAGTAGTTACAGAGACGTACGTACTTGCCACGCTCCTCGCCAACCTCGTCCAGTGCCTTACGCATGATGCGGAAGTTCTCCTGTGTCGCATAGGTACCACCGAAGCCCTCAGTCGTAGCGCCGTAAGGTACGTAGTCGATCAAGCTCTGTCCCGTAGTACGGATCACAGCGATAATGTCCGCACCCTGTCGTGCTGCAGCCTGCGCCTGGATGACGTCCTCGTAGATGTTACCCGTAGCGACGATCACATAGAGATAAGGCTTAGGTCCCTCCCCGATCGTGTTGAGGTAGTTCTCACGGCGCTCTCTATGCTCGACGATGCGCTGCATACCCTTGAGGATGTAAGGCTCTAGCACATCGGCTATCTCCTCAGGTGTGCGCGCTGGATAGTGCGTTAAGTTGATCTCGTCACGAGCCACTCCCTCAGCGATCTGCTGTGGATCCATGCCCGTAGCCAGCATTGCGTTGGCAAGGTAAAAGAAGACTCCGTCTGAGAGAGCCTCCTGCTCCTTGAGATGTGTCACGACGACGTTAGGCAGAGGCACATCGTGCTCGTCTACTCCGTCAATCCCGACGAAGCGACAGAGCGTGCGCTCGACCGTCACAGTCGTATAGCGGTCAACAAAGCTCTGCACGTCCTCGGCGATAGCGCCGGCAGCGTTGCGTGCTTTGTCCACTTTGGCAAAGTCTATACCTACTTTACTTGTCTTCATTCTTTGTTGCTAAGTTCTTTTCGCATAAATCTAATAGCTCCCTGTCCATGCCTAGTATCTCTGCAATGCGCAGAGCCTCGTGAGGCGCATCGGTCTGGGTATCCTCTATGAGAGAGTAGTCGATACAACGATTGAGCTGGTTGATCTCGAGGGGCTTGCGTAGACGCTCCTCCACGAAGCCGCGTACTCTCCATCTGTGGCATCGCCCCAAGATGCCGCTGTAATGTGTCGTGATGATAGCTCGCACAGCATACTGAGCGAAGAGCTGTACGAGGGCACTCACCAGAGCGTGTCCCTCCTCGGGATTGGTCGTGCGTGCGGGCTCATCAATGAGTGCTAAGACCTGCTTACCCTCCTTGACCGACTCGATAATTCGGTTCAGGCGTAGCATCTCAGCACCATAGGAAGAGAGTCCCGACTTGATGTCTTGATCGTCTCCGATAGAGAAGATCACCTCATCGACTGGTACCAGCTGAGCTTGTCGTGCCGTCACGTAGCAGCCAAACTGCATCAGGCACTGCGCTAGTCCTATCGAAGCGAGCAGGACGCTCTTGCCCGCCATATTAGCTCCTGTGATGAGCGTAGGCTGATCCGTGTAGGAGATCGTCACTGGCTGGAACTTGTCCTGTCTCTCAGCTAGGTGATGAGCCACCTCTGGGTGTATTAGGTCTGTCAGAGTACTCTCGCCAGAGCGTATAGGCTTAGGACGGCAGCAACCATATGCCAAAGCCCACTGAGCGATAGCGTGAAGCTTGTCAATCTGTGCCAAAGCCTCTAGAGCCTCCTCTATCTGATCAGCATAAGGATGCAAAGCTTCGGTGAGTCGCTTTCGTACGCGATCCTCTTCGATAGCGCATTGGACGGCTAGCTCGTCTCGCTCGGTCTCCTCAGATGTGCGCTCCATCTGCTTGCGCAGCGAGCGCAGCACAGCACTGTAGCTATCGCTAATGTAGAAGCTCGGTAGTCGCTCCCCGTCGATGTCCAGTATATCCACGACCTCAGTGAGTGTGTGGCACTGTAGGATCTCCAGATGATACTGCTCGGCAAGGCGACGCACCTTCTCCTCGATGAGTGCGAGTCGCTTGATCTCAAAGAGGTCGATGTCGCTACAGATGACCTGCGGCTGTCTGATCGTCTCGATAGAGCCCGATACATTCATCAGGTCGCAGAGATGTATCGCCACCTCTTGCATACCCTTCTGCTGCTCTTGGTCAGAGATATAGCCTATGTAGCGGGTCACCTCATCTAGTCGCTGCTCGATAGTCTCCACCTCACTACTCCAGGGTGTAGCCAGCATAGCCATACGTCCTGGAGAAGAGTTGAAGTGCATCTCCTCCACGACATAGCGCAGTCCGCTTATTTGGTCTATACAACTACGTAGGTCTTTCATAGCCTTCTAACATCATATACAGGTACCCCAAGAGTCTCGGATAGACGCTCACACATACGCTCACTGTCTAGCCGATAGCCTGAGGGGGCTAGCGGGTTGAAGGTGACCGCTATGAGCTTACTACTATATAGAGTCTTTATCTCCCTGCCAGTAGCTAGATAACTCTGTACAGCTTGTCCCGATGCAAAGATACGAGTAAAGTCTTTGACCACAAGCTGTCGGTGTCGCTTTATGAGCCTCAACTGATTCAATAGTTTGTCGCTGACCACGCCTGGCACATAGAGCATATCTCCCTCAGCCAGCCAAGTGGTGTCTCGCCACATATCGGGGGTAAGCGCCGAGGCAAAGCCTGGATCTACGATAGCCCCCTCAGTTGTTATGAGACGAACGCCCTTGTCCACCTCAGCGAGCTGCTCAGCGAGCGCTCTGTCTGCCAGCTGTGGCAGACGGATCAGACGCATCAACTCACGCATGCGCTTGATCAGCTGCTCAGGCTGAGCCGAGTAAGCACTACCCGTGGCGAGTACCATACCCTCAGCCACCGAGGGAGATGCTAGCGAGAGACGTGAGAGCGCTCCATCGATGAGTGTCAGATCAACCCCTTCCTGACTCATTCTGGCGACTACACGACGCAGACCTCCCGTCGAGGGGGGACCTGCGATGAGCGTCTTGCCGATGCCTCGTGCTCGTGCATAGATAAGCCGCCCGATCGAGGAGGAATAGATGCGATCGATGTCAAATATCTCGGCGGGTAGGAGCTTCTTGCGAAAGAAGTTTTCCGCCGTCACAAAGCGCATCCCATTGTGTAGGGTTATCTCAGGCTTGTCCGTCTGTGTCACTTGATCACGTAGCTCTCCATCGATGCCGATCGACGTCAGCGCCAGCTGTAGCTCAGGATGTCGCTCACGTAGCGCACCGAGTATGTAGTTCAGACTTTCCGTCTTACCCACATTCTTGGCGGTCCCTACGATAGCGAGACTCTTGAGCTGAGCTATGTTTGCGATGAATGGCATCAGTCGATAGTTTGATTTACTACAGAGAGCTACGTAATCAACAGTGTGACAGGTCTGTGCCGCTTACTCCTTGTGAGCTTCGCGCCACTTACGGCTACGCTCCTTGCGATCTAGATGCTCAGGAGCCATAGCTAGGCGATCACCCGTGAGTAGTCCGTAGACACCCTCGTGACGCGCCTTCTTGCAGTCAGGACACTGACAGGGCTCCTCCTTATAGTCGCTAGGCTCTGTGTAGGTCGTGATGACCCCCTCATAGTTGCGCAGCACCACACGGTGGGGCGACTGAGAGATCACATAGGTAGGCATGACAGGAGTCTTGCCACCACCACCTGGAGCATCTACGACGAAGGTAGGTACAGCGTAGCCCGACGTATGTCCACGTAGCGCCTCGATGATCTCGATACCCTTGGAGACAGGCGTGCGGAAGTGTGAGATACCCTGCGAGAGGTCACATACATATATATAGTATGGACGTACGCGCATCTTGACCAACTCATGGACGAGGTGCTTCATGATCGATGGGCAGTCGTTGATACCACGTAGTAGCACCGACTGATTACCTAGAGGTATACCAGCATTAGCCATACGCTCGCACGCCTCACGGCTCTCGCGAGTCACCTCGTTGGGGTGGTTAAAGTGCGTGTTGAGCCATATCGGGTGATACTTGCTCAGCATCTGTACCAGCTCAGGTGTGATACGCTGAGGACATACGACAGGAGTGCGGGATCCGATACGGATGATCTCTACATGAGGTATAGCACGCAGACGCTGTATGATATACTCTAGCATCTGGTCGCTGACCATGAGTGCGTCACCTCCTGAGAGGAGCACGTCACGCACCTCAGGCGTCTGCTCGATATACTCGATACACTTCTCGATGCGCTCCTTAGGAGAGGCAGCGTCCTTCTGTCCGGCAAAGCGACGACGCGTGCAGTGACGACAGTACATAGAGCACATGTCGGTAATTAGGAAGAGCACACGATCAGGATAGCGGTGTGTCAGTCCTGGTACGGGTGAGTCCTCATCCTCGCTCAGCGGGTCTAGCTGATCCTCTGGGCTCACGTGTAGCTCATTGATCGTAGGGATCGACTGCTTACGTACAGGATCGTTAGGGTCATTGGGGTCAATCAAGCTTAGGTAGTAAGGCGTGATAGCCATGCGGATCGTCTTGAGCGACTCACGTACACCCTCCTCCTCTTCGGGAGTTAGCTTGATATACTTTTTGAGCTGGTCAAGTGTCTCGATACGGTTACGTACCTGCCAGTGCCAATCATTCCAATCAGCGTCAGAGACTTCGGGAAAGAACTCCTTTCTTCTGCTTTCGTTCATTGTGTGTGTGATTGATAGGGGATTGAAATTCGATATGTAAAGAGTAAGAGATTAGAGCGTCTTGGATACGCTCTAATCTCTTATCCATTCACTTAAGCATATAGCTCAGTGAAGATCTTACGTAGAGCCTCGCTCTCACGGAGCTCCTGTAGTGTGATCTCTGCGTGACCCTTGGTGTAACCGTTACCCACGATCATCGTCACGTCCTTGCCGACACCCTCTGCGCCTAGAGCAGCCTTGGTAAAGCTCGTAGCCATAGAGAAGAAGTAGACGACACCATCATCCTTCGTACAGAGGATACTGGTCATCTCCGTATCGGTGATGTTGACATTGTTGATCGTGACATCACACATCTTACCGTCAGTAAGCTTCTCGATCTCCTCCATAACAGGTACAGGCTGTGTAGCGTTGCCTGAGAAGACATAGTCGCAGAAGCCGAGCGCCTTCAGACGATCTGTACTACGCTGTGAGTGGCACATACCGATCACCTTACCCGTGACACCAGCACGCTTCTTAGCCTCGTAGCAGCAGAGCATACCGCTCTTACCACCAGCACCGATGATCAGGACTGTGTCGCCTGGCTTGACTAGCTTAGCTACCTGAGCAGGAGCACCAGCTACGTCTAGAGCTGAGAGAGCGAGGTTCTCGGGCAGATCATCAGGGATCTTAGCGTAGATACCGCTCTCGAAGAGGATAGCCTTACCGTCGATGTCGACCTGATCGATGTCGGGACGGATATCCTTGATCTTGTCGATGCGTAGAGGAGTCAGTGAGAGGGATACGAGGGTAGCGATCTTGTCACCCTCCTTGAGGTCTATCTTACCCTTGAGCGCATCACCTATCTTCTCGACAGTACCGAGGAGCATACCACCAGAGCCTGTGACTGGGTTGCGGTGCTTGCCTTGCTTCTCGACGATGCCCATCATGATCTCGGCGATTTTTGCCTTGTCGCCACCAGCCTGCTCCTCGATCTGCGTGAAGCTAGCTGAGTCAATGTTTAGCGTCTGTACATCGATGAGGATCTCGTTGTCGTAGATCTCATCCATGTTGTTGTCGATCTTGTCTGCGGGCTGTGGTAGTACGCCCTTAGGAGAGATGACACGGTGCGTGCCATACTTGTTTCCTTTCTTCTGCATATAAAAGTTGATATGATTGATTGTGTGATTGTATTAGTAAATAGGGGGATAATCAATATCCTTAACTAGTGGCGAGGAGCCAGCGAAAGGATCTGACGAGCCTCAGCGGGGTTAGCGATCTCACGACCCAGCTCATGAGCTATGCGTGCAGCCTTAGCGACTAGCTCGCCATTGCTCTTAGCGAGGACACCCTTAGAGAGATATAGGTTATCCTCAAAGCCGACACGTACGTGACCGCCCATACCGATAGCAGCTGCTGCTAGTGGGAACTCGTGACGACCGATGCCGGTAGCTGTCCAGGTAGCGTCTGCGGGGATATTCTTAACGAGCCAAGCGAGGTTGTCAGCCGTAGCGGGCGTACAGCCGAAGACACCTAGCACGAAGTTAAACTGCATAGGATCTCCTGGCACCTCACCTCTCTGAGCGAGACGCAGGATGGTATCTAGGTGACCCATCTCAAAGCACTCGTACTCAGGCTTGATATTGTTTTCGATCATACGCTTACCGAAAGCACGCATCATAGGGATCGTGTTTTCGAAGACATCGTCACCAAAGTTGCACGTACCGCAGTCTAGCGTAGCCATCTCAGGCATCAGCTCTGTAGGCTGCAGGCGCTCCTCAGCGGTCATGCCTACCGCACCACCCGTCGAGGGGATGATGATCACGTCAGGGATCACCTTGTAGATAGCGTCCAGAGCCTCCTTAAAGCGTGCCTTGGACTGTGTCGGTGTACCATCGTCCTCACGGACATGGACGTGGATGACAGCTGCTCCAGCATCGTATGCGGACTTAGCCTCACGTACGATCTCATCGATTGTATAGGGGACAGCGGGATTCTGCTCTTTGGTTACCTCGGCACCGCAGATCGCTGCCGTCAGGATTAGTTTATCCATAGATAGTTACTGCTTTAGAGAGATGAATAGATTAAGACTTGCGCTGGCACTTCTTAGGTACTACGCAGGTACCATGTGCACGGCATACGACGACAGGCTCCTCGAGGACATCTGCTGCAGAAGCACTGATGTCGGTGCGTGGAGCGATCACCTTGCGTGCCTCAAACTGCATCTGGCGTGATGAATTACCGACCTCGGTGATCTCACCGACAGCCTCTATATAGTCACCAGCATATACTGGAGCGAGGAACTCGACCTTGTCATAGGCGCAGAAGAGACCCTCGTCGCCATCTTGTATGATGAGTAGCTCAGTAGCCACATCGCCAAAGAGCTGTAGCATCTTAGCACCATCTACGAGGTTACCACCATAGTGTGCATCGGCACTAGACATACGTAGACGGATCATTGATTTTGGATTTGCCATTGTTTTGGGGATAATTAAAGTGATTGATGGGTCAGAGCTTGCATTCAGGAGAGCCTACCTAGAGGCTCATACCACAGCGCTCCGACTTCTGTATAGATATAGAGTCATAGAGTCTCTGTGTGGCTTACTCAAAGATGTAGTCCACAAAGATACCAGAGGTGTGTACAGCCTCGGGGCTGATCTGCCCTACGGGGACGATCTCGTCAATCTCAGCGACGACGCAGTCAGCAGCCATAGCCATTAGGGGTTGGAAGTTTTGTGTCGTACCCTTGTAAACGAGGTTACCCGTCTCGTCACCGACCGTACCCTTGACAAAAGCCATATCAGCACGTAGTGGCAACTCGAGGAGGTAGTCCTGACCGTCGATGTTGATCACCTTCTTGCCATCAGCGATGATCGTACCCAGACCCGTAGTCGTTAGGACACCACCGAGACCGCAGCCACCTACGCGGATACGCTCAGCGAGTGTACCCTGAGGGCTAAACTCGACCTCCAGCTCACCATTGTTCATCTGCTCAGCGGTCATTGGGTTCGTACCGATGTGCGAGACGATCAGGTGCTTGACCTGCTTATTGGCGATGAGACGACCACAGCCACGGTCAGGATAAGAGGTGTCGTTGACGATCATCGTGAGATCCTTGACCCCACTCTCGACCAGCACGTCGACAATGCGTTCAGGAGTTCCATTAGCGAGAAATCCCCCGATCATGATAGACATACCATCGTGCAGCTTAGCTTTGAGTCCTGCTTTATCGATTGATTTTTTCATAGATCTATGTGTTTATATATTTTGAACTTACTATCGTTGATTGTTTTTGGTCGCTCGGGGTACCAGATCGTAACATCATTTTGGCACCGCTACGACAGAGCTACTATGACGTACAGCCTGCACTTGACCGCTAGGTACAAGCATAGCGTCAGAACCGCTCGGAGTAAGAAGGATCCAAGCAATTCCCCGCCTAGCATACTCTTCGTGATACTGTAAGTATCAGCCTTTATGTAGCCATTGTCGTACAACTCTTCAAAGGTACGAATATTTTGCGAATAATCCACCACCCCACGACTGCAAACCTCACGAGTAGCGACTGATATGGCTCGTATGACGAGTGACCCGCTACTTTTTAAGTTCATATGCAAGCGAAATGCGAAGTCTTTTCTCGTTTCGGGAGCTCGGTCGACTTCTCTTCGGGTGAACCGCTCAGCGGTGTGGGGGCTTCCACCGTAGGGGCGGACCTGAGTGTCCGCCCGTCCTCACCTGAGCGCAGTCTATTCTGCGGGCGGACACGTAGGTC
>URDQ01000045.1 GCA_900546675.1 uncultured Porphyromonas sp. | reverse complement strand
TAGGGTGCGATCCATTTTTTGTAGGTATGAGTTGCATTTACTAATTGAATATACGCGGAAGTGCTAGAAGACATCGTTAAGTCTCTGGTTGCTAGTGGCTCCTCGAGACCTAATCGTTCATCGAGGCGAGGAACTCTAGGTTGGTCTCCGTCAGCTCGATGCGCTGCTTGAGAAACTCCATCGCCTCTACCGTATTCATATCAGATAGGTGGTTGCGTAGGATCCACATACGCTGCAAAGTCGTCGAGTCTAGTAGGAGGTCATCACGACGGGTGCTACTAGCGAGGATGTCGATAGCGGGGAAGATACGCTTATTGGAGAGGCGGCGGTCAAGCTGTAGCTCCATATTGCCAGCACCCTTGAACTCCTCAAAGATGACATCGTCCATTTTGGAGCCCGTCTCTGTCAGAGCCGTCGCTAAGATGGTGAGACTACCGCCATGCTCGATGTTTCGTGCAGCTCCGAAGAAGCGCTTCGGCTTTTGTAGGGCATTAGCCTCGATACCTCCCGAGAGGATCTTGCCCGAGGTAGGCTGTACCGTATTGTAAGCACGAGCGAGTCGCGTGATTGAGTCTAGCATGATGAGCACATCGTGACCACTCTCGACCATACTCTTAGCCTTAGCTAGCACTAGCTCAGCGAGCTTCACATGGTTGGCAGCTGGTTCGTCAAAGGTCGAGGCGACCACCTCAGCATTGACATTGCGAGCCATATCGGTCACCTCCTCGGGACGCTCATCGATCAGGAGAATGATCATATAGACCTCAGGATGATTGGCAGAGATTGCATTGGCAATGTCCTTGAGTAGCATCGTCTTACCAGTCTTAGGCTGGGCAACGATGAGTCCACGCTGTCCCTTGCCGATGGGGGTGACTAGATCCACGATGCGCATAGCGGTCTTGTCGTAGACAGCTGCGATGCCCTGAGACTCTAGCTTAAACTTCTCCTCTGGGAAGAGTGGTGTCAGCATATCAAAGGAGACACGATCCAGATTTTCCTTCGGATGACGTCCATTGACGAGCAGGATGTTCTGTAGTAGGAAGTACTTCTCATTACCTTTCGGTGGACGTATGCTACCCTCGACGACGTCACCCGTCTTGAGGTGCCACTTTTTGATCATGTCGGCTGGGACGTAGATATCGTCCGGTGAGGGGAAGTAGTTGTAGTCAGAGCTACGGAGGAAGCCGTATCCCTCTTGAGAAACCTCTAGCAGTCCGCTAGCAGTCAGTATGTCGGAGAAGTCGTACGAAGTCTCTTCCGCCTCCTCTTTACCTTTGTTGTTCTGTTGCTTACCCTTTTGCGCTGGTTCGTCAGAGTCTTCCTCTGCCGTTGTCTCTTTGTGGTCTTTGTGTGACTCGCTTAGTACCTCGCCAAGTAGTGAGTCCGCATCAGGGTGGGTAAAGACCATCGGCGTCTCCTCCTCCTGTCGCTGCTCCTCTGCCTCTTGCTTGGTTTGAGGACGCTTATCCTCCTTGTCAGACTGGTTCGTCTGCTCTTGGCGCTTGTTGTTGTTTCGATTGCTGCGCTCCTTATTATTATTGTTGTTGCGCTGGTTGTTGTTGTTGCGCTTTGCGCCCTTCTCCTCAGACTGCGTAGCGGCTGCCTCCTCGACGATAGCGATAGCCTCTTGGCGATCTATCTCAGAGGGTTGGTTAGCTGCGTCTTGCTTATCCGTTTTAGTGGAGCGCTTGTTCTGTCGCGAGTTAGATTTTTTCTTTTGCTCTGGCTTGTTATTGTCGTCTTTAGCGTCCTTTTTCTCCTCTTTAGATCGGTTGTTGCGGGAGTTGCTCTGTCGTTCTTTGCGCTTGTTGCTCTGCTGCTCTACGGTTTGGGTGGCTACAGCCTCTGCCTGAGCGTCTAGAATTTGGTAGATGACCTCTTTCTTTTCGGAGGCCATCTTGGTAATCTCTAGTTGGGAGGCAACCTCTTTGAGTTGCTCTTCCGTCATACCATTGAGATCTACGATGGTGTACTTCTGCATGATGTACTGATGTTATGCTGGATAAATGCACCTTACGGCTTGTTGCAAAGGGCTATCACGCTACAACGCTGAGCCTCGGAGAGCTACATATGAGATGATAGAGGCAACGGAGTCAACGATCTAGCAGATGCTGTGGCGAGACAGCTGGCTAGCATACTCGGTCGACCTAAGTAAGGTGTGTAATGTGTGAATAGGCTGAGTGATGGGTCAGTCCTGTGTGATATGGGACGCTCTGCTCGGTCGTTATAATCTAGGTCGAAGCAGAGCCAAATCTACCTCTGTAGCAGATCGTAAGCCTCTCCGTACAAGCTGTATCGTATCGTGCAACTCTTTGTATCTGTACAGCTAGAGGGGAGTGCGTCGATCTAGTGACTCATCCTCTTCTAGAGGCAAAGGTACAAAAAAGTGTGCAGATACAGCATCCCCCGTCTCTGTCTTCTAATCTCTAATCCCTCCTTTCATAAAAATATTGCTATCAGGTAAGAGTCTTATATGGGTGAAACTAGAGTTTCATAGGTGAGAAACTGTAGATGGGTCGAAATAGCGTAGTCGGACAGCCATAATAAAAAAAGGACGCACGGATCGCGCCTACCCCATGAGTGGGTGACACGTCCGTGCGTCCTGACGGGTTGCCTCCTATATAGTAAGGTTAGGAAGCTTGGATGTGAGCGCTACATAAGCACCTTACTTGACACAGACCTTTGCAGTGGTCGTGCCGATAGAGAGTAAGTATACGCCAGCCTGTGGAGCGGTGAGCGTGCAGAGCTTGTCGGCTACGACACGCTGCTCGATGAGACGACCTGCGTAGTCATAGAGGGCGATGGTGCCGAGCGCACTACCCGTATTGCTGGTCAGGGTAATCGTCTGACCCTCTAGGGCAATAGCTACATCTGCCGTGGCAGCTGTAGGCGCATCGATGGCGTTGCCCTCTTCCTCCTTGGCGTAGTAGGCTACGATGCGTAGATCCTTCGTTGCCTTGGTGGTGTACTCTAGTGAGCCGTCGACAGGGTTGATGCGCTCCTTATTGACCATCCAATAGTCTAGACGGTAGCCCTTGTCGGGCTCGACATAGACGCGGATGTCCATGTTCTCAGGCACTTTGCTCTTGAGCGCACTACGTACGCCACCTACCTCTAGGTAGATGGGGCCACCATTGCCCTCCTGTGATACATCGACCATATAGTAGACCTTGTCACGCTCGAAGATAACCTCGACGACGTAATCCTTGCCAGAGATCACTTGCCACTGATTATTTTCAGCAGGCTTGGGTCCCTCCTTACCATTGACAACCCACTTCTTGACGTGGTAGTGCTCTGCGGGATGTGCTGTGAAGATGATTGTCTCAGACTCCCCGGCAGCTGTCGTAGCTCCTGAGTCGAGAGGCTGCCCCTTGTAGGTAGCTGTGATCGTACCTCCCACATTGTCTCGTACAGAGTAAGTGACCGTATAGGGACGATGGACGAACTCAACGGTTACCTCTGTGGCAGCCTCGATGTTGAGCGTATACGTCTGGCTGTTTTGCTCTCCAGCGGTCATCGGGGTCTCTGTACCATTGACCTTAAAGCTCTTGACGACGTAGTCAAGATCAGGGTCTGCGGTAAAGGTGATAGCCGTATGCTCCTCGATCTCTGTCTGTGAGGGGATTGCGGTGCCGATAGCCATTGTGGCCGATAGCGTGCCGTGCTCTCCGATGACACGATAGGTGAGTAGATACTTCTTGATCTGTGGCTCAGTCCCTGGGATGGGGGCGATGTGGAATCCCTTCCAAACATTAGCCTCCTTGTAAGCCTCTTGCGCATCATTAGGTACGAAGAGATTGATGCTGCTGATGTCCGCAGGCTTGAGCCCATTGAAGGCTCTGATGTGAGCCTTAGGCGGCTGCACAGCCTCGACAGTAATATCTGTCAGCGCCGTACACTGAGCAAATGCGCCATACATAACCTCTGTCGTCTTGGCTCCGAGATACACTTTTGCAAGAGCCTTACAGCTGGCGAAGCAAGTGCTAGGTACGACAGCAACATTGGGCAGGCGCACCTCGGTGAGTCCAGAGCCAGAGAAGCTCTCCATACCTAGTGTCGTCAGTGTCTCAGGCCAGGGGAAAGAGGCGAGTGCCACACACTCTTTGAATGCGTAAGCACCAATAGTGGTCAGCGCAGGCATCGGGCTGAGCTTGGTCAGACGGCTACTCTGTGCAAAGGCACTATCGCATATCTTAGTGACTTGACTGCCGAGGAGGACCTCCTCCAGCTGAGCCATCTGAGCTAGTGCACTCTCGCCAACCACCTTGAGGGTGAGGGGGAGTGTCACCGTGCTAACGAGAGGCATATTGTAAAAGGCTCTGTCGGGTAGCTGATCCTCAGCAAAGGTCGCATCTGCGATGTTGATCTCTGTCAGATTGCCCATGTTGTCACGGATTGTCTGGCAGTCCTCAGCATTCATCGGACCCGATATCGTGATGGACTGGCACTTGAGGAGATCCATCCCCTGCATCAGCTTGGCTAGAGATCCAGCCTTGGTGAGCTGTACGACAGGGTGTACGGGGTCGTAGCTAGGCTGAGGCGTGCTGGCATCGCGGAAGGTGATGCGCATTACGGCACGATCCTTCTGTCCACGATCAGCGGTCTCACCGAGTACACCGACGAAGCCCTCGCTGATAGGTTTGTCTGTCGCTTTATTGATCGTGCGGACGGGCATCTCTTTGACATTCTTAGGATAGCTACAGAACTCGATATAGGATCTTCCAGCTCCATCAACGGCAGGCTTACTAGCCTTAGAGCGTACGGAGAGGAGGATAGACTGCCCTGTGTAAACAAAAGGCTTGTCGAGCTCTAGCTCTAGCGTGTGATAGTCTACGCCAGCCTTTGAGGTCTCGTGATTACCATTGATGGTCAAGTCCATCAGATCGAGCGTGATCGTCTTCTTCATATAGAGATCCTGCTCGGCATTGATAGGTAGCCAGTGATACTTGCCAGCTACTGGCTCAAAGTGGTCGTCGGATACGTTGGTGAGGTAGATCTGGAGGTCGTTGGTGTACTCTGTGTTGTAGGACTCACCATCAGACAAATAGATCTGGAAGGCGAGCTTGGTGATCTCCTTGCCCTCTAGTCCTTGTAGCTCCGCAGCGGTGTAGATCTGCTGGGTGACGCTACTGAGGTAATCAAAGTCAAAGGGCGCCGTCTGCCCGATGCTCTGATTGAAGTGTGACGAGGGATTGGCAAAGTCTCCCAAGTCTATGGTCTGCGCCTGCAGCTGCCCGATGAGCGGGAGCAAGAGGCACAAGAGTAATGTGCTAAAACGTAATCGTTTCTGTTGCATAGATAGATGTTTATTTGAATTACAGGTGATCGGGGAGCATCGTAACTCATTGTTCCCCTTTATCTATGCAAAGTTACGGGTCATTCTCCTTGTCGAAAATACCTAACTGTGCTGATTTGCTCCAGGGCGAATACCTATATACGATTAATTGGGGGCCACGATGGTTGTAGGGGAGTGAGGATCAGGGCTGACGCATTATATTCCTAGGACTAATGGTCAATCTCTATTGAGGGGCGGTAAGGTGAGTTCATAGCAAATGCTATACAAAGATAGTCGTTTACGTCCTGAGCTCCCCTCCTCTCCCATTTGGCAGGAAAAGCAAATACTCACGTAGGGATTCCCAAATCTCTCGGTGGAAACTAAAAAATGCCCACGTAGGCGAGAAATAAAACTTCGGAAGAATCAAATGATATGTCCGAAGAAATGATCCTCGCCTACGTGGAGAATAAAAAATTGCCACGTGGAGAATTGAGATTTGCCACGTAGGGAACGAATTAGAGGTTAGATATTAGATATCAGAGGTTAGGTGGAGGAGTCATCGGATGTGATCGGAATTATCGGATGTGATCGGAGCAGTCGGAGTGATTGGAGACGTGTAACCCTGTGTAGGGACGCTCGACCTGAGCGTCCGTCCTCGTTAAAACCACGATGCTGTAACCTTTGATGCAACGGACGCCCTCTCGCTAGACACTAGCCGAGCGTCCCTACACAGGGTTACACGTCTCGCTTTGACACAACGGAATGACGACTGTGCGTCCCTACCTAGGGTTAATGGCGAGACTTGCGGAGTCTAAGCTCTACATTTGAGCTGGAACGAAGGCTTCGTGAAGAGATTTGGGAGGAATGTTTTTTATATGGTTTATCTCATTGTTTCTCTTGATGTTGTGAGCTATCCTAGGTCGCATTTGCTCGTTGCGCTGAAAGTTTTTTGCGGAAAAGGCTTGCAGGTTCCGAAAATTGTTGTACCTTTGCATCTGCAAACGGGGAGGAACGCTTCACTCTTGTGAGCGACCGTCTGTTTCACCTCTTTCGTTTGTCGTTTTTTTAAGGGTTTAGTTTTCATCGGCCGCGTAGCTCAACTGAATAGAGCATTTGACTACGGATCAAAAGGTTGCAGGTTTGAATCCTGCCGCGGTCACAAAAAGAGCCTCCCGAGAGGGAAGGCTCTTTTTGCGTGTATAGGTCTGATGTGACTATTGCAACAGTCTCCAGATCTGTGCGGTGGATTACTTCGTCGCTGCGAGGAGTATCGTGATAGCGCGCTCTATGAGGGCGTCTTGCTGTTGCGCTGTCGCCTCATCGGTCTGCTCCTGGATGATGTGTGGCTCGATGCCTGCCTCGATGCCGTGTCGCTGAGCGTCGTACATACGAGAGGAGGAGTAGCGTAGCCACCAGCCGTTGGGCAGTTCGCTACTACGAGGTAGACCACCGCCACCACCCGTACGATCCCCCATAAAGAGGACATGTCGGGTCGTCCCCTTGACATAAGCCACGAGTGAGTTAGCTGCGCTGTAAGTGCCACGATCCACGAGGATCACCGTAGGGCGCTGCCAACTGATGGAAGCGCGAGAGACTCGAATCTCTTTGAGTGGTCCGAAGTCTTGGTGTCCAGGACCGGTCTTCGTACTCATATAGCCGACGATCGTATCGGAGGGGATCAAGACGCTAGCCAGACGATCCGCATTGGTCAGCAGTCCACCGCCATTGTTACGCATATCGATGATCAGACCACGACAGTGCGCTAGTCTTGTGAAGACAGCATGTAGATGAGTCAAGGAGATGGACGAGGAGAAAGAGGGGATCACCATATAGCCGATTGAGTCAGCAGCATGTCCATTGTAGGTGATCGGCGTATAGTAGATCGATCCAGCACGACGCACATGAGGCTGTAGATAAAGGTTGCGTATGCGACTATCTAGACAGTATCTAGCTCCTTTGCGAATATCCCACCCTCCAACATCAAAGGGAGCGAAGAGATTGACATGTCCATCCTTGAGGTGACACATCAGCTCTACCATCAGGTCGAAGAACTCGTCCTCCGACTGGCATTGCTGTACCAGAGGTGTGTAGATCTCCTTGAGGTCGCTCCAAGTGGTATCGCCTGCGGCTGGGAGCTTATCGTCAAAGAAGCAGTACCCCTCGTCTAGTATGGTCCAGAGTGCGGTGAAGTTGGTCTGATAGTCCCTCGTGTACAGCTGCTCCTCAGGCTCTTGTGTGCAAGCAAGCAGCAACGGTAGGAGTAGCAGGGTGACAAGTCCGCTATGTAGTTTCGTTAGATTCATAAGCTGATGGCAGTCGTGTGGTTTGCATTGTGCACCTCTTGATACCCTCTGAAGGGGCGTAAGTAAGTGGCTAGACCGACTCCTAGATAGTGTCCCGAGAAGCCTCGATAGATGGAGTGGATACGTCTTGCCGAGTTGGTGTAGTCGTAGGTTATACGCAGGGTCATAATGCGCCATATAGGTATGTCTAGAGCAAGTCCTACCTGGTAGTAATGCCGTCGACCGAAGGTGTGCAGGGCAAAGTGGTTGATGATCTTGTCGTAGTAGTAAGCCTGCAGGTAAGACTCATTATAATATGGTGCGAAGCCTAGACCGACCAGTGCTGAGGTCATCTGCAGGCGCAGGTCTGCGACGAACCACCCAATGCGAAGGCGGTAGGCTGCCAAAGCTTGTGCCGTCAGATCTCCATTGAGTTGCTGATCGGCCGGGTTGTTTTGGTTGCGCCCGTTGTAAGAGGTAGCTCCCTCGATCATAACGCCAGGTCCTACGCCAACGACCATCCCAAAGGGCAGACGCCACTGATGCACGAAGCTCCACTTCGTGTCGAAAGCGAGGTGACTGGTAGCTCCAGTGCGTGCGGGGTTGAGCAGCTGTCCACCAGTGATCTGTGTGCTTTGCAAGAGGAGCCACTCAGGGTGAGCCTGTGTGAGTGGAGCCTCTGAGGAGAGTCGGTAGCTCAGCGAGTGACCACGGTAGTAGAGCGGTGAGAGGTACTCATTATATAATGTGTTCCACCCGAAGCGAAACTCATGCGATAGGTAGAGCAGCCGGTAGGGTGTAGTGGCTGTCGTGGTAGTAGTTGTTGTAGTTGTGGTAGTCGTATCTGCCTCCTGAGCAGAGAGCGAGCGGCTCGTACTCAGCAGTGATAGCCCCACGCAAAGCAGTAGAAGGCGGTGTCGTAATCGTTGTCTCATAGAGTGTGTCGCTTGGCTCATTCGTCGGTTAGCTCTTCTGCCTCTTCCTCCGTTTCGTCAGCTACGAGTTCAACCTTTGCAAAGCTGTCGAGAGGTAGTGCAGTGATCCGCTTGCCACGTGCGGAGATCTTCTTGAGTGGCTCATACTCAGCCACGGAGATCTCTATCGTCGCAGCCTTCTTACGTCCTTGTGGCTTCGTGATCAGGGTAAACTGCGCCTCAGCCTCGTCGGTGAGTGCTAGTAGTTGCTCCTCGGGTTCTATGATCGGTTGTGGCTTCTTCCTATCGGGCATAGAGACACGCTTGATGTAGGTAACTCCCTCGGGTGTGGTGTAGATGACGCTCCAGACCTTGTCGGGGTCGTACTTCTCGATGATCTTGGGTGACTCAGAGAAGTGGTTGCTCTCGCCAAAGTCGGTCGTGTAGACCTGCTCCGACGGGAGAATGACGAGGATGCGGTCGCTAGACTCAAACTCGCCTAGGTAGTCCCCCTGGTCGTTGTAGTTGATACGGTTCACATCTGGGTCAAACCACACCTTGCGTCCTCCGAGTGTTGAGCCACCTTGCTCCTTAAGTGAGATACGCTCGATTGGAGCGCGCGTCACAATGTTGCCCTTGGCGGTGCGTCCCTTGATAGCAATGTCTGCAAAGTCTTTGTCAAAGAAGAGTATGCGTCGCGAGGTACCTCCACGGAGCAACTTGATCGTCACACTCTCCGCCTCTCCGTTGGAATTGGCAGAGAAGTAGAGTACCTTGCTGCCGGGAGCGCCCATAGTCAAGTCGTACTCTCGGTCACGCACGCTAGACGATACGTGAAAGCGCTTGATAAACGAAGTCTTCGTCTTGCCATCTAGATAGATCGCATTGTAGATCGTGCGCTTGTCTCCTCGCACATACTTATTGATATGTAGGACACGCTCCTTGCCGAGGAACTTTTTCTCCTCGATCTTGGTAATCATATAGGTGCCGTCACGGAAGAAGACGATCATATCGTCTATCTCACTACAGTCGCACACATACTCTCCGCCCTTGATGCCAGTCCCCGCGAAGCCCATCTTGCGATCTATGTAGAGCTTGAGATTCTCCTCGACCACCTTCGTAGCCTCGATCGTGCCGAAGTGTCCGATCTGAGTGCGTCGCTCCCAGCCAGCACCATACTCCTCTAGGAGCGAGTTGTAGTAGTGTATTGTGTAGTCGGTGAGGTGGTCTAGGTGGTGCTGTATCTGCGCCATCTCCTCGGTGAGGCGCAGGATGAGCTGCTCGTTTTTCTCTAGGTTAAATTTGAGGATCCGTGCCATCTTGATCTCTAGGAGACGCGCTAAGTCATCGTCCGTGATAGGCCTTAGCAAAGAGTCGCCCACGATAGGCTCTAGAGCCTTGCGGATCACATCTAGAGCTGTCTGCTGGTCAGGAGCCTCCTCAAAGGTGCGTAACTTATAGATACGATGCTCGATGAAGATCCGCTCTAGCGAAGCGCCCATATACTCCTCCTGGCGATCGTGGAGCTGTAAGCGCAGATCCTCCTCTAGCAATCCACGTGTATGCTCTACCGAGTGACGTAGCAGGTCGCTCACGCCGAGGAAGCGTGGCCTATCGTCCTCGATGACACACGCATTGGGCGAGATAGAGACCTCGCAATCGGTGAAGGCGTAGAGTCCATCGATCGTCTTGTCGGCCGAGACACCTACGGGCAGATAGATGCGTATGTCGGCCGTTTCGGCGGTCATATCGTCTATGCGCTTGATCTTGATCAGCCCCTTATCATTAGCCTTTAGGATTGAGTCAATGAGCGTCGAGGTGGTCTTGCCAAAGGGCAGGTCACGCACACTTAGCACACGATCCTCGATGCGCTCGATGCGTGCGCGGCTCTTGACCTGTCCGCCCCGCTTGCCATCGTTGTAGCGGTCTACGTCGATGATACCTCCCGTGGAGAAGTCTGGATAGAGGGTAAAAGGCTCTCCACGCAGGTAAGCGCAGGCAGCCTCGATGAGCTCCTTGGGATTGTGCGGTAGGATCTTGCAGGAGAGACCCACGGCGATACCCTCGGCACCTTGCGCTAGCAATAGCGGGAAGCGAGTGGGCAGGTAAACTGGCTCGCGCGACTTGCCGTCGTAGCTCTTCATCCAGGGGGTGATTTTGTCGCCAAAGAGTATCTCGAGGGCAAAGTTGGAGAGCTTAGCCTCGATGTATCGCCCAGCGGCCGCCTCATCGCCTGTGAGTATGTTACCCCAGTTACCCTGCGTGTCTATGAGATAGCCCTTCTGACCGAGCTGTACCAAAGCATCATTGATCGAGGCGTCACCGTGTGGGTGGTATGCCATCGTAGCACCAACGATCTTGGCAACCTTGTGGAGGGTGCCGTTTTCCATCAGGTGCATCGTGTAGAGCACCCGTCGCTGCACCGGCTTGAGTCCGTCCTCAATGTGAGGCACGGCACGCTCGAGGATTACGTATGATGCGTAGTCGAGGAACCAGTGGCGGTACATCCCGCCGAGGGTATGCAGGCGTCCCTCGCCCTCCTCCTCTTCGGGAGCCACGTAGCTCTCGTCGCTCGGGTCGGTGCTGGACGATGCTGCATCTATATCTGTCGGAGTGGTCTCCTCCATCTCCTGCTCTTGCTCTATGTCGTGATTGTCTTGATCCATATCTGTTCGGTTGGTGCCGTTACGAAGGTACGACTTTTCTGCAAAAGGTGATAAATCCTCCTCGCAGTGCGTCCGATGATAGGCACCTTCTCTAACTTCTAATCTCTAACCATTATAATGTGGAGTCGTGTGTTTCTATTTTGTACCTTTGCGACTAGATTATCTCAACCAATCTGGTATAGACATGAAGAAACTCTTACTGATATCCAACTCCGCGTCTCAGGGGCAGCCCTATCTAGGTTATGCTGCCGAGGAGATCGGTCGCTTCCTAGGTCCAGTGGCTCAGGATGTACTCTTTGTCCCTTATGCCGCTATCACCTATAGCTGGGATGAGTATGTGGCCAAGGTTAATAATGCACTCGGTGGCTACGGGGTTAATGTGACAGGACTACACACCTACGAGAAGCCACTACAAGCTATCGCCTCTGCTCAGGCTATTATGGTAGGTGGTGGCAATACGTGGGCACTCCTCAAGCAACTACAAGATATGGGCGCTATGAAGCTGATTCGCGAGCGTGTCCTCGAGGATGGCATCCCATACGTGGGCTGGAGCGCTGGCTCTAACCTCGCCTGCCCAACGATTATGACGACAAACGATATGCCCATCTGCAATCCCGATACGACGCAGGCGCTGGGACTGATCTCCTTCCAGATTAACCCGCACTACCTCGATGCGCATCCTGAGGGACATGGCGGTGAGACGCGCGAGCAGCGTATCCGTGAGTTTGTTAAGTACAATCCCAACTGCGACGTGCTAGGTCTGCGAGAGGGAAGTATCCTTCACATCACAGGCGACAAGATCACACTGTGGGGAGAGCGTACGGCTCGACTCTTTAACTATCCTACCTTCTACGACAACCCACTAGAGATAGAGCCTGGAGTACTCGAGTATAGCGAGAAAAAGTAACTTACGTGATCTGAAGTAATGAAGGATATCCCAAGCTTTACCATAGATCACGAGCGTCTCAAGCGTGGTGTCTATGTCTCTCGTCGTGACCTCGTGGGGGATCGGGTGGTGACCACCTTCGACGTACGTATGAAGGCTCCCAATCGTGAGCCAGTCCTCGACTTGAGTGCGCTGCATACGATAGAGCATCTCGTAGCGACCTATCTGCGTAACGACCCCGAGTGGGGCAATCGTATCATCTATTGGGGACCGATGGGTTGCTTGACGGGTAACTACCTGATTATGGTAGGAGACCTTAATCCGCTTGATATAGCAGACCTGCTCCGTCGTGCCTTTGACTTTGTAGCGCACTATGAGGGTGCCGTGCCTGGTGTGGCTCCTCGTGACTGTGGCAACTACAAGCTACACAACCTAGAGCTGGCACGTGAGGAGTCACGGCGCTATCTCGAAGAGGTGCTAGAGCATCTAGACGACTCAAATACACACTATCCTCAATAATAGAAAAAGGAGTACGCTCTTCTCATAGAGTGACGCTCCCTACACTCACTTAACAACTAACGATCGAATGAAACCTACACTAGTCATTATGGCTGCTGGCATGGGCAGTCGCTATGGCGGACTTAAGCAGCTAGACAAGTTGGGCCCTGCGGGCGAGAGTATTATGGACTACTCGGTCTTTGATGCGATCCGAGCAGGCTTTGGCAAGGTGGTCTTTGTCATACGTCACGCCTTTGCAGAGCAATTTAAGGAGCAGGTGCTACAGAAGTACCAAAAGGCTATAGACACGGCGGTCGTCTATCAGGAGATAGACTCTCTGCCCGAGGGCTTTACCGCTCCTGATGAGCGCACTAAGCCGTGGGGTACTAACCACGCCCTGATGATGGCGGCACCCGAGATCGAAGGCCCTTTTGCAGTGATCAATGCTGACGACTTCTATGGTCGTGAGGCTTTTCAGACGATGAGTGACTACCTCTCCCAGCTTCCCGCTGATAGTCGTGGTGCCTACTGTATGGTTGCTTACGACATCGAGAGTACACTCACGGCTGAGGGTAGTGTGAGCCGTGGCGTATGTAAAGCTTCGCCTGAAGGCTACCTGATGCACATCACCGAGCATAAGAATATCCACGAGAATGAGAGCCACGAGATAGTCAGTATGCACGACGGCAAGAAGCTCTCCATAGCTCGTGGTACACTCGTATCGATGAATCTCTGGGGCTTTACGCCGGACTACTTGGAGCACTCTGAGAGACTCTTTGCGGACTTCCTCAGGGATCATATCAACGAGCCAACGTCGGAGTTCTTTATCCCGACAGTTGTCGACACGCTCATCCGTCAGGGACTGGCGCAGGTACAGGTCTTGAGTACCGATGCTCGCTGGTTTGGTGCAACCTATGCCTCTGACCGTGATATGGTCATAGAGCATCTAGCGAAGCTGACCGACGCAGGAGAGTATCCCTCACCTCTACTCTAGGGCAGGCTCTCCCTCTACTAATGAATCATTTTGAAATCGAACAATCGAATATGAACAATCGCAAACTACTAGTTGCTGCTCTATGCGCAGCATCTATTACGTTCTCTGCTTGTAACAAAAAGCAGGAGACTCAAACCAATGAGGAGATCGTCCCAGCTATCAATCTAGCTGATATGGACACCCTCGTGCGTCCACAGGATGACTTCTACCACTATGTCAATGGTGGCTGGATCAAGGCTAACCCACTGAAGCCGGCTTACAGTCGCTTCGGCACCTTCGACGTGCTACGTGACCGCTCGCTCGAGCAGATCCACGGCATCGTCGATGAGCTAGCTCAGGGTAGCTACAAGGCTGGTACCAATGAGTATCGTGTCTCTGTACTATACAAGCAGGCTATCGACAGTGTCAAGCGCAACGAGCTAGGCGCTCAGCCTATCCTAGACGAACTAAAGGCTATCGAGGCAATTGACTCTAGGGAGGCACTCGTAGACTTCGCTGCTCAGCAGGACAACAAGGGAGATGCTACCTTCTTCGGCACCTACGTTATGGCCGATGCTGAGAATAGCGATATGAATATCTTCAACCTCAATCAGACTGGTCTAGCTTTGGGCAACAAGGAGTACTACACAGACCCAAAGAATGCGGAGATCATCAAGGCATACAACCAGTACATCGAGCGCATCGCTCAGCTCGCTGGCTACTCTGCCGAGGATGCGCAGCGCATTGCGAAGAACAATATCGCTATCAGCAACGTACTCGCTGATATGTGCTACTCGCAGACGGAGCTGCGTGATGTAGAGCGCAACTTCAACAAGGTCGAGGTCAAGCAGTTTGTCGCTGACAACCCTGGCTTTGACTGGGCTCGTTACATCGAGGGTCGTAACCTTCAGAATCTAGAGTCTTGGAATGGTGGTCAGCTAGACTTCTTCAAGAAGTTTAGCAAGTGGTTCCCCACGGCAGACCTACAGGCACTCAAGGATTACCTCCTAGCACAGACCATCGACGGCTATGCTAACTATCTCTCAGACGACTTTGTACAGGCTAGCTTCGACTTCTACTCCACCACACTCTCAGGTGTCAAGGAGATGCACCCACGCTGGCGTCGTGCTGTCAACCTCCTCAATGGCACGCTTGGTGAGGCACTTGGCGAGGTCTATGTCAAGAAGTACTTCCCCGCAGAGGCTAAGGAGCGTATGGAGACGATGATTAGCAACCTACAGGCTGCGCTCAAGGATCGCATCTCTCAGCTCGAGTGGATGTCTAGCGATACGAAGCAGAAGGCTATCGAGAAGCTCTCTAACTTCACTGTCAAGATCGGTTACCCTGACAAGTGGAAGGACTACTCTAAGCTCAACATCTCTGAGGACAATAGCTTTGTGGAGAACCTCCGCTGCGCTATCCAGTTCGAGCACGACTTCAATATGTCTGAGCTGGGTCAGCCAGTCGATCGCTCTCGCTGGCTCATGAATCCTCAGGACGTCAACGCTTACTACATGCCTACAACGAATGAGATCTGCTTCCCAGCTGGTATCCTACAGCCTCCTTTCTTCAATATCAACGCTGATGACGCTGTCAACTACGGTGCTATCGGTGTAGTCATCGGTCATGAGATGACGCACGGATTTGACGATCAGGGTAGTGCCTTTGACGCTGTCGGTAATATGAACAACTGGTGGACTGACGCTGACAAGAACAACTTCAAAACCTCTACAGAGCGTCTCGCTCAGCAGTTCAGCCAGATCAAGATCAATGACAACCTCAACGCTGATGGTCACCTAACGCTCGGTGAGAATATCGCTGACCAGGGCGGTCTCCTTGTCTCTTACCTAGCACTCCAGAAGCAGCTCGAGGGCAAGACGGTCGAGAAGATCGACGGCTTCACACCAGCACAGCGCTTCTTCATCGGTTACGCTCGTGTATGGGGACAAAACATCACTCCCGAGGAGGAGGTTCGTCTGACCAAGATCGACCCACACAGCTTGGGCATCAACCGTGTCAATCAGGCACTGAAGAACGTTGATGCCTTCTATGAGGCATTCAACGTCCAGCCTGGCGACCCCATGTACATTGCTCCTGAGGAGCGTGTCGTGGTCTGGTAATCTAGACACTATATCAACGTAAAGCGACGCTCTCGTAGAGACAGTAGACTCTATGGGAGCGTCGCTTCCTTTTTTATTTGAGATGACCAGCTCCATCTTCCTAGACTTCCGTGGGTTCGTGCTATTCTTTTTGCTCTTAGGCAGTGGCTACTGCTTGGTAGCACAGCAGAGGTTTACCATCGTCTCATACAATGTGGAGAACCTCTTTGACACCATCCCCAGCACCCGATGGGATGATCGTGAGTATCTCCCCACGGCCCGCAAAGGGTGGACGGCAGAGCGTATGAAGCGCAAGTGCCATCAGCTAGCCGAGGTGATCTCCTATGCGACCGCTTGGGATATACCCGCTTTCATAGCACTACAAGAGGTCGAGAGCGTAGAGGCACTCGAACAGCTGTCGCACCATACGCTCTTACGAGGGGGCAACTACAAGACCATCTGCGCCACAGGCTCCGACCGCCGTGGCTCTCACGTGGCACTGCTCTATGACGCAGACCGCTTTGCCGTAGAGCAGACCGAGGAGTGGCCCCTCCGCATCACGCCCGACAGCATCTACCCGACACGCAACCTGCTCTTCGTCTCCGGTCGTCTCCCCTCCGCAGCACCGCTCTCGCTCATCGTTTGCCACCTCCCCTCACGCCGAGGAGGAGCTACCGCCGAGGCTGCTCGTGCTGCGCTCATCGAGATGCTCCGCACGCGTACTGATAGCCTCTTGAGGGTTAATCCTGAGCAAAGCATCATCGTCGTGGGCGACTTCAACGCCACGCCAGAAGATGGCTTGACCGACAGCTGGGCTGCCTCCTACCACACCTACCTATCTCAAAGCGATTTGTTAGCTATGGTAGACCTCACGCCACCATTCACCGACGAGCAACTCAAGACGATGCCCCCAGGGAGCTACTATTACCGAGGCTACTGGGAGCGCATCGACCGGCTCTTCGTCTCCTGCACGCTACTTGCCGAGACGCGCTATCCGCATCTAGAGCTAAAGACGGTACGCATAGCCCTGCCCCCACAGAAGTACATGCACGAGAGCCCAGCCCCGTGGGGTCGTCCACGACGAACGTACGGCGGCGACAGCTACCTCGCCGGTCCCAGCGACCACCTCCCGCTCGTCGCCACCCTCCTCTACTAAGACTATTGCAACAGTCTCACGATGCGTCACCCCTAGCTGGGCAAATTAGACGCCGGCTTGTTATAATAATTTAGACCCGACTACATATCGATACGGAGCTGTGTCGGTGAAAAGTGATCTCCACGTGGATATTTCGAAATACCCACGTGGAGAATTTTTATTTTCCTCGTGGGGGAGAAAAAATTCTTCGGAGGAATCAAATGAAACTTCGGAGGAAATGAATGACGCCCACGAGGAAAATAAAAAATATCCACGTGGAGATTTGAGATTTTCCACGTGGATATTGTCCTCTTCCTGAAAAAAGTACACAGTTGGGAAGGTGTTACTGAGATGGTACTC
>URDQ01000044.1 GCA_900546675.1 uncultured Porphyromonas sp. | reverse complement strand
AGGGTGCGATCCATTTTTTGTAGGTATGAGTTGCATTTACTAATTGAATATACGACCTCTCTTTGGAAATCTTACAACGAGTCCTTTGTAGGTACTTGCCGAGCGTTCCTACAACTATATTATTACAACGGACGCTCAGACCGTGCGTCCCTACAACGGGCTATACACCACGCTTTGACACGATGGAGGGGAGGGGGCAGTCGTTACTCGTCACGCTGTGCTACGGCTTATCCACGTGGGGATTTGCGATTTTCCACGTGGGGGTTGCACTTTTGGGTTGATGCGTCTCTGGAGAGTTACGTTCCCTAGCGTCTAAATGCAACGAGAGCAGCTCACAATGTGAGCTGCTCTCGCAGTAGGTCTGACGACCTTGGTCGGGATGACTGGATTCGAACCAGCGACCTCACGCCCCCCAGACGCGCACTCTAACCGGACTGAGCTACATCCCGTATTTCGTTGTGCAAAGGTACAACTTATTTTTGGACTAACCAAACTTACCTATCCTCACCTAGCAGGTCGGGACGGAGCGCTTGCGTACGGGAGAGTGCCTGCTCATGCTCCCACTGCGCTATGCGTGCTTCGTGGCCACTGAGGAGGACTTCAGGTACGCACCACCCTTTGTACTCAGCGGGGCGGGTGTACATAGGGGGTGTGAGCAGACCATCTTGAAAGGAGTCGCTCAACGCACTATCCGCATCGCCTAGCACGCCTGGTATGAGCCGTATGGTCGCATCGGCAATGATGGCTGCCGCCAGCTCGCCACCCGTCAGGACGTAGTCACCGATGGAGATCTCACGTGTGATGAGATGCTCACGGATACGATGATCGATCCCCTTATAGTGGCCGCAGAGGATGATGATGTTTTCCATCAAGCTTAGTTCGTTGGCAACGGCCTGAGTCAGCACGGGTGCATCGGGTGCCGTGAAGATCACCTCGTCATAAGGGCGCTGGCTGCGTAGCTCGGTGATGATGCGGTCGACCGGTTCGATGGACATGAGCATACCGGCAGCGCCCCCATAGGGGTAGTCGTCGATACGCCCCCAGCGATTGGTTGCGTAGTCGCGGAGCTGATGTATATGTACCTCGGCAAAGCCCTCACGCTGTGCTCGCCCCACGATAGAGGTGGAGACAAAGGGCTCGATCATCTCAGGCAGTACGGTGATGATGTCTATGCGCATATAGGAGTAATCGGAATAATCGGAGTGATCAAAACCTAACGTGTAACCCTTTGTAGGGACGCTCGGCCTGAGCGTCCGTTGTCGAACCAGCTTGACGCAGTAACTTGTGACGGGGGCGGACGCACAGACCGTGCGTCCCTACAAAGGGTTACACGTCTCGCTGGTCGGGGACGGGCGGACACATAGGTCCGCCCCTACAAAGGGTTACTCGTCTGTGCGTCCTGATCTCGTTATTTTCTTCGCTTATGCGAAGGTGAGCTCCTGGATCAGACGGGGGCACTTAGCCCACTTGTCGATCATGAAGAGGACGTAGCGGATGTCTACCGAGATGGTGCGCTGTAGGTCAGGCTCAAACTCGATGTCACCACTCATAGCCTCCCAGTTACCATCGAAGGCTAGGCCGATGAGGTTACCATTCTTGTCGAAGACAGGGCTGCCTGAGTTACCACCCGTGATATCGTTGTCCGAGAGGAAGCAGGTGAAGAGATGATCGCCCACACCGTAGGGTGCGAAGTTGGCGGGGTTGCTCAGTAGCTCGAGGATCTCAGGCTGTACGGCGAACTCGCTGCTGTTGGGGTTCTGCTTCTGGAAGACACCACGCTCCGTCGTGAAGTGGTAGTACCACGCACCGTCACCTGGCTCATAGCCAAGGATACGGCCGTAGCTCATACGCATCGTGAAGTTAGCGTCTGATGGACGCAGTGCGTTAGGCTGGAACTCGCTCATAGCGGCAAAGAGCTCACGCTTGCCCTTTTCGATAGCGTAGTTGTACTCCATATACTTATCGATCAGGGTCGAGTAGTACATAAGGATGCTTTGGACGAGCTCCTGTGCAGGGTCGTTGGCTAGAACCTCCTTGATCTTGTTTGCGTCCATCGCTAGTACAGCCATCATCTTATCCTCGTAAGGTACGATGCTATTGGCAAAAAGCTCCTCAGCATAAGCTGTGTAGTCACCGCCAAAGCGCTCGTCGATGATTTGATAGATAAAGGGGAGGTTGTCTGCTGGTAGCTTGGTGCGTAGTAGCGATAGCATAGCGGGTAGCACCTCACGATCTAGGTTAGGTAGGTAATCCTTGTAGAGGTCTGCCAGCTCCTTCTTGTCGCCAGAGCCTGCAGCTACCATAGCCTGATAGCCGAGCCATACGATCTCGCTACCGCTCAGCATCGTCTCGATGACATAGTTGAGCTGACGATTGTAGGGAGCAGCCTCCTCGTAGGCACGCTTCAAGTCGGGGAGTATATTGCCGTAAGGCTTGCCCGTCTGAGCTACCCACTTGGTGAATGCCTCCTCCTCGGCACGCTTGCGGTCTACGACGTGGAGCTTTTCCAGACCACGATTCATACCGATAGAGTTCTTCCAGTAGTTAGAGCTCTGAGCATACTTGCTGGCGTACTTGATTCGGGTAGCTTGGTCAGCCTCCATAGCACGCTTCCAAATCTCCTGCTTGACACCACGCGCCTCGATGCGGGGAGCGTTCTCATTCTCGATGCGATCGATCACACCATAGGAGGTGAGGTAACGATCTGTAGAGCCAGGGAAGCCAATGGTCATAGCGTAGTCCTGCTCTTGGTAACCCTGTAGAGAAACCTTCGTATAGTATACAGGTCGGTAAGGCTTGTTGCTAGCAGCGTACTCAGCGGGCTGGTTATTGACATCAGCGTAAACACGGAAGACGCTGAAGTCGCCCGTGTGGCGAGGCCACATCCAGTTGTCCGTGTCACCGCCAAACTTACCTACGCTACTCGGAGGGGTCATGACGAGACGCACATCCTTGTACTCATCGTAGATGACAACATAGTACTTATTACCAGCGTAGAAGGGGGTTACCTCGACAGCGTCAAAGGGGGACTTCGTGTACTCCTCGACAATCTCCTCAGAGACCTTCTCGATCGTCTCCTGACGCTTAGCCTCGTCGGTGATACCAGCGACCGCCTGCTCGATGCGAGCCGTCACATCGATCTGCGCACGGAGGTACTTGACCGAGAGTCCGGGGATCGGTAGCTCCTCACGGAAAGACTGTGAGGCGAAGCCGTCACGTAGGTAGTCATGCTCTACGGTACTTTGGCTCTGGATCGCATCGTAACCGCAGTGGTGGTTGGTGAAGAGTAGTCCCTGCTCGGAGACGGTGATACCAGTGCATCCACCGCCGAAGATGACGACTCCACGTGCTATCGAAGGTTTGTCTAGACTATATAGCTCGTCTAGGGATAGGTTAAAGCCCAGCTCACGCATGCGAGCTTCGTTTTGCTCGTTCAGCTCACTGAGTACCCACATGCCCTTGTCGGCACGTGCTGTAGCACTGCACACGAGGAGTGCACAGAGGGTCAGGAGCAAGGTCTGTAGTTTATTCATAAGACGCTTATCTATTAAAGTTAGTATTATCTGCTTGGTTAGTTCGTTAGGATCAGCTCTAGATCATCCGCTTTGGTGCGCTTCTGTAGCCACTGCTCCAGCTTCTTTCGCTCGGCAGGGGCTAGGCGGTGTGATGGTGTCGTCACGAGGATATGGAGTACGGAGTCTTGCCCCTGGATAAACTCCATGGAGGGCATCAGTCGTACCTTGCTAATGTCGGTAAAGACCGCTCGTGCCTCATCGCTCACATCGTGTGTCAGAGACTTATAGTAGTCGTAGCGCAGGAGTGTACGACGTAGCGAGTCGATCTCGGCACGCTGCTCAGAGGCTGTACGCTCAGAGCGCTCGTAGAGGTCACGCAGCAAGACACCGCCCAGCTGCTCGTAGTCTGTAGGAGCCTCGTTGTCGATCCCTTGGTGCACCTGTAGGTCGAAGTTGGACAGTCCATAATTAGGTAGCAACGTGGCGATGCTGTCTATCGTCTGAGCGGAGAGCGGCTTACCGATCAGGACTAAGTCTATGTAGGGTTGCTTGTCCCCATCAGCTCGCACGAACGACTGACGGATCACCTGGTGCTCAGGTGGCGCAAAGTGGTCTGCGACAAACTGCTTGGCACGCTGCTCCTGATAGGAGTCACGCACCAGACGGATGCTTAAGTAGATGCTTGGTATCAGCGTGCAGACAGCGATCACGGTGATCCAGCGATAGCTACGCTTGCGCATATCGCTCGAGACTACCGACTTCATCGGGAAGCGCATGATGCGTACCATCACGAAGGTCGCAAAGGCGATAAAGACCGAGTTGATGATGTATAGGTAGATGGCACCGAAGAAGAAAGGCCAGTTGCCCGTAGCGATGCCAAAGCCGGCTGTACAGAGTGGTGGCATGAGTGCCGTAGCGATAGCGACGCCTGGGAGTACCTGCCCCTTGCTCTTGCTACTGCCTGCGATCAGACCCGCCGCACCGCCAAAGAATGCGATCAGCACGTCATACAGTGACGGCTCCGTACGACCCAGTATCTCACTACCAGGCTGATCGAGTGGGGTCAAGAGGAAGTAGATCGTAGCGGTCAGGATACTGAAGAGCGTCGTCAGACCAAGGTTGCGCAGCGACTTTCGTACGAGATCTAGGTCGGCAATACCGAAGCCCAGACCGAAGCCGATGATTGGTCCCATCAGCGGGGAGATAAGCATCGCACCGATGATGACCGCCGTCGAATTGACATTCAGACCGATCGAGGCAACAAGGATAGCGCAGATGAGGATCCATAGCTTGGTGCCACGAAACTCTACATCCGCCTTGAGGGACTCGATGGTCGCCACGTCGCCCGCCTTATCATCGCGAAAGTCTAGGAGTCGACGTAGCCACCTCCATGCATTCAACCACCAGATGTTTTCATCTAGCTGTTGGTTGCTGGCTGTTGGCTGTTGGCTGTTAGCTGTTGGCCGTTGGCGGTTGGCGGTTGGCGTTTGGTGATCGGTCGTTGTTGCCTTGGGGGCGCTACTAGCGGTCGTCGCCTGAGATGTATTACTTGTGGTGGTCGATTTGTTGGTCGATACCGTTTTAGAGACGAGAGGTGCCTTCTTGCTTGTAGCCTGTTGGTCGGAGGCAGCCTTATTCGGCAACTGCTGATCAGTAGTCGTATTATGGTCTACCTTATTATATATAGGAGTTGTCGGGCAACTAGACAATTCGTCAGCCATCGGCTCATAATGCTGATGGCGTGAAGACTTTCGCTGAGCGACTAGACGCTTCATAACGTCGATCGTAGGAGAGGAATGTTCAGAGGAAGGCATACGATGATTACGACCAAGTATACATAATGGACTGCTAAGGTACTCATTTTCTGCCACAGCGCAGATCTCTTCTCGATTTGCAAATCTAACGGATTGCGACCCTACAGCATCATTGACTTGTGAGATTTGCGAAGGCTAGAGGAGAGCAAGGCGCTCGAGCCAGACGGGGAGGTCTGTGAGGTGGGGCATGAGCGGGGCGGTGTCGTCTAGTAGCGGGTTGTCGTCGAAAATGCCGTAGAGGGCTGTCCCCGAGCCAGACATGGCGGCATAGAGGGCTCCGTATCGATAGAGCGTGTCTCGTAGAGCGGCTAGCTCGGGATAGTGTGCGAAGACGACGGACTCGAAGTCGTTGACGATGAGCTCTCGCCACTGCCCTATCGGTTGCTCTAGTAGTGCCGTGAGCTTGCCCTCAGCCTCGGGGTGGCGTGTCACCTGTCGGTACGCCTCAGCGGTACTCATCCCGATGGGAGGCTTGACGATGAGGAACCATTTGCCGAGGAGTGTGGGCGGCATCGTGAGCGGTGTGAGCCGTTCGCCACGGCCTGTGACCAGCACGGGGCGGGACTGTATGAAGAAGGGGCAGTCGCTCCCCAGCTCTCCCGCCATCGCTTCGAGCTGTGCAGTGGAGAGGCCTAAGTGGCATAGTTCGTTGATCGCTAGGAGCGTGTAGGCTGCATCGGCCGAGCCACCGCCGAGACCAGCTTCTGTCGGGATGATCTTCTCGAGCTTGAGCTGTAGCGGAGGTATCTCTGAGTGTTGCGCTCTGAGTAACTGCACCGCTTTGTAGACTAGATTGCGCTCGATGGGTAGTTCGCCTGCTAGACCTGCGATCTCGTACGAGTCTTCCGTAGCTTCTGCAGCTATCTCTACTGCGAGCTGGTCTGCCCAGCCAATGGGGAGCATACAACTCTCGATGTCGTGGTAGCCGTCTGGTCGGCGGCGTAAGATACGTAGCCCGAGGTTGATCTTAGCGTGTGGGTGTAGGATCATATCGTAGTCACTCTAGGATTATTTATTCTTATATAGGTGAACCCCATCGGTGCGGTAGCGGTCGTCTGTCTCAAGGAGCTTCTGCAGGATCGGGAGCAAAGCTTTCGGCTGCACACCTAGCCTCTCTGCCAAAGCTTGCAAGGTAGGCGAAGATTCTTCCAGTTGCTCTAAAAGAGTCTTGAGCCGCATCTCTAGAGCCTCTTCACTACGCTGGGAGCGTGCCTTACGAGCTAGGCAAAGGTCACAGCGTCCGCACGGCTCAGCTAGTTCCTCTCCGAAGTAGTGTAGGAGCATCGCCTGTCGGCACCCCTGCTGACCATCTAGGTATGCGATGGTGGCGGAGAGTCGCTTGGTCATCGCCTCTTTGCGCAGCTCATACACCTCTGGGGGTATGAGGAAGTGATGCTTGCGCTCACGCCGTGTGTAGAAGAGGATACGGGGCAAGCGCTTTCGCGGGATATAGTGAATGATCTCTCTCTGACTCATACGAACCAAGCTGTCGTAGACCTCCTCTCCCGTCAACTGCGTCTGTATGGAGAGCGTCCGCTCGTCGATGAAGACGTAGTCGGCAAAGAGTCCTGAGTAGTTTCTCAAGACAGCTCGTAGCACTTTGTCATCTTGGGCGGACAAGCCTCGTATATAGTATAGCTCCTCCCTAGAGACCTCCACGATGAGCCGTGAGCGTGCCTCGTCGAGGAGCAGCTCCCAAGCCCCTGCCAGCTCGAGGATATGTAAGGCACTCAAGCTCCGTATCGGGTGCAGATGCTCCGTGCGGACAAACGACTCGAGATCTATCTCGTAGCTGCGCTCTATACCTTCGCCAAAACCTATCCCTAGGTAGCTGTAGATGGTGTCGTAGATGTCGCGGATGTAAGCTTTGTCGGGAAATTCGTTTTGCACCCGCTGCAGGAGCATGCCACGATCCCGTCGCTCATATAGCACCACGGCAAAAGCACGCAGCCCGTCACGACCCGCCCGTCCCGCCTCTTGGAAGTATTCCTCCAGGGCTACGGGCATACTCCAGTGCACCACGAGACGCACATCAGGCTTGTCGATGCCCATACCGAAAGCATTCGTGCAGACCATCACACGCACCTCTCCCGCCATCCAAGCGTTTTGCTTGATCTCTCGCTCGGCATGCGTCAGCCCCGCATGGTAGTAGTGTGCCGAGATGCCCGTCTCTTGGAGCATCTCAGCCAGCTCTTGCGTCTTCTTGCGATTGCGACAGTAGACGATCGCACTACCAGTCGTCGAGGAGAGGATATGGAGCAGCTCCGTCGTCTTGTCTGTCGTAGGACGTACGATATACTGCAGGTTGTCCCGTGCGAAAGAGCTACTGATGACATGCGGCTCACGAAAGCTCAGACGAGCCATCACGTCCGCCACCACCTCTGGCGTGGCGGTCGCCGTGAGCGCTAGCAGGGGAACAGAGGGGTAGTAACGACGTATCTCTGCGATCTTCAGATAACTGGGACGGAAGTCGTAGCCCCACTGCGAGATGCAGTGACACTCGTCCACCACGATCAGCCGTATCGGTAGCTCGGGCAGACAGGCGAGGAAGAGTGGCGAACTTAGTCGCTCAGGCGAGAGGTAGAGGAACTTGCACCCGCCATACAGACAATTGTCCAAGGCGCGCTGTATCTCCTTGTACTCCATGCCCGAGTGGATAGCCGTGGCAGACATACCCCGCTTGTTGAGACCATCTACCTGGTCTTTCATAAGAGCAATGAGTGGCGTGACGACGAGCGTCAGCCCGTCGTGAAGCATCGTCGGCACCTGAAAGGTGATGCTCTTGCCCCCACCCGTAGGTAGTAGTCCGAGCGTGTCTCGTCCCGCCAAGACGCTGTCGATGATCTCCGCTTGCTTGAGACGGAAGGCGGGGTAGCCCCAGTAGCGATGAAGTACTCCTAGCGGGGTCTGGTCATCGTCCGCCGAGGTGGTCTGCTGCCTCTCTAGTCTGCTGGCCGTCTGCTGAGGAGTCTCTTCGCCTAGCTGCTCACGCTCGCTCTCAGCTCTCGGGTCGGTCGCAGCATCGCACCACAGATCCGCCTGCTCCTCGAGGAGCAAGTCCCAGTCGACAGCCTCGCTACGCCCAGAGGAGTCGCCTGTCGCCTCATCGCTGGGAGGCAAAGAGGTCCTCTCCGGGTCGTTGTGGCTTGACATCCTTGATCAGTAACTGTAGGGAGACAATTCCGTTAAAGTGGTTCTCATCTATTTGGTACACAAGGGCAAAGGGAGCATTGGCTCTTCCTGCCGAAGACTTCTTCATAAAGCGGAAGGCGGGTGCTTGGTTGAAGGCTATCCCTGGGCAGTGCTTTTTGGACCCCAGTGTAGGTATAGCATCTACCTTAAAGTGCTCGCTATTGCGCCCCACAGCTCTGCTCGCTCCTCCGTCATAGAGTTGCTGCGTGACAAAGAGCGGCTGGTAGTTGTCTGGACCATACGGGGCAAAGCGCTGTATCGTCGAGTAGAGTCTCTGGGTCACCTCACGAAGCTCTATCTCTGCATCGACCTCTATCGGAGTAGAGTGTGCTCGGTCACTATCCGCCACGGCATTGACACTCTGTATGTAAGTGCGGAAGTCGGGTAGCTTGTCGGGCAAGAGGGTCAGCCCGGCGGCGTAGGTGTGTCCGCCAAAGTTTAGGAGCAAATCTCTAGCCTCCTCGATGATGCTGTAAATGTCTATTCCGCCGACACTTCGCGCAGAGCCCACGATCCGCTCGCTCGTGCCAGTCAGCACGATCGTCGGTCTATTGGTATACTCCGCCACGCGAGAGGCGACGATCCCTATGACCCCCTTGTGCCAGTCAGGCTGATAGAGGACTACGATGGGTTGATGCGCCAGCTCGGGGTTGACCTGCAGGAGCTGCATCGCCTCATCGGTCGTCGAGCGGTCTAGCTCACGACGACGCACGTTGTACTCGTCAATCAGCTCGCTCATACGGGCTGTCGTCTTCGCATCATTACTCAGAAGTAGATCGACCGCTTCGCGACCATTCATCATACGTCCTGAGGCATTGATCCTCGGACCGATCTTGTAGATGATGTCGGCCATCGTAATCTTACGTCCCTCGAGACCACAAGTCTTGATGATCCCCTTGAGTCCCATCGAGGGATTGCGATTGAGCTGACGTAGTCCATAGTGCGCCAAGATCCTATTTTCATCCATCACAGAGACTAGATCAGCTGCAATACTCACAGCGACCAAGTCTAGGAGCTTAAAGAGCGACGCCGAGGGGAAGCCATTGTTCATCCCAAAGGCCTGCATAAACTTAAACGCTACACCACACCCACAGAGCTCCTCAAAGGGGTAGTGACAGTCCGACCGCTTAGGGTCTAAGACGGCCTCCGCATCGGGTAGCTGGTCGTCTGGGTGGTGGTGATCGCAGATGATGAAGTCTATCCCCAGCGTCTTAGCGTAGGCTATCTCGTTGATAGCCTTGATGCCACAATCCACCACGATAATCAGCGTTGCGCCTATCTCGTGGGCATAGTCCACACCTCGATAGGATACGCCGTAGCCCTCGTCGTCTCGCCCTGGGATATAGTAGCTCAGCAGGTGCTCGCTGCACCCCGCCGAGCGGAGGTACTTATAGATTAGTGATACTGCCGTAGTGCCATCTACATCGTAGTCGCCGTATATCATAATATGCTCCTTGCGTCCTAGCGCCTTGTTGAGACGCTTGACCGCCAGATCCATATCTTGCATCAGAAAGGGGTCGTGCAGATCCTCTAGCGATGGGTGAAAGAATCGCTGTGCCTCTGCTTCTGTACGGATACCGCGACGATAGAGTAGGCGTCCCGCCACAGCGGGTATTCTCAAGGCATGTGCCAGTTGAGAGCCACTCACCTCCTCCTCTCGGGTGAAGGGAGTGTATTGCCATTCGTTCGTCATTATATTGTTTTATTTTTTTTGTCATAGGGAGAGCGGATAGGCTAGGAGCAGACCAAGGCACCTGACTCGCCATAGGAGCGGTCTGGGCAACTGGGAGATAAAACGATTTACAGCTCATTACTAGCACATTATCTTGTAAGCACCTAGAGCGAAGGTTGCGACAAGGTCGCACCTCCGCATTTTAGGCTCTGTAAATGTACGAAATAATCTTGAGATAGCACACGCAGTCGCTCGCACATCTCAGGGCTGACGCAGTATAATTTCCGCCCCTAGACCTTGCCTAGCTCCTTAGGGTTATTTCCAGATCCATCGAACGTATAGGACTCACTCGATCATAAAGAGCTTGGCCGATATGCGCACCCACTCGTTGATCTTCTTCACCTGGACGACTCGTGCGTAGAACTCTTTGCCAGCGTCCATCAGCCGCGATATGACTAGATTAAGCTCTTGAGGCACATAGCCTATGCGGTGCTCCTCGTAGTAGATGGCGATAGCGTTTTCGTCGTACTCGTTGTGCGGTTGTCGCACCATACGTAGCACCGTGTTGGGTAGTAGCGTAGGGACAAGCTCCTGTACGATAGGACAGAAGGTGGTTCCAGCGACTACGATGTCTAGGAGGAAGATCTCCCGCTTGGGTAGTCCTAGTGCGTTGATTCCTTCAGTACCGATGAGCGCTAGTAGCTCAGGGCTGACTGGTATGATCTCGTTACTCATAGGTTGTGTGACTTGTACTCCTCCATCAGTGTGACGATCGTCTGCATCTCCTTCTCGGTTGCCTCGAGCTCCTGTATGGTCGCTTCTAGCTCAGCTTGCTTCTCTAGTATCTTTACGGGGCTTGACAGTAGCTCCTTATGATCAAAGGGGAAGCTCTCCGACCGCTTGGCTATCCTAAGCTCTAGGAAACTCTTCTTCTCTCGTAGTTTTTCGATTTCAGCCAAGAGCGCCTCAGGATCTGAGGGTAGCTCCTCCGTGCGCTTCTCCTTGTTTAGCAGAGCCAGCACAGCTCGCAGCTGAGGCAGGTCTCCCATCTGATAGGCCTTCACGGTAATCAGAAAGAGCCGCTTGTCCTCCTCCGTGTAGTGTGGGTTAAGGTCTGGGTGAAGGCGCTTGACGAGGGTCTTGTAGATCTCCTTGATCTCTTTGGTCTCCTCGGGAGATAGGTGCGGTCTGTCCCAATACTCCTGGGCTGCTTTGAGCTGAGCCAGCTTCTCCTCCAACAACCGATGAAACTCCAGCCGTTGCTGCGCCATCTGCTTGTCTATCTCGGAGATGTTGGGCGCCTCGTCCCGATTGATGTAAGCCTGTAGGAGCGAGCGTCTCAAGCGGAGCGTCTCTAAGGAGAGTACTAGACGTAACTGGGTGTATAACAGCTTGCCGAAGTAGTGCATATAGAGCGCAGAGAGGTGAGGCGCCTCGTGATCCGTCATCTCTTGATACTGGGAGACGAGTGCCGTGTAGGTTGCGGCGAGCGTCTCGTACTGCTCCCGAAGCCTCTGATACTCTGGAGAGCATGCTAGCGGATTCATGTCTGTCATTGTATTTCGTCTGTTGGAGCTAATCTGTGGACTAAGGTAACGCTTTTAGCGCAAAGTCTGCTGCCAGAAAGGTGTCTCCGCTACTTGGCTTGCCAAGAGCTCTGGTGTGGTGGATAGCTCCTCTGCGAGGCGGGCGTAGGTCGCCTTTATCGCCTTTTGATGCGTAAGTCCATTGGAGATCTCGTCCGTCTCGATAAGGAGAGCCTTCGCTTCATAAGCTAAGTGCAAAGCCTCCGCATCATAACGATGACCGAAGGAGAGTGCAAAGCCTTTGCTCAGCATCATCTGCGCCACCTTTCCCCTAGCCCGAAAGCCGTGTAGCACCATCGGAGGGAGCTGCGCAAACTCTTGCGCCATCTGACTACGCATCTCAATCATCTCAGCCCAAGCACGTACAGTGTGTAGCAGGATAGGGCGATCTAGCTGACAGGCTAAGCGCATCTGCGCCTCTAGCCAGACCTGTTGCTCTGCGAGAGGTGCGTTACTTCGCACCTTGTCGACACCACACTCGCCAATGGCAACAATCTGAGGGGTAGACGCTAGTCGACTCTGCATCTGATCAATGAGTGCTACCAAGCTTCCCTCTAGGGGCAGAGACCAGGGGTGAAAGCCTATCGAGTAGAGCTGTCCCTCTTCGATCGTTACGTCATCACTCCACTCGAGACTGTTGCATAAAGGCGAATCGCTGTGTTGCTTTCGGGATTCGGCTTCGGTCACATACGGAGGTATGCTCCCTTCAGACCTCACCCTCAGCGCCTTGCGCTTCATCCTTTCTGCAAAGTCAGAACAATCTTGCAAGCAAGATTGTGAGACTGTTGACTTTTGCAACAGTCTCCACTCGGTGTAGGTGAGCGAGCGAATTGCTTGGCAACCTACCTCATGGCTATGCGTGTGGCAGTCTAGCAGTTTGTGACGGCCAGTGCATTGCTCTGCCACTTTGATCTCCTCGCTCATTGTCGTGGTGGCACGGGGTCGTAACCCACATGTCGGTTGAAGGGGTTACATCGTAAGAGTCTCCATAAGGTTAGACAGCTCCCCTTAAGTGCTCCATGCACCTGCAGAGCCTCTAGAGCATACTGCGAGCAGGTCGGTGTAAAGCGACAGCTGGGAGGTAGTAGTGGCGAAATAAAAGAGCGATAAAACTTGACTGGGTAGCTCAGCAGACGTACTGCTAGCGAAGGCTGCTGCGAGTCGTATTGCTTAGCTTTCGTTGTAGAGGCTTTTGCCGTCTGCTCTTGGCGAGCGGTCGCGGATTCAGTAGGGGGGCTGGTAGGGTTTGCCTTTTCGAGCTCTTTGACGATACGTGCTACGGCTCGCTCTACTGCCTGCTCTAGCTCTGGATAGGTCGGCATCGTCTTAGCGACAGACTGTAGCGCTAGTCGCACCGTACAGCTATGCTGGGTAGCAGCCTGCCAAAGCGGAGCTTTGTGGAGACGATAAGCGGAGCGGGTCATGCGCTTGATGCGGTTACGATCTACTGCGTGCTTGAAGCGACGCTTGGCGACCGAGGTCATCACAGCAACCTGCGCCTGCTCTCTTGGGGCCTGCGGGGCGATAGGCTCTGCGAGCCATACGATGCGGATAGGATAAGAGACGAACGAACGTCCACGACTATGCAGGCGCTCTATCTCCTCACGCAGATAGAGTCGCTCTCCTTTGGGTAGACGTTGATTCTGGTGGGAGCGAGGGGAGTCTTCCTCCGTAGTCATCACTCCTGCTCGGCAAGGAAGTTGTGAAGTAGCTCGGGCATCGGCGGATCCTGACGACTGCCCGTAGACTTGAGATCCACTCTGAGCCCTAGCTCCTCGGCTCTCTGTGCGGTCTTAGGGCCTACCGTGGCGATGAACACATCCTCCTGCTTGAAGTCTGGCACATTCTCAAAGAGCGAGGTGATCCCTACGGGACTAAAGAAGATAATCATATCGTAAGGTAGTGGCTTCTCAAGCTCTAGCTCACGAGGTATGGTGCGATACATAACAGACTTGGTATAGTCTATTCCAGCCTCTGTCAGTAGGTCGGAGAGCTTGGCGCTGTGCTCCTCTGCGACGGGGAGGAGATACTTCTCACTCTTGTGCTTTACAATCACCTTGACAAGGTCTTCGGTACGTCCTGTCGGTGAGAAGAAGACTTTGCGCTTGCGGTAGTTGACAAACTTCTGCAAGTATGGTGCGGACATCTCTGAGCTGCAGTAATACTTCATCGTATCCGGCATCGTGATGCGCATCTCTTTCATCAGCGTGAAGAAGTGCAGGATAGCAGTACGAGAGGTAAAGATGATGGCTGTGTAATCCAATGGATTGATGCGCTGCTGGCGAAACTCTTTCGCTTCAACTGTCTCGACACGTATGAACTGCTTGTAATCAAGCTCCACTTGATACTTTTCAGCGACTTCGGTGTAGGGATTAGCCATCAGTGGGGCGGGCTGAGAGATAAGTATTTTTTTAATCCGTGACATACTCACAGGCAGGGGCTAATGGTATACGATAGATTCTTTCACAGGATCAGCATTCCAAAGCCTACGAGATAGGCAAGAGGAGCCACTTCCTGACCGCAAAGGTACAAAGAAATAAGCAAAGGAGTCACCCCAGCCTCCCCGAGCCATCGTGCTGTAGGTACGATGATCGCAAGGCGCCACAAGAGGATTACAGCGACTGTCAGCCATAGTGCGGCACTCGGCCAGACACCCGCCAGCAGTAGCAAGGAGCTTAGGTAGAGGGGCAGTGGCCACAGCCACTCCAAGATGCTATAGTGACGCACCCAGTGGAGGTAAAAGGCGGAGTTTAGATAGATCCCCGCCAGCAGACGATTGATGCCCAAATAAAGTCCGCTCAGAATCAAGCTACAGAGTGATAAAAGCCCCACCTGTGAGAGTGTCGCCCAAAGCTCTCCTGAGGGAAGATCGGCATAGTAACGCAAGAGCAGATAGCTAGTCACGCCAACTAGCAGGTGTCGCTGCAACCCACCGAGGAGCGCATAGGTACCGACGGAGACCCGATGCACTAAGTTGCGGAAGAAGATGTGTCCTCTATTATATAGTAGCGCATCCACCGAGCGAGACAAGAGAGAGCCGACACACATCTGCATCAGCGCTGGGAGCAAGAGTAGCACAAGGAGTAGCAGTAAGATGATATCCTCTGCTCCACGATCCACCCCAAAGGGGGTCAACGTCCATAACCCGACCGAGCTCTCCATACATGCAAGACTATCTATAAAGTAGCTAGGAGAGCGAGTAGCTGCTTCACTTGCCCCTCTAGCTCCTGCACCCCATCATTGTTGACTAGATAGATAGGTAGCTCAGGGTGCGCCTGCTGCAGAGCTGTAAAGGAGTACGACGCTTGACGGGCAATCCGTGCCTGTACCTGCTCGCGAGTGGCTCCGTCACGCTCCTGGACACGAGCCACACGCACCTCCTCAGGGGCCGTCACGACGACCACTGCGTCACAGAGACGATAGAAGCCTGACTGCCACAAGATAGCACTCTCTAGGACGACCCACCCCTCGGGGGCATACTGCTCCACCGCCCAAGCTTGCAAGCGCTCAGACACATAGGGGTGAATGATCTGCTCTAGGCGGTGCAATAACGACTGACCCGCATCAGACGGTGCGAAAACCTTGCGAGCAATCTCATCATAACGAGGCTCCCCCTCTGAATTATAGACTTCTGCTCCTAGTAATGCAGTCACTTGCTGACGCACCTGCTCACTCTCCGTGTAAGCTCCACGAGCCACCGCATCACTATCCATCAGAGGTAGCCCTGACTGAACAAGCATCTGCCCCACGAAGCTCTTGCCCGCACCTATCCCTCCTGTCAATCCTAAGATACGAGGAGTCGTTGAGGAGGAGGTGGTGAGTTGCTGCTTGGTCATGACTCGGTAGCCACTACGGCTCACGGCTCGGCAGTCTCTAGGATATACTGTACTGCCTTGGGAGAGGCTGCAGCACGCACCACCCAGTCTGGTAGTCCCTCGACTCTTACGGGTAGCATCTCGGGTCGCTTCTCGCCACGCTGCACAGCTGCTGAGAGTTGCTGTAGGTCGACCACCACCGAGACTTTGTCCCCGATAGGCTTATTGTAGTCTGTGATCGGCATTGTCAGGGTCAGAGAGACACGAGCAGGAAGTAGCTTAGCAACAAAGCCTGGGGGCGTGTTAAGTGCCTCGACAGGCAACTCGATGCGTCTCTCAGTCAGCTCGACGACAGAGATCTGTAGCTGCACACTATCGGGCGAGCTATAGACGTGGGGAATCTCTTCGATCGGCACTTGCATCACTTTGTCTTGCGACAAGTTCTTGTAGAGTAGCTCTTTGGTGTGTACCTCGCTAATTCCCTCCAGAGCTTCACGACTACCATACAGCTCGACCGTGGTAGGGGTCATCGTCAGCGGGAGTACCATATAGCCATCCTTAGCAGAGGCCGACACATGATTTACCACTGGCACCTCTTTCCTCTGAAGAGGGAATGCCCGTAGCGAAATCTGATTAGGGTAAATGTCACGAATCTGTACAGCACTCCCGAGGCTCTCACGCACCTTCTGTGTCAAGACGGCACTGCTAAAGAGGATGCGTCCTCCCTGAGGTACCCGTTGGGGCATCGATAGGGTAATCGGTGGCACGCCCTTCATCCAGCGGAAGAGGAGCTGAGAGCCCTTTGCCGAGACGCTGACATCGAGCGTCATGGGCTGCTCCCCCTCTAACCCTATCTCTCCCGGCATCTCCTCATATACGATCGGCACATGGACGATCGTGTTTGTGCCTCGAGAGAGCGTCTGCATAAACCATAAGGCGGTCGCCAGCAGTACCCACACAGCAATCCCCAGCAGTCGTCTCAAGCGAGGTATACGCTGCTTACGCACCACAGGATCTCCACCTGTGCGAGGCTTAGGGGTCAGATTGAGTCGCACCGCTCCCGTCTCAAGCGTTCGGAGAGTCTATTAGCGTGCGTTGGGATCCGTACCGAGCGGATAGACCGAACTCTTGGCGATCTCTATGCAGACGTCACGAGCTATCTCTACCTCAAAGGTCTGCTCGCGCACCTTGCGGATTTCGCCATGTATACCGCCTGCCGTGATGACTGCATCACCTACGGCGAGCGCATCACGCTCCTGCTGCAGCTTCTTCTGCCGCTTGCTCTGAGGACGGATGAAGAAGAGCCAAAAGATCAAGATGATGACTGCAAAGAAAACGAGCGAAGTCCACGCAGGGGCTGCCTGCTGTGCTGCCTGTAGAAGAAACATATTCATAGGTATCTATAGTTTGTGGATTCAATTACTTCTGCAAACTTACAAAAAACCGACCGCATAGCACATAATCCTCTCTAGAGCAGACGGGATATACAATGAGTTCATCTATCCTATAGAGGAAATCGGAAATTCCTTGGCAGCAATCTCTGATTACCCCGTGAGATGAAGGAAAACTCTTCGGACTTGTGATTTCATTCTTCCGAAGTTTCATTTCTCGCCTACGTGGAGATTTTGAAATCCTCACGGGGCTATTTTTTATTCTCCACGTGGCGACGAAACGATTCCTCCGAAGTTTCATTTGATTCCTCCGAAGTTTTATTTCTCGCCTACGTGG
>URDQ01000043.1 GCA_900546675.1 uncultured Porphyromonas sp. | reverse complement strand
CGCTTGACAGCTATCTTACACCCTTCGCCCGTAAAAAACGTTTAGGACACTATTGCCTCTGGGCGGGTCTCTCTACCGGCATCGGGAGTGCTCTAATCTTCTTTACCAAGCGCACCAACCGCATCTTCCTATCGGTCTCGCTAGGCTTCTCTGCGGGTGTGATGGTTTATGTCTCTTTTGTGGAGCTCTTTCGCTCTGCCGAGACGACGATGACGCCACTTTATGGAGAGCGACTAGCGACGCTCTATGCTACGCTTGCATTCTTCGCAGGGGTGGCGCTGATTGGTATCATTGACCGACTGATTCCTGAGGCGGAAAACCCTCACGAGTTGCCCGACCAAAGTGCGGTGCAAAGCCTTCAGAATGAACCCGACCAAACGACGACAGCGCATCAGGAGAGCTTGCTGCGTACCGGTATGGTTACGGCGATAGTCCTCGCTATCCACAACTTCCCCGAGGGTATGGTCACCTTTATGTCTGCGCTGACTGATCTCTCCCTAGCACTGCCGATAGCTATCGCTATTGCGCTGCACAACATCCCGGAGGGTATCTCGGTGGCTATCCCTATCTACCATGCCACGGGCAATAAGCGCAAAGCGTTCTTTCTCTCGCTCGCTTCGGGTCTAGCCGAGCCTATCGGCGGCTTGCTGGGCTTCTTGCTCTTGCGTCCTTTCCTGACCCCGACGGTGATGGGCTGCTGCTTTGCGATGATTGCGGGCATTATGGTGTACATCTCCTTTGACGAACTGCTCCCCGCTGCGGAGCGGTTTGGTCACCACCACACGGCACTCTACGGCCTCATCGGGGGGATGGCATTTATGGCAATCAGCCTGTTGCTGCTCTAGCTGTTGGCTGTTAGCTGTTGGCGATTGGCTGGAGTGATCGGAGCTATCAGAGCTATCAGAGCTATCGGGACTCTAACTTCTAACCTCTAATCTCTAGTCTCTAATCTCGATGTGCTTGTTTTTGTGTACTTTTGTGCTAGTGGAGGCTGGCGCATAGCGTATCGGTCTCTGCGATACAAGCTAAAAAAGATAGATATAGAAATAGGTAGCATCAGATTATGTACAGAACGCATACGTGTGGAGCTCTGCGTGCCTCTGACGAGGGACAGCAGGTGACGCTCGCGGGTTGGGTCGCTAAGATTCGTCGTATGGGGGCTATGACCTTCCTCGACTTACGTGATAGATATGGCATTACGCAGATCTTCTTTGATGAGTCGCATCAGGCTCTCCTCAGTGAGGTGGGCCGTGAGTGGGTGCTGGCGGTAACGGGTACCGTGCGCCTGCGCAGCAGTGTCAATGAGAAGATCCCCACGGGACAGATCGAGATCCTAGCAGATCGTATGGAGGTGCTGAACCGTGCTGACACGCCTCCCTTTACGATCGAGGATGTGAGCGATGGTGGCGATGACCTGCGTATGAAGTACCGCTACCTAGACCTACGTCGTAGACCAGTGCTGAGTAACATAGAGCTGCGTCACCGTATGACGATGGAGACGAGACGCTATCTCGATGGGCTCCACTTCCTAGAGATCGAGACGCCGATGCTGATCGGTTCGACGCCCGAGGGAGCGCGAGACTTCGTGGTGCCTAGTCGTATGAACCCAGGGCAGTTTTACGCACTACCCCAGTCGCCACAGACCTTCAAGCAGCTACTGATGGTAGCGGGTATGGATCGCTACTTCCAAATCGTGAAGTGCTTTAGAGATGAGGACCTGCGTGCTGACCGTCAGCCTGAGTTTACGCAAATAGATTGCGAGATGAGCTTCGTGGAGCAGGACGACATCTTGAGTACCTTCGAGGGGCTGGCGAAGCACCTCTTTAAGGAGATTCGTGGCATTGACCTCCCCACGCCACTACGTCGTATGACTTGGTACGAGGCTATGGATCGCTATGGTAGCGACAAACCTGATCTGCGCTTTGGCATGGAGATTGCAGAGGTGACGGAGACGATACAGGGGCATGGCTTTGGCGTGGTCGATAGTGCAGCCTATATCGGTGCTATCGTGGTCACGGGCAAGGCGGACTACACACGTAAGCAGATTGACCAGCTGACCGACTTCGTCAAGCGTCCACAGGTGGGTGCCAAGGGACTACTCTGGCTACGCTATCAGGCTGATGGAACGATGAAGAGCAGCTTCGACAAGTTCCTCACGGCCGACCAACTCAAAGCTCTGGCCGATAAGCTGTCTATGCAGCCTGGCGACATAGCCTTCCTGATCTCAGGGGACAAGCGTCCAGCACAGAAGCAGCTGGGTACGCTACGCCTACACATCGCCTCTGAGCTGGGGCTGATGAAGCCTGGACACTATGAGTGTCTCTGGGTGGTCGACTTCCCGCTACTCGAGTGGGACGAGGAGACGCAGCGCTACTATGCGATGCACCACCCCTTTACAGCACCGAAGCCTGAGGATCAGGATCGTCTCGAGAGCGACCCAGGTAGCGTCCGTGCTGATGCTTACGATATGGTAATCAATGGTGTCGAGGTAGGCGGTGGCTCTATCCGTATCCACGATGCGGAGCTACAGGCGAGAGTCTTTGCGGCACTAGGCTTTACGAAGGAGCGTGCCGAGGAGCAGTTTGGCTTCTTGATGAATGCCTTTAAGTATGGCGCACCTCCTCACGGTGGTATCGCCTTCGGACTGGATCGCTGGGTATCGCTCATGGCTGAGCTGGACTCGATACGTGACTGTATCGCCTTCCCGAAGAACAATTCGGGTCGTGATGTGATGATCGATGCGCCTGCACGACTAGAGCCGGAGCAGCTCGATGAGTTACACCTGACGGTGCGGGAGACACTATAATATATAAGGAGTCCTTATGGTCACGATAGGAGATGTAGTCCGTACGGTAGAGGCGTGCTTTCCGCTGAGCTATCAGGAGAGCTACGACAACTCGGGTCATCAGGTGGGCGATGTGACGCAGCCGCTGCGTGGTATTATGCTGGCTGTGGAGACGACCGAAGCGGTACTTGAGGAGTGCTTACAGCGTGGGTGCAACCTGCTCATATCGCACCATCCGATCCTCTTTCGAGGGCTTAAGCGGATCACGCCTGCGACCTATCAGGAGCGTTGCGTGGCTTTTGCCCTAAGAAACAATATCGCTATCTACGCCTGTCACACTTCGGCAGACAATGAGACGACGCAGGGGGTGAATCACTATCTGGCCAACCTGATCGGTCTCAAGCGTGAGGGTAGGCGACCGATGATGTCTCAGCGGGGACGCTTCTACAAGTTGCAGACCTTCATCCCGCACAGCAACGCTGATGCGTTACGTAGCGCATACGAGGAGGCGGGCATTGGTTCTCTAGGCGGTTACACAGGTTGTAGTTATAGTTGCTCGGGGGTAGGGCGCTTCCGTCCAGGCTCAGAGACGCATCCGACCATTGGTACACATGGCGCTATGGAGGCGGTCGAGGAGGAGATGATCTCTGTACTCGTGCCACAGGAGCGACTATCGCAAGCAGTGATGACGCTCGTAGCAACGCACCCCTATGAGGTGCCAGCTTATGAGGTGATCCCGATCGTGATGGATCACCCGACGAGTGGGCTAGGGGTCATAGGCGAACTGCCCAGTGCGCTGACACCGCAGGAGCTGCTTGAGCATCTAGCTACACTGCCAGCCGTGGAGCGCATCGCCTACTCAAATCCTCCCACGCAGCCGATCCGTCGCATAGCACTCTGTGGCGGTAGTGGCGGTGGTCACGAGTTCATCGGTGAGGCTATGCGCTCAGGCGCAGAGGTCTATATCACAGGTGAGGCAAAGTACAACGACTATCTCGACGTGCAGGGTCGTCTCTGGCTGATCACGCTAGGACACTTCGAGAGTGAGCAGTGCACGCGCACGATGCTCTATGATGCATTGTCGGATAAATATCGTAACTTTGTCATCCATATGTCAGATGCTGACACGAATCCTATTCACTATTTCTAAGCAATACCATCTATGAGCATTAATACAACGACCCACGAAGTAGCCGAGCGTAGTATCCGGGAGAAGCTCATCGCCCTCAAGCGTCTACAGGAGACGCTCACCAGTATTGACAAGATCAAACTACTACGAGGCGAGCTACCCCAAGCTATCGAAGATCTAGCGGACGAAATCGAGGGACTGAAGACACGCTTAGAGAAGTACAACGCTGCTGCCAAGAAGCTCTCACAGTCGGTCAGTGGTGAGAATCAAAAGATCGCTACGGCAAACGATAAGCTCGAGGCGCTCAAGGAGCAACTCAATGCGGTGAGCAACAACCGTGAGTATGAGCATCTGTCGCGCGAGATTGAGTTCCAAGAGCTTGAGATACAGCTAGCACAGAAGCATATCCGTGAGTTCAACGCAGAGCTACAAGGTCGCAAGGATGACATCGCCAAGCTCCAAGAGCGTATCAAGGAGCGTGAGGAGGATCATCAGGCCAAGAGCGAGGAGCTAGAGCAGATCATAGCTGAGACCCGCATCGAGGAGGAGCAGCTCCGTGATCGTGCCAACGAGCTGGAGGCGCAGATCGATGAGCGTGTACTCAAGGCATTCCAACGTCTGCGCAAGGGCGCTACCAATGGATTGGCTGTCGTACCTGTAGAGCGTGAGGCATGCGGTGGTTGCTTTAACCATATCCCGCCACAGCGTCAGCTAGAGGTCAAGCTACACAACAAGATCATCGTCTGCGAGTATTGCGGACGTGTACTTATCGACCCAGACATTGAGGAGGAGCCAGTAGAGCTCACAGATGAGCAGGCTGACACGAAAAAAGAGGCTAAGAAGACGACTACAAAGAAGACTGCTACAAAGAAGGCTACCTCTAGCAAGGATTAAGCGGACAAGTAGATCTCCACTTCTGGCGACTAGACTCTTCTCTTCGAACGTCCTATCGCTCCACGCTTCCTTTACGACATTTATCTCTCCCGCACTGTGTCTCAGCGACGTACGCTACTCAATCATGCCTTGGTGCATCAGATGCGTCGCACGATCGAGCAGTATGATCTGCTAGACCGACAGAGCCAGCGGGTGGTCATCATAGCCCTCAGCGGAGGTGCCGACTCGACGGCACTTCTGTGGGGGCTTTCGCTTTTAGGGTACCGCTGTGTGGCGGCGCATTGCAACTTTCACCTGCGAGGGGAGGAGAGTGATCGTGACGAGGCCTTTGTCACAGAGCTTTGTAATCAGCTGGGAGTGACACTAGAGCGAGCCTCCTTTGACACTTATGGCTATGCGTCTGCGCACAAAGGGGTGAGCGTAGAGATGGCGGCGCGGGAGCTGAGGTACGACTTCTTTGACGAGTTGTATGTTCGGTATGATGCGCAGTGTATCGCATTGGGGCATCATTTGGAGGACAATGTGGAGCAACTCTTAATCAATCTCTCCCAAGGGGCGGGGGTACGGGGACTGCGAGGTATGCTTCCTATCCGTGAGGAGGGTAAGTATATTCGTCCGCTTATAGACACACCGCCTCGACTTATCTATGACTTCTTACAAATCGCTGAGCAGCCTTTTGTGACGGACTCAACGAATGCGGACACAACCATAAGGCGCAACTTCGTCCGGCATACGTTGCGTCCACTCTTTGACCAGCTTAACCCCTCCTTTGACCAAGCGGTCGCCTCGACGATCCATATCCTGCGTGACTTGGAGCAGCTGCAGGACTACTATATAAAGAGTACCCTCCCCGCAGATGACAGTCTGCCGCTAGAGATCGTATGGCTCCGTCAGCAGATAGCTCCGCTTGCACTCCTCTATAGCCACTTTGCAATGATCGACTGCGACCGCTTGGCGCTACAGCAACTTCTGATGGACTGCTCGAACTCTGAGCGTGCCGACAGCTATGCTCGCTACGAGGGCCGCGGGGGGATCATCGAGCGTTATCGTGGCTATCTGATAGGCACAACGAGTGAGACCCTAGCGCGCCTAGAGCAGGCGACCAACTTTTGCTTAGAGCTACCAGCTATCGAGAGTTGGCAAGCGGGAGCCGTGCTGGATCACCCGCTAGGATCGATAACGATAGCGGTACACGACTCCTCGGAGATGCCACCGCCTGCGATTCGGACGCTCACGCCTTACAGTTACTTGATCGACTACGACCAGCTTCGAGTAGCAATGCCTCAACTACAGCTTAGCGCCTCTACGGATGGCGAGCAATGGATCGCTCCGCTTGGTCTGAAAGGGCGCAAGCCTCTAGCGAAGCTCCTACGCGACGCTAAGGTGCTCCCCTCACGCAGAGCGGCTACGGTGCAACTCATTGACAACCATACAGGCACCACGCTGTGGCTGGTCGGCGTGTGTCGCAGCGCTGACTACCAGCTCACGCCACAGACTCGTCGCTGGGCGGAGATCACCTTCACACCTACATTATCAGATCCCTTTGCGAGGCACACGGAGCTGCATACGGTAGCTCGTTAGCCGTTTATTTTGTACTTTTACAGCTAGAACCGACTTATAAAGCATGACGAAGACCTTTCCCATGATCGCCAAGACGCTCCCAGGGCTGGAGCCAGTACTGGAACAAGAATTGACAGCCCTCGGTGCAGACAATATACAGATAGGACGTCGCATGGTCTCTTACGAAGGAGATCTTAAGATGCTCTACAAGTCCAATCTGTACCTCCGCACAGCACTTAAGGTGCTGAGACCCATCTATGAGTTTGATGCGGAGGATATAGACATCCTCTACACGACGCTGCTCAACTTCGACTGGAGCCAATGGCTCACGGCAGATATGACCTTTGCGGTCGATGCTGTGGTCTACTCATCGACTTTCAAGCATAGTCGCTACGTGGTCTATAAGACGAAAGACGCTATCGTTGATTACTTTAGAGAGCAAACGGGTGGCACGAAGCGTCCCTCGGTCAAGCTCTCTAACCCGCAGCTGATCTTCCACCTACATATCGCTGAGCAGCATGTGACGCTCTGTCTAGACTCTTCGGGCGAGAGCCTGCACAAGCGAGGCTATCGCATGGAGCAGGATCGTGCCCCTATCAACGAAGTGCTGGCGGCGGGCATCCTGCTCAAGGCGGGTTGGCACGGGCAGTGCGATCTGATGGATCCCTTCTGCGGGTCAGGTACCTTCCTCGTGGAGGCTGCGCTGATCGCTACGGGTACACCTCCAGGCATCTACCGTGAGAGCTACCCCTTCGAGCGGTGGCCGGACTTCGACAGTGAGCTCTGCAGCGAGGTGTACAATGACGACTCCTCGGAACGCTCCTTCGACTACCACATCTACGGCTTTGACCTCTCGACTCAAGCCATTGCCAAGGCTAAGCGCAACGTCACACGATCGGGTATGTCTCGCTACATAGATCTCTCGGTGGGCGACTTCGCTGATCAGCATCTGCCACACCCCGAGGCGGAGACGGATCCTAAGTGTCTGCTCGTGATGAACCCGCCTTACGGAGAGCGTCTCTCAGACTACGACCTCGAGCAGCTCTATAGTATGATCGGTCGTACGCTCAAGTTCCAGTTTGCCGGAGCTCAGGCGTGGATCATCGCTCATCAGGTAGAGCACTTTCATGCGATCGGACTCAAGCACGATCTGCGCGAGGAGCTGTATAATGGATCGCTCCCTTGCGAGTTGCGTGGCTATACGCTCTTTGAGGGTAAGCATAAGGAGTACAAAGAGCAGATCGCTCAGCGTGAAGAGACTCCGCAGCGGAGAGAGCAGGGCGAAGCCTTCCGCCGTGGCAAAGGGCAAGAGTCTCACAGACATCGGACTGCCTATGACAAACCTGCTTATAGTAAGGGACGGGGTGGCAAGTCCTACGAAAAGCCTTACGATAGGTCTGCGCATCGAGGCTCACAGCGTACGAAAGGACCACACCCCGCAGGCTCCTCTAGCTCTGGCTACAGAGCCAATATCCAAACCTTCGGCAGCGATGAGACCTTCGTCCATAAAGCTGAAGCAAATGACAACGAATAAGTAACATCTATCACTCCATACTGATCTATGAATAGCACACTGCGTCACTACGCCCTATGGCTCTTCGGAGCTCTTACGCTAACGCTTACATCGGTCCTGCAGGGACAGACGAAGCAACCGTTAGACCTTGAGACTGTCACCTATGGAGGCAAGACCTTTCGGTCAGACTTCTACCCGCAGCCCGTCTATGGCCTCGCTTGGCTACAGAGTGGCTACACCTATACGGTAGATGGTGGCGACTATCGGAGCCTACGGGTCTACACCCCGACGAGAGGTCTGGAGCAGACCGTCCTCACGCAGGACGAGCTTGTCCAGCTTCTCAAGCCTTACGACGATACCAATGAACTCTATCCGCTGATCGCTTACGACTTTACCCCACAGTGCCATTACCTAGAGGTGGAGCTGTCCAAGGGACTCTACCTAATAGACGTTGAGCAAAAGCAGATCGTCGGATACTTCGCCACGGGTAAGATCGAAAAGCGTGCCTCGCTGCTCAGTCCTAACGAACGTAATCTAGCGGTCAAGAGCGAAGAGGGTACGCTCCAGATCTACACCATACAGTCTGCCGGCAGTGCGCCTCAAGCTCCTATCCTAGTTGCTACAGACGAGGCTGAGGCTGCAGTCGTCTATGGCGAGTCTGTCCACCAGAACGAGTTCGGCATCGATGGGGGGCTCTTCTGGAGTCCCGACAGTCGTCAGCTAGCCTTCTACCGTATGGATCAGTCGATGGTCGCACCTTACCCCATCGTCGATATGACACCGCACAAAGCGGTCGTCCAGCCCGTTCGCTATCCGATGGCGGGTACGCCTTCGCACCATGTGACGCTAGGAGTCTTTCATATAGAGAATCAGCAGACCACTTACCTAGCTACAGGTGGTGACCCTGAGCATTACTTGACAAACGTGGCGTGGCACCCCAACAGCAAGAAGGTTTACATAGCCGAGCTAAATAGAGGACAAGACCATCTCTTCCTCAATGGTTATGATGCTCAGACGGGAGCACACATCGAGACGCTCTTTGAGGAGACTGACGCGCACTATGTCGAGCCACAGCGCCCGATGATGTTTGTCCCAGGGAGCCAAGGCGAGCAGTTCGTCTGGGAGTCCCGTCGTGAGGGTTATCGTCAGCTCTATCTCTATAGTCGCACAGGCAAGCTGATCCGCAAGCTCACCGATATGGAGGGCGAGGTGACCGACATCTACGGCTTCGACCCCAAGGGCGAGCGCATATACTACCAAGCTGCCTACCCCTCACCGCTCGAGCGACACATTTTCGCGAGCGATCTCAAGCGAGGACGTACCATACAGCTGAGCAAGGTCGCTGGAACACACGAGGCTACCTTTAGTCCTGACAAGCAGTACTATATAGACCAGCTGCAGAGTGCTACCATCGCACGCTCTGTCATGCTCCACGACAATAACGGGCTGCAGCTCCACCTGATACATCAAGCGCCTGACCCATGGGTCAAGCTCGACATGCCCAACATCACCGTCGGCACGCTCCTGGCAGCTGATGGTAAGACCGAGCTTTACTACCGTCTCGTCACGCCGTCTAACTTTGACGAGATGAAGGAGTACCCCGCCATTGTTTACGTCTACGGTGGCCCACATGCCCAGCTAGTCACCAATACACCGCAGTGGGGCGCCTCGGGCTGGGACCTTTATATGGCACAGCAAGGGTACATCATCTTTACGGTCGACAACCGTGGTAGTGCCCAGCGAGGTGCCGCCTTCGAGCAGGTCATACATCGTCAGGTTGGTACAGCCGAGATGGCTGATCAGATGAAGGGTGTCGAGTATCTCCAGAGCCTTCCCTATGTAGATCGCAACCGCATCGGCGTGTACGGCTGGAGCTTCGGAGGCTTTATGACTACCAATCTGATGCTTACGCACCCTGAGACCTTTAAGGTAGGTGTCGCTGGTGGTCCCGTTATGGACTGGTCTCGCTACGAAATTATGTATGGCGAGCGGTACAACGATTCGCCTCAGGACAATGCCGAGGGCTATCAGCAAAACAACCTCATCGAGCGTGCCAAAGACCTCCAGGGACGTCTGCTCCTTATCCACGGCACTTCCGACAATGTGGTCGTATGGCAGCATGCGCAAGCCTTTGTCAAGGCGTGTGTAGATGCACAGACCTATCCCGACCTCTACTACTATCCAGGGCATAAGCACAACGTCATCGGACCCGATCGTGTGCACCTCAACTATGTCATAACTCGTTACTTCCTCGAACACCTATGAGCCTTATCTATCCCAACACAAAGCAAGACGAGAAGAAGTCTACAGACGCTGAATTTATGAAGTACGCTAAGATCGAAATGGTAAAAGCTCCTCAGACCGTCCTCCTCCTCGGTAGCGGTGGACGCGAGTGCGCTATGGCAGCAGCCATAGCTGAGAGCAAGCTACTCAGGAAGCTCTACATAGCTCCAGGCAATGCGGGTACCGCTGCTTACGGTACCAATGTCCCAGAGCTCAATCCCGCCAAGCATGAGGCGGTAAGCGAGTTCATCGCCACCCATGGGGTCACGCTCCTCGTTTGCGGCCCCGAGGCTCCGCTCGTTGATGGGCTTGTCGACTACCTGCAAGAAGATGCACGCCATCCCGACCTGCTCATCGTCGGGCCCGACAAGGCGGGTGCTCATCTAGAGGGTAGCAAGGAGTACAGCAAGGAGTTTATGCGTCGTCACGGCATACCGACAGCCAGCTACGAGACCTTCGGACCTCAGGACGTTGAGGAGGCGGAGGAGTTTCTCGATCAGCTCTCCGCACCCTTTGTGCTCAAGGCTGACGGCTTAGCAGCTGGCAAGGGAGTCCTCATCTGTCAAGATCGTGAGGAAGCGGAGCAGGGACTAGGTCAACTCTTCAGCGGTATGTATGGCAGTCGTGGTCAGCGCATCGTCATCGAGGAGTTTCTCGAGGGTATCGAGTGCTCCGTCTTCGTTGCTACCGATGGTACCGACTACTGCGTCCTACCCGTTGCCAAGGACTATAAGCGTGTCGGTGATGGAGACACCGGACCCAACACGGGCGGTATGGGAGCCGTTAGCCCCGTACCTTTTGCCGATGAAGCCTTTATGCAGCGTGTCGAGGAGCGCATCATACGTCCTACGCTAGAGGGCTTGCAAGAGGAGGGCATACAGTATGTCGGCTTCCTCTTCATCGGGCTGATGAATGTAGCGGGCGATCCCTATGTCATCGAGTACAACTGCCGTCTAGGCGACCCCGAGACCGAGGTGGTACTACCACGCATCGAGAGCGACTTCCTCGAGCTACTCATCGCTATGGCGACTAGTCAGGTAGCGGGTTACAACCTAGAGGTTTCTCCCGAGGTGGCTATGACGCTCGTCCTCGTCTCCAAGGGGTATCCCGGGCATTACGACAAGGGCTTCCCAATCCAGCTACCCGATCCAGCTGAGGGCATACGTATCTATCACTCAGGCACAGCCCTTGACGAGGAGGGACATGTGGTGACCAATGGAGGGCGCGTCCTCGCCATCACGGCACGAGGCACTACCATCCAGGAGGCTCAAGCGGCATGCTATCGCACCGCCACGCAGACACTCTACGAGGGCAAGAACTACCGCCACGACATCGGCGACGACCTCTTGTAGAGTCCACACGCATAAGTCTATAACCTCAAGATGAATAGGGGGGAGTAGGAGAGTAGTCCTGCTCCCCCCCCTATTCGTTTGGAAAGTATTGCTGTCCGATAAAAGTCTCTTCGTCGGGCTATAAGGTGGGAGGCAGACAATGCAAAGGTAATACGGTGGGTTGTAGCGGGTTGTGTTTTAGTGTACGCAATGTCTGTCTGTAGCCTGCAAATGTCTCAATAGATCCTCAAAGAGGAGCGATACGATAGATAGCGAGAGTGCGTCTGTTGTGTCAAAGCGATGATACGTGTAACCCGCTGTAGGGACGCTCGGCGAGTATCGAGCGAGAGGGCGTCCGTCCCCGTCAAGGGGGTACAGTGTCCCGATTACTCGTTTTGCCGTTCTACAACGGACGCACAGACCGTGCGTCCCTACAGCGGGTTATACGTGTCGCTTTGATTCAATGGGGTTACACGTATCATCGCTACACGTCTTGCTGTGACACAACGGACGCAGACCATCGGGACTGACTATCAGTCTCGATGGTCTGCGTGTTTAGTTGCTAGCGTTACGATGACCTCCGCTGAGGAGGGCGTCGTAGGCTGTTAGGGAGTGCTTACTTGATGATGAGCGGACGGAGGACGATCTCACCACCCTCTAGTGAGGTGATGCGTACTAGGTAGCGCCCTGCGGGTAGCTGTGCTAGTGCTATCGTGGTCTCTTCGCCCATAGCCTGCGTTGTGGAGAGCAGTGCGCCATCAGCTGTAAAGAACTCGATGGTGCTACCGACACGTGTCCGAACGGTGACGTAGTCACTGGCGGGGTTGGGGTAGAGAGAGGTCTCTACGTTGAGCGTAGGAGTCTCTACATCTGTCGTGCCATCCATAGTGACACGTAGCTGGTCTACACCAATGCCACTCTCCCCCTTGACTACGGGGATTAGCGAGAGCTTGATCGTCTTACCCTTGTAAGCAGAGAGGTCTGCAGAGATGAGCTTCCATTTACCAGCTATTGGTGCTTGAGGTGCTAGTAGCTCTACGGGTGTACCATTATCCTCTGAGACCATCACCTTGAGCTGATCCATTGTATTAGCAGTGAAGAAGCTCATAATGTAGCAAGAGAAGGTTGGCTTTGCAGCATCGGCTGGTATCACTAGAGGAGCCGAGAGTAGCTCGTTATTTTGCTTATTCTCTTGTACCCCAAAATTAGCTTCACCATCTTGTACCAAAACAGAGACAGGTAAAATAGTTCCCCAAGATATGAGGAGGTCAGCACTATTCTCAGCCCCTGGTTTGTAGTTAGGATTATCGAACCTAAGTCCAAGACGCTCTAGGAGACCATTACCCATATAGGAGTCAAAGCCAAAGCCGTCACCATCATAATCGATAGATCGCCATCCTTTGTCGAGTTGCTCTTTATTGTCCATAGCACAGAAGAATGGATAGCTGGAGATAGGCTCTGATACGGTGACGGTTACCTTGCCCGTGGTGCTACCATTTGCATTCGTTACGGTAGCCTCAATCTCGTAGGAGCCAACCTTGCTGGTTGCTATCGTGTACTCGGTATCAGTCACCTTGGTGAGGGTAAGTCCTTCGGGAGCTTTCCACTCGACGTTGGTGATGGGAGCAAGACTTTCGTAAGTGAGTCTCATAGTACGAGTCTCTCCGATGTAGAGATCGGTCGGATCGACAAAACGCACTGCCTTAGGCTTGTCAGTCTTGTTCACAAAGAGCTCCAAGAGCTCTGCAAACGCCTTGAAGGTTGTATCTTTTGTCGCTACATCTGCTCTACAATCAGTCCATTTATTGCCTGGACCGATGAGAACTAGTGTAGGGAATCCAACTACTCCAATGCCTAGTGTGGAAAACATCTTTGCATCAGAGATGATGGGATAAGGTACGGGGTTGCCGTTGCTGTCCTTAGTCCAGTCCTTGCCCTTAGCTTGAATCTTGCTTTTAGAGGCTCCCTGAGCCTCAACCCAGAAGAGTTCGATTTGATTGGTACCCTCAGGCCCGAACTTAGAGTAGAGCTGCTCTAAGACACCACTTTCGTGGATTGTCCAGCAAGGAGGACACCATGTAGCGGAGAAGTCAATCATAATTGTTTTACCAGACTTGAGTATGGCATCGATATCGTACTCCTTGCCATTGATGTCCTTAGCGACATACTTTGAAGTAGTGAGTCCGTAAAACCACCGACCCTCTTGACTTGCACGTAGCTGTGATGCTCCGCTGGGGGTAGAGCTCTCTACGAGCTGGAGGTTGGGTGCTACGAGCTGTTGCTGTGCCGTAGCTTGTGTCGCTGGCACGAGCACTCCTCCAGCGAGTGTGATGCTTAGTGCTAAGCGTGTAATTAGTTTATTCATAAGTTATTCTGTTTGTTGTAGAGCTTTTAGTCTCTAGTTAGTTTAGTTGTTACCTTTGAGAGGAGCCTTAGCGACCTCGTAGACCTCGCCACTCTTGTGGTCGTAGAGGATAGCGACTACGGAGCAGTGGTCGGGGTTGATGACCTCCCGCTCTATGGCACTAGTCTTGTCGTAGCTCTTACCGAGCTGGTAAGGCTCTCCGTCTATGCCGTTGAGCGTTTGACGGAAGATGTGGTTGTGCTGATAGGCACTCTCCGTACCCTCTGTGAAGTGCTGAGGCGCTACGATGTTGTCCTCGATGAGCCATAGCTGTAGGCATAGCTCAGGGGTAGCCCCTTGGGCGGAAGGGTCTAGTGTCGTAGCCGTGCAGTGGGTCGTCACCTTGCGGTCACTCTCAGAGACCTGTAGGTCGATCTTGTAGAGCTGCGGTAGCTCACGCACCGCCTGCATCTCGGCTGGCCACTGGGGGTAGCTGTCGCTATAGCTCTTGCCCCCGCTACTGGCGAGTGGACGACGATTGAAGGTGGCGATGGGTAGCGAGCCGCTAGACTGAAGACGGTCTAGATAGGTGGCAGCCTCGGGGCTGTATAGTCCCTTGGGGTCTTCTTTAGGCTGGGTGCCGATACTCGTTTTGCTCCCGTGGAGCGCCACGATGATCACCTTGTCACCATGAGGCGCAGCAGTCTCTGTGATTTTCTTTGCAGCTATGGGGCATTTGACACAGCCCACGCCACTATAGTCCTCGATGAGTACGGAGCGCCCTTTTGCGATCTCCATCTCATTAGGTATGAGTCGCTCACTCTCTGGTATAGGCTTGCAAGAGACCATCAGAATCAGAGCAAGAGCCGAGAGTATCGTATAGCGTGTAGATAGTTTCATCTTGGTAGTATTGTCAAGAGTGTGAGTAAAGTGGCAAGACGCTAGAAGGAACCATTGTAGCTTAGGTAGATACCCTTCGTCTCGGGCATATAGCGACAGACGCCTCCCGAGCAGTTGACCCCAGCACGTGTACGTCCGTAGCCGAGCTGTAAGCGGTGACTACCCGTAGCGTAGGCTAGCGAACCCATATAGTAGTGCTCCTTGGTCATATCTGTATTGTATTGGTAAGACAGTGAGATCACCCAGTTTGGTGCGATGGATAGCTCGGCTAGCCCAAAGAGCCAGCTCCCCTCCGCCTGACGACTATACAGATACTGTAGCTCGGTGCGTAGCGTGTAGCGAGGTGCCAGTCTGAACTTGCCATCGAGGACGAAGATGTTGCTATAGACGAGCGGGTTGTTGATAGCGTGTCCCTCGACCACCAGCTGGTTGTAGATCTGATGGTAGTACTCGAAGGTCAGGGAGACGGTACGAGAGAACTTCTTGCTTAACTCGAGGTTGAAGTCGGAGTAATATAGCTCTCCCATACCGAAGAAGGGGTGCTCGTATCCGTCCGTGCCATAGAGTTTACTCTCGTCCGCTCCTAGGGGGAGCTGGTCGGTAGCGATGCTCTTGAGTCCTCGTACATGGGCATAGTTAACCCGTATCCCCGTGCCGTACTTACCGCCTAGCCAGGTACCTCTCGGGATCATATAGCGAAAGTCCCCTTGTAGTGCCCACTCGCCATCAGGCTGTGTAGCGTAGGGGTAGAGGGCTGCGAGGGTGTAGGTGTGGTTAGCGGTAAAAGCTGGTAGGTGGTTGATGTGTAGTGGTGTACCTACGGAAGAGCGTGCGGAGAGGAAGTTAAAGTTCTCACTACGCTTAGCTTGTAGCAATAGACTCATCCCTCGCTGTGAGTAGGAGGTCGAGAGCATAGCTACGGAGCCTGGAGCGTAGATGTAGTGGTTACTAGCCGTGGGGTCGCTACTCTTGTATGCGTACTCACCATTGAGTACCCACCCACCGAGTGTAAACTTAGCGCGTCCCCCGAAGGCGTGTACCTGACGAGGTAGGTTAAGGCGCATAGGGCCTGTCATACCTGCGGGTGTCTCTACGGGGATTATCTCATCGTCCTCTACCTTATTGACGTAAGACCCCCCTAGCGTGAGGGTCATCTGCTTGTCTCTAAGCGCTGGTACCCACTGGTGAATGGCTAGCTCGCCATCAGCTCCTGAGATGAAGCCACGATCCTTGTTGAAGAGACGGAAGGTGCGGTCGAAGTAGTTGCGCTGCTGTCCCGTGAAGCCTTTGAGTCGCACACCATCGTATGGAGTGAGAGATACGTGGACTCCTCGTACGGCATTGTCGATACCTAGTGTGCGCTCCTCGTAGCTGCGGAAGAGGATTCCCGATCCAAACTGATCGTAGAAGTCTCCCAGCGTAACCTCGCCATACTTGCCCACGAAGCCCTTGAGGTGCATATGTGGTATGCCTCGTCCCTGCTCAGGCTCATGGCCAGGCATCGGTCTGAGTAGCTCTTCGTAGCGTAGTCCCAGCTCGAGGTAGTTATTGCGTAGGGATCCAGTGACGTAGCTATTGCCCATCCAGGACTTGTATCCGTTAGCCTTATCGTCTAGGGAGAAGAGCATATCGCTCTGTACGCTAAAGGAGGGCTTGAACTCATCCCAAGGCTTCCAGTCGCTCCTGCTCTGAGCGGAGAGTGCCATAAGGCTTGCTATAGAGAGCCAAGAGAGGAGGCAGAGACGCTGTATGATGTGCCGCATAGGTAAGGTGGTAGGTGTATTACGATGAAACGAAGTGTCAGAGAGCCTTACGACTACTCCTCAGCAGCTAGTAGCTCACGTACCTTGGCAATGAGCTCCTGCTCACCGCCCTCGGTGTAGCCACTATGTGCATAGGCGATGCGTCCCTTGCCGTCGATGACGAAGACGTGAGGAACCATATTGACATTCATAGCCCGCTTGAAGTCTCCGTTAGGGTCTAGAAGTACTTCGTACTCAAAGCCTAGAGCATCGACAAGAGGCTTGACGCGATCCGCATTCTGACCCTCATCGATAGAGACAGCGATGAGCTTGACACCTGTCTCCTCCTGCCAGTCGACATACTCCTCGTGTATCGCCTTGAGCTCGCGCAGACAAGGCTTGCACCAAGTGGCAAAGAATGAGATGATAAAGGGCTTGCCCTCGTTGCTCAGCTCGCTCGTATTGACCACATTGTTCTGTATATCTTTGAGCTCGACTTGTGGTAGCTGAGCTTGTGCTACGGTGACTACTATGAGGGAGAGTAGGATCGTTAGTATCTGCTTCATATCTGTGTCTGCTTGTGGTATGTTACCTGATGGTTATGGCGAGGTTGACCGTCCAGGTGAGTGTCTTGCTACCATCCTTAGGTGTGAGCTTGACGACTATACGATTCTTGTAGGTCTGACCAGGAGGTGTTGGTATGTTGGGGTGAACGCCTAGCGGTGTAGGTTGGTTCTCCTTCTTTCCAATCTCAGCTCCCTCTGTATCAGCTAGTAGCTCTAGGTCTGTGGTGTAAGAGGATTTGTCTGTTACAGGTAGGCAATTTACTCCTACACAGATGGAGCCTGAGATAGGCTTATCGAAGGTTAGCGAAAGGGTGTACTTAGCCGTCTTGAAGACGCTAAAGAAGAGCTGCATTTCGTAGTTCTCAGCCTGCTCTTGGGATATGGAGGCAACATAGTCGACGGTACTCCCGGAGGGATACATCTCGCCTTCCAGCATGTTGAGTAGCGCCACGTTTTCTTCCTCAGCAGGGACTACCGTAACGGTGCAGGTAGCCTTCTTGTCACCTGCCTGAGCCGTGATTGTTGCGGTGCCAGGAGCGATTGCCTTGACGACCCCTTTCTCACAAACGGTAGCAACGGCAGCATTGTCTGTCGTGAAGGTCACCTTAGCATCTGCTGGGGTAACGGAAGCTGTGAGCTGTAGGGTCTCGTCCACAGACAAGTTAGCTGTTGTGGCACTGAGCGTGAGTGCCGTCACCTCGGGTGTGGGTTTGTTGGCATCAGGGCCACAAGAAGTTAGGAGTGCTAGCGATATGAGAGCTAGAGAGAGGTATAGATAGGTTGATTTCATTGGAGTGTTTGTTTAAATAGATATAGCTATCGCCCCCAAAGGTAAGAAATCTATTGGAAATAGTAGGTATTCGTTTGGAATATGTAGATTCAACTCAATAGTGTCCTAAACGTTTTTTACGGGCGAAGGGTGTAAGATAGCTGTCAAGC
>URDQ01000042.1 GCA_900546675.1 uncultured Porphyromonas sp. | reverse complement strand
ATCAGAAGCTCGATGAAACCAATTCAGTTGCATTTGATAGTTGAATCTACACTTTGGGCAAATAGTCCGCCAATCGCGAAGAATTAGTTATCTTTGCATTCAGAGCAGCATTAGCTGAATGAGCAGACGAGGAGTCTGTACGTTGCTTTGGTACATGCGGCGACTCCTCGATATTAGTTATACATCTAGAATCATCTCGAAAATGAATCTTATCCCACAAGAAGAGAACAACACAGAGCAGACCTCTGCTCTCGACCAGACGACTACCACTCCATCGACGCAGGAAGCGACGACATCCCCGACAAGCACTCCAGAGACCTCTCCATCGCCTGATACGGCGACTGAGACGACTCAAGAGCAGTCTGTCACTACGGAGGAGACCACCGAGACGATTCAAGCTGAGACGACGGCACCGACCGAGCTATCGGAGGAGGAGCGACAGTATCAGGAGCTACTCAACAAGAGCGACGCAGACATTGCTAAGATGAGCTGCGCACAGATCACGGACGATGTGGTGCTCCTACTACAGAGTGGCGAGCTGCCTCCACGCTCTATCATCGATCGCTACAAGAATGTCTTCTACAGCAAGATGAATAGCTACCTAAACACGGTCTCGGAGGAGAATGCTAAGCTACGTGCTGAAGCTGAGGCGCAGGAGATACGTCTCAAAGAGCTACTCAATGACTTTAAAGAGCGCAATCGCAAGCGCCAAGAGGAGATAGCCGAGGAGCAGAAGGCTAATCTAGCTATCAAGCGTGAACTCGTAGAGCGTCTGAGTAAGCTGCTCACGTCGAGCGAGAGCTTTGGTGTCATCAGCAAGGAGTATCGTGAGATCACGGAGAGCTGGCGCAGTACGGGTGCCGTGCCTCCTGGTGATATGCGTCAGATACAGGGTGAGTTTGAGCATCTGAGGGAGCAGTTTTACGACCTTCAGCAGATCAATAACGACTTCCGCGACTATGACTTCAAGAAGAACCTCGAGGCTAAGGAGGCAATCATACAGCGTGCTAAGGAGTTGTCAGAGTCTACCGATGTAACGCAAGCTGCTCGTGAATTGCAAGACCTACACCACCGCTGGCGTGACGTGGGCCCTGTGGCTAAGGAGCTTCGCAAGGATCTATGGAAGCAGTTCCAGGAGCTTTCGGCAAAGATAAACAGCAACAACCAGGAGTATCGCAACCAGCAGCGTACGCAGGAGGGTGAGAACGAAGCGATCAAGCGAGGTATCATCACGCAGATCGAGGCGATCAACCCGAACGATATACATACCTTCAAGGATTGGCGCACCTACACCGATCAGATCAAGGAGCTACAAGATCAGTGGCGTAAGACGGGTCGTGTGCCTCGTGCCGTGAGCGAGGAGCTATACCTGCACTTTAGGACGGCATGTGACATCTTCTTTGACAAGCGCAAGGAGTTCATGCGTGAGCGTAACAAGCAGATCAGCGAGCAGGGCGACCGCAAGCGTGCGATCATTGAGGAGATCGAGCAGATCGTTGCTGAGGAGCGTTGGCCTGAGGGACATAGTCGCATACAGGAGCTACAGACGGAGTGGAATGAGATGATCCACACGAACAAGCACCAGGCTCTCTTCAAGCGCTTCCGTGCAGCTTGCGACACTTACTATACGCATCACAAAGCGCTCTATCAGGCTCAGCGTGAGGAGAGCAAGGAGCATATAGCTACTGCGAAGCAACTCTTAGCTCGTGCACATGAGCTTGCCGCTATCGAGGCTCCGAGCGATGCTGATCGTGAGGAAGCGGTGACACTACAGAGAGACTTTAACCAGCTGGGCTATATGCCTCGCAGGACCCGTCGTAAGCTACAAGATGAGCTGAAGGAGCAGATGGACGCTTTCTTCAACAAGCTGAGAGCTAGCGACAAACCTCGTGGCGACAGACGTGGTAACCGCAACAATAACCGTCGCAACTTCGGCCCTGCGAGTCCTTACGGTGAGGAGTATGATCGCATACAGCGCCGCAAGGAGCAGCTGGAGAGCGATCTGCAGACTTACAGCAACAACAAGGAGCGCCTGAGTGTGACGAGCAGTGCAGGCGAGAACCTGCTCAAGATGCTGGAGGAGCGCTGTGACTCGATGCAGCAAGAAATCGACGAGCTAGACCTCAAGCTACGTGATATACGTAAGGAGCAGAGAGCACAGCAAGAGGCTGATCAGCCTGCTGACGCTCCTGAGCAGAGTAAGGAGGAGTAAAGCCTACCCCGCTCTCCCCTATGCTATGACAAAAAGGAAGTACCCACAAGAGACGAGCCCACTCCTCTATGAGTGTGTGCATCATCCCTTGTGGGTACTGCTTTACCCGCTCGTCTTTACTAACTGATTAGACTCTTACTCTATGTCACGCAGTCGCAGATCTCGATCCAAACAATGGCGCCCCTCATACTTCAACGATACTTCGCACCGGAGTCATCGTCACAGATCGCCTAGGCGTGTACGTACGTGGATATTCTCGACACTGCTTGTCGTCATACTCCTCCTACTCTCCTGGACAGCTTACTTACTACTGCGTCCTGCGGGGCGCACGAGTCAGCAGGAGTGCTATGCCTACATCACCGACACGACCAGTAGCGAGGCGCTGATGACAACTATCACGCAGGAGCTTGAGGTCAAGAACCCCACCCTGCTCCGTAGCGTGGCTCGTCTCGTACGCATCGAGGAGAGACTGCGCCCTGGACGCTACCAGCTAAGCCCTGATATGAGCATTCTCTCCATCTGCAAGACGATCAAGTATGGAGCTCAGTCACCAGTCAGACTCTCCTTCTCCTCTATCCGTACGCAGGAGCAGCTGATCGACAAGCTAACGGCTCCACTAGAGATGAGTGCCGATGAGCTGAGGTCTCTACTGCGAGACTCGGTCTACTGCGATTCGCTAGGGTTCACGACCGAGACAATACGCTGTATGTTTCTCCCAGACACGCACGAGGTCTACTGGACTATCTCACCTCAAGAGCTACTGCACAAGTATGAGCAGAGCTACCACAAGTTTTGGGACAAGAAGCGTACCGCACTGGCTCAGGAGATAGGACTCACGCCAGTAGAGGTCTCTATCATAGCTTCGATCGTCGAGGAGGAGTCGAGCAAAACAGACGAGTACAGCGACATCGCGGGGCTTTACATCAATCGACTGCGCAAGGGCATGGCGCTGCAGGCTGACCCGACGCTTAAGTTTGCCTCGGGCAACTTCTCGGCACAGCGTATCGGAGGAGAGCTACTCAAGGCTGACTCGCCCTACAACACCTATAAGTATAAGGGTCTCCCCCCAGGTCCTATCCGCTACCCACAGATGACGACGCTAGATGCTGTGCTGCATCACACGGCACACGACTACCTCTATATGTGTGCTCGGGCAGACTTCTCGGGGTATCACGCCTTTGCGACCAACTACGCAGAGCATATGCGCAATGCTAGAGCTTATCAGAAGGCTCTAGATGAGCGGGGCATCACAGAGTAACGACACTTGATGACGACACCTATGGACGGCGTACCACACTGGCTGGAGCGTACGGAGCTACTCCTCGGGAGCGAGACGTTGCAGCGCCTTGCCGACAAGCATATCCTCGTCGTGGGGCTAGGCGGTGTGGGAAGCAAGGCGTGCGAACTGCTGGCGCGCTCTGGCATCGGTCGCTTTACGCTCGTAGATCAGGACAAGGTCGATGAGACGAACATCAATCGTCAGGTGATCGCCTTTAGAGATACCATAGGTCGTCCTAAGGTAGAGGTGGTGGAGGAGCTACTCCATCGGATCAATCCTACCATAGCGGTGGAGACGCACGCTGCTTATCTCTCGGGGGACAACATCCCCACACTCCTCTCGGCACATCACTACGACTATATACTAGACTGCATCGATACGCTCACGCCTAAGTGCGAACTGATCCTCACTGCGCATCGACTAGGCATCCCGATCATCAGCGCTATGGGCGCAGGGGCTAAGCTTGATCCACGGCAGGTCTCCGTAGCTCCGATGAGCAAGACGCATATCTGCGCCTTGGCACGCTTCGTACGCAAGCGACTTCGCCAGCTAGAGGCACCGCGTGCCGTCTTTACTACGCCATGTGTCTACAGTAGCGAGCCGTCGCACGAGGAAGCTATACGTGCCCTACCCCACAGCGACCAAAACAAGCGTAGCATCGTCGGGACGATCTCTTATATGCCCCAGCTCTTTGGGCTCCATATGGCAGCCTACGTACTACAAGACCTCTCTACTCCTCAGTAAAAACGACTAAGCCTATGCCTTCGCCTCTCGTCACCCTAGACTCTATCTGCAAGTCCTTTGGCTCTCTACAAATACTCAAGGAGATAACCCTCTCGATACATCAAGGGGAGATAACCTCTATCGTTGGTCCTAGCGGTGCGGGCAAGACGACGCTCCTACAGATCATCGGAACGCTACTCAAGCCAGACAAGGGAGAGCTATCAATCGACGGGGTCAATCCTTTTACCCTCTCAGCCCAGAAGCAGGCGCACTTTCGCAATAAGCAGATAGGCTTCGTCTTTCAGTTTCACCAGTTGCTGCCTGAGTTCACGGCAGCTGAGAATGTAGCTATCCCCGCTATGATCGCAGGAATGAGCAAGCGACAAGCACTCAGCGAAGCGGAGCAGCTACTCACACAGCTGGGACTAGCCGATCGTCTTAAGCACCGCCCGGCACAGCTCTCGGGTGGTGAGAAGCAGCGCACAGCCGTAGCACGTGCCCTGATCAATCGTCCCACGCTGATCCTAGCCGACGAGCCCTCGGGGAGCCTAGACACACAGCGCAAGGAGGAGCTCATCGAGCTATTCTTCGAGCTACGAGATCAGCTCGGACAGACCTTCCTGATCGTGACACACGATGAGGACTTTGCACAGCGAGCCGACCGCACCATCTCACTACAAGATGGACGCATCATAGCCGACACGTACGCTCCCGGCCAGCATGAATAGCTTCAAGAGAGGACGCACAGAGACTTGGGTGCTGATAGCCGTTAGCCTCATCATACTCGCTGCCATCGGCAAGGTACTCTGGGACAATAATTACCAGGCTCAGTCGCTCGCCCCACTAGCAGGTCAGACCGTAAGCGAGCAAATGGCAGCCCTCCCCACGGACTCTACACAAAAGCAGACCAATAGTGGCACCTACGCACCACCTGTACAGCCTGATAAGCCACGCAAAGATGTAAGCAGCACTTCACAAGGTGTCGAGTTATCGGCAGACTACGTCGGTGCGCCTGAGCGACCGCAGTGCGCTTCACAGCCGAAGTTACAAGCGGGGCAACGCATAGACCTCAACAGTGCCGACACGCTCACTCTCCAACAAGTCCCAGGCATCGGGCCTAGCTTTGCTAGGCGCATTGTGAAGTATCGTGATCAGCTAGGCGGGTACTACACGGTACTGCAGCTACAAGAGGTCTTCGGTATGGAGCTTGATCGCTACCAGCGCATCAAGCCCTTCTTCTATATTGGTGTAAAGAATTACAGTACCCCCTTTGACGCTCTGCGTAGCGACAGCATCCCCTCACATCCCTACCTCAACTACCGGCAACAAGCAGCACTCGCACGGAGCATTCGCAAGAACGGCGCTATAGATTCGTGGCATCGCATTATGAGCTTGGAGGAGTTCAATCGGGATGACAGCGTGCGTCTCTCCCACTACTTTCACTTCGAGTGAGCCGGCTCACAACCTCATTACCAGCCCGCCTGCCCCCTCATCGCTCCCATCAGCTCTCCAGCAAAGGCAAATAGGAAGAGTAGAAAGATACAGAGGTATATGGTAAAGTATCCAATCGTCGAGGCGTAGAGTACGCCTTGGGGTTCTGAGGGATGTACGTTGTAGAGCTTCACACGTAGCCAGCGATAGAGCAGATAGACTAAGTATCCCAGCACGAGCCCCATACAGGCTCCAGGCACTACGTCTGTGATAAAGTGTACGCCTAGATAGATGCGACTATAAGCTGTGGTCAGAGCCAGCACGAAGATCACAATCGTATACCATCGATTGCGAAAGACTAACGCAGAGAACATTGCCAGAGCCATAAAGTTCGTCGCATGCCCTGAGATAAAACCATATCCCCAGGCTTTGTACCCATAGACCGATCGCACTAAGTCTGCCGTAAGTGGATGATAAGAGGGTCGTAGCCGCTCGAAGCAAGGCTTGATCAAGCCACTAGAGAGTTGGTCGGCTATGGCAATCAAGAGAGCGACCATCAAGATCAGAAGGATCGACTCACGAAGCGGCTTCTTGATAAAAAGAAAGATGACCAGTCCGAAAGCAACGGCTATCCACGGCCAGCGCGAAGAGATGAGATACATAAAAGCATCCCAATAAGGCGTGTGCGCTCCATTGATTGCTAAAAAAGCGTCTCGCTCCCAAAGTGCTAACTGCTCAACCATAGTTTCTATCCTTCTATCATAGGGAGTGCTTCAGTAGCTGAGGCACTCCTTTGTTTTCACGTTTGCGTACTGACCACCTTTTCGATAGCCGTACGTGCTATCTGTCCAGAGATGCCATCAGGCAGGGTCACCGCTAGGTAAGCTTGCCCACGATCCTCGACATCGATACACATCTCAGCTCCATCATATAGCTCCATCATCGGGGTAGCTACTGACGGATCATCCTCCAGGGCATAGAGCGGAGCCTTGACACCGCAGAGTACTGCCACATCTGTCTGCTGATCGTAGTGACGACGATGTAGTATCATAAGCAAAGTACAGCCCCACAAGACGATCAAGGCAAGCATCGCATAAAACGATCCTCGTCGCACCCGCCTAGAGTGACCTAAGAAGAATGCCAAGCAAGTGACTATCCCCCCCGCAAAAAGCACAATCGAAGCGACGAGCCACCCATTCATAGAGATGGCATAAGCACACGCATCTGCCCAGCGACGCACGATCGGGTACTCCATAGCGGGCATATTCATCCTCGCCTCCTCAACCAAACGCAGATTGTGCCGTGCCTCTGAGTAGTCGGGAGCTAGTAGCAAGGCTCTACGATAATTCACTATCGCTCTCCCCCTCTGCTCCACCTCATTGTAAGCAGCACCAGCACGATAGTAGCAGAGACTCTGCAGGCTCTCCTCGCCCTCAGCTTGCTGAGCCAGATGACTATACATCTCGGCAGCCTGCTCGTAGCGACCAGCAGCATATGCAGCGTCCGCCTGCACAAGAGCTTCGGGCTGTGTACCCTCTGCAAGATTAGCACGACTACAAGAGCATAGTACGAGAAGCTCCACAAGAAGCATCATCATCACACCACACCCCAACTTACAGACTCTATGTCGTACTATCATATCCTTTTACTCTTCAAACCTGCACATAGGCACATATGGCCTCCGTTGCTTGGACTCAAGACAGATCGTCCACCATCAACATCTTAGTATGAGAGCGTGAGATAAGCCCCTAGCTTATGACCTTATATAGACATAGTGAAGCCACTACCACCTAAAAGGAAGAGCCCTTGATACAAGGGGGTACAGGGCAATCAGAAGCACGCTCAAGACTAGAGTCTACGCAACGTGTGATCGAGTTGGGATTCGAACCCAAGACCTACTGCTTAGAAGGCAGTTGCTCTATCCAGCTGAGCTACTCGACCTATATTATTTAAGGTGTCACACAGCGACCTCCGATCTGTCGTGTCAAAGAGGTAGCTGATACGTCTTGCCCATGCGCACTACTGCTACGGCTCGACAAAGGTACAAAAAACTATTCGCCCCCCCAAATAGTCGCCATCCGCTTTTTTGTCAGAAAAAGCGGATCCCTACGTAGCAATTTCCAAATCTCCACGTGGCGGTTTTTCATTTTCCACGTGGGCGCAAATCATTTCCTCCGAAGTTTCATTTGATTCCTCCGAAGTTTCGTTTCGTCCCTACGTAGGCATTTTTCATTTTTCACGTGGCGATTGGAGAATTTCCACGTGGGGATTGCTTTTTTCGCCTCACTCCTGATCAAGCTCCTCTGTAGTCTCGCCCTTTTTTGTACCTTTACGGGTGAAATGAATATAGCCTATGCCTTATGATGAAGCATATCGTATCTATCGAGCAGTGTGCTGAGCAAGATATACTACGTATCTTGGATCGTGCTGCACTCTTTGAGGCAAATCCTAACCGCCATCTAATGGATGGGATGGTGGGTGCCACCTTGTTTTTCGAACCATCGACACGTACCCGACTGAGCTTTGAGACAGCGGTCAATAGGTTGGGCGGACGAGTCATCGGATTCTCCGACCCTAAGTCCAGCAGCTCGACAAAAGGCGAGTCGCTCAAGGACACCCTACTCATCGTCTCTAACTATGCCGACGTGATCATTATGCGGCACTACCTAGAGGGTGCTGCCCTCTATGCTACGGAGGTCTCGCCCGTGCCGATTGTCAACGCTGGCGATGGTGCTAATCAGCACCCCTCGCAGACGCTCCTAGACCTCTACACGATACGCTCTACACAAGGCACGCTCGAGGATCTACACATCGTGATGGTGGGCGACCTGCGCTTCGGACGTACGATCCACTCGCTCATAGAGGGGATGCGCTTCTTCTCACCTCGATTTACCTTTGTCGCACCACCCGAGCTTAGACTGCCCGAGGAGTACCGGCAGTATTGCGATGAGCATCATCTACGCTATGAGGAGACTTCGCTCTTTACCCCAGAGGTGATCGCCGATGCTGATATACTCTATATGACTAGGGTGCAGCGTGAGCGCTTTACCGATATGGAGGAGTATGAGCGTGTCAAGGATGTCTACATACTTAATAAGGAGATGCTACAAGGCACGAAGGACAATCTGCGCATCCTCCACCCCCTACCACGTGTCAATGAGATTGCGACCGATGTGGATAGCAGTCCTAAGGCGGAGTACTTTCGCCAGGCACAAAACGGACTCTACATACGTCAGTCGATACTCTGCGAGGTACTCGGTATAGAAGTTGATAAGTAACTGTACACTATGAAAGCTAAGACTCAAGATGCACTAAGCAAGCAGCAAGAGGGTATGCTGGTCACTGCCATCTGCAATGGTACCGTGATAGATCATATCCCCCCTAAGAAGCTCTTTAAGATAGCCCACCTCCTACAGCTCGAAGATATGGAGGAGCCTATCACCATCGGCAACAACTTAGATAGCCACTACCTAGGCAAGAAGGGGATCATCAAGATCTCTGGACGGATGCTATCTGACGAGGAGGCGAGTCGCATAGCACTCATTGCTCCAGATGTACATATCAACATCATCAAGAACTATGAAGTGGTGGACAAGCGGACGCTACATCTGCCTGAAGAGATTGTAGGCTTTGTGAAGTGTCCTAACGCCAAATGCATCACTAACAACGAGCCCGTGTGTACACACTTTCACCTCATCGACGCTGAGTACGAGGTACTACGCTGTCACTACTGCGGGCGGAAAGTATCGGAGGAGCGTATCGAGCTACTCTAAGCAATGAACTCACTAACAAACAAATACTTAATACTATGACAAATCAATCTACAGCCACCAAGTCACGTCGTGGTCTGACTACGACTATTATCATCGTGGCGGTCGTACTGCTCCTTGTCTTTTGGGGCGTGGGACAGTACAACTCGCTTGTAGTGCTAGACGAGCAGGTCAACACCTCGTGGAGCCAAGTGGAGAACCAATACCAGCGCCGTGCCGACCTCATCCCCAATCTTGTGGAGACGGTCAAGGGCTACGCCTCTCATGAGCGTGAGACCCTCGAGGGTGTGATCAATGCCCGCGCTAAGGCGTCACAGCCCATCGTCCCATCTGGCGAGGGGATGACTCAAGAGCAACTCAATCAATTCCAGCAAGCTCAGGGAGATCTAACCAGTGCGCTGAGCAAACTGATGGTAGTCGTGGAGCGCTACCCCGAGCTGAAGGCAGACGAAAACTTCCGCCAGCTACAGGCTCAGCTAGAGGGTACGGAAAACCGTATCACGACGGCTCGTATGGACTTTAACAACCAGGCACAGCAGTACAACACGAAGATACGTCGCTTCCCGACGAATATCTGTGCTGGTATCTTCGGCTTCCGTCAGCGTCCTTACTTCCAGGCAGAGGCTGGTGCGGAGCAAGCTCCTCAAGTAAAGTTTTAGTTGTTAGAGATTGGAGAGAAGATCTCACTAGAGTCACTAGTGCAACTAGAGCCACTAGTGGCACTAGTGAGACTAGACCTCCTCTCCTTTTAACCTCTAATCTCTAACCTCTAATCTCTAACTCCTCCCCCTATGAAGCGCACCTTACTTTTACTCGGACTACTGCTATCCTTTTGGGTACTACCTGCCCAAAAGACTGTCTCGTGGGAGGATATCCCGAACGTACAGCTACAGGACAGCACACAGTTTGTCTCGGACGTAGCACACATCATCGAGCCCGAAGCGCTACAACGGATCAACGAGACGATCCTAAGCATGCGCCAGACACACGGTGTGGAGGGTGTCGTCATCACGCTCCCCTCCATCGGTCAGAATGGTTCTATCGAGGATCTCGCTCGGGAGATACTTCGTGGCTGGGGCATCGGCTCTAAGATAGACAATAGTGGCTTCGTCATGCTCGTCTCGCTAGATAGTCGTCAGATACGCATCGAGACGGGCTACGGACTAGAGGGCGTGCTACCCGATGCCCTCTGTAGTCAGATCATCGCTCATCGTATGGCACCACACTTCAAGCGTGGAGACTATAGTACAGGCATCCTCTCTGGCGTGCAGGCGATACAAGAGACGATCACGGCAAACTACGAGGGGGCGACGCGCACCGATGGTGCTGAGGAGGATCAAGTGGTGGATGGCGTGTTCAATGGATTGGTGGTCCTCTTGGTGCTGATCCTCTGTGTCGTTATGCTGGTCTCTTACAAAGACGAGCAGACAGCTCCGGAGCAGCGTATCAAGCGACTCAATAGGCAGATCCTAGGCTTCCTATTCATAGCTTTGATCTTAATGATCGGTGGGAGCATCCTCTTGATAGCGGGAGCCATCGTCGTACTCCTCGCTCTCTACGCTATCCTGCGTCATCGGCTCTCTCTCGAAGCACTCCTCTGTCGTACATGTAATCAAAACAAGCTACAGCGTCTCTCTGACACTGCTAAGCTATCGCTGCTCACGCCCGCACAGCAACTGGAGGAGCGACTCGGCAGTGTGCACTACCTCGTCAAGCAGTGTGATAATTGTGGTGCCGTAGAGCGTTATGGCGAGGTAGCTGGCAACTCCCGCTACAAGCGTTGCCCGCACTGCGGAACCTATGCAATGCAACGCATCGGGACGCGCCGATTGCGCTCTGCGGATCGACGTGTCGCCTATATCCATCGTCAGGAGTATCACTGTCTCTACTGCGATCAAGACCATCACACAGACGAAACGGTCTACAAAGAGAATGACGCTGCCCTAGGCGGAGCCATACTCGGAGGTATCATCGGTAGCTCTCTCGGACGAGGAGGTCGTGGCGGTGGCTTCGGTGGTGGTTTCGGTGGCGGTTTCGGCGGCGGAGGCTTCGGCGGCGGTTCGGGCGGTGGCGGTGGTGCCACTGGGGGCTGGTAAACTTCTACTACACCTTATATCTTAGGCATTATGTCAATACTACTCTACTTCTTACTGCTCATCTTAGGCTTGGTCATGATCACAGCTGGGGCAAACTTCCTCACCAATGGCTCTGTGACGATCGCTGAGCGACTGGGCGTGTCGCAACTGGTGATCGGTCTCACGATCGTAGGCTTTGGCACCTCAGCCCCTGAGCTAGTCGTGAGCATCACCTCGGCTCTAGCCAACAAACCTGACATCGCCATAGCCAATGTGGTGGGAAGTAACATCTCCAATATCCTCCTCATACTAGGCGTCAGTGCTATGATCTACCCGATCCGTGTGACACACGATGCTATGAAGCGTGATATACCGATCGCTATGCTGGTCACAGCCATCTGTCTAGTCATGGCGAGCGACCATCTCCTCACGGGAGGCTTCTCGGGCAACATCATCGACCGTGGCGATGGTATCGTACTCCTCTGCCTTCTTATCTTTTACCTTTATCTAGCCTTCATGTCTGCAGCTAAGGAAAAGGCACCCGAGCCTGACCTCTCGCCACTAGAGGATGATGCAGATAAGTCTAAGGCAAAGCGTGCGACTATGACACTGCTACTCTCTATCGCTAAGGTCATCGGAGGACTCGCTCTACTGGTCTTCGGTGGACGTCTATTCGTAGACAATGCCTCTAGTATAGCACGCTCGTGGGGTGTGAGCGAAGCAATCATCGGACTCACCATCGTAGCCATCGGCACCTCGCTGCCAGAGCTGGCCACATCGGTCGTGGCAGCCGTCAAGCGTCAGCCTGATCTTGCCATCGGCAACGTTGTGGGGAGTAGCATCTTCAATATCCTCTTTATCCTCGGCGCCTCTGCCACGATCACACCCCTAGTACCAGCTGGCATACAGCTCTTGGACTATCTAATGATGCTGGTAGCTGTCTTCCTCCTCTTTATCTTCAGCAACGTGCTCGGACGAGCTATGATCAGCCGCAAGGAGGGCATTGTACTGCTCGCTGTCTACGTAGCCTATATGACCTACCTCATCCTCCAGTCACTGGGCATCGGCATCTAACCACTTAGCCGATCTCTTCCCCCCTTACAAGGTTCTCTTTGACTTACTCCCTACATCTAGTTTTACGGGATGGATCATATAATGTTCGCTAGGTATGAGTTGTGGCGTTTGGATTATGGCCTTTACGCCCTACAGATTGGAGTTAGTCATCGTATCGCTCTTCTTTGTGCCTTGTTGAAACATTTACAAGTCACAGACAGACATTGCGTACACTAGAGTGCAGGGTTCTATAGCGCACGGTATTACCTTTGCATCGCCTATCTACTAGGGTTAGGGCAGTAGCACAGCAGGGGCGGTTAGCGACGCTGCTTCTGCTGCTTCTGCTGCGCTTTCTGCTGCGCCTCTCGCTCTTTGAGCTTGCGACGGCGCTCCTCCTCGAGTGCCTTGAGACGCTTCTGTCGCTCTTTCTCCTGCTGACGCAGTTGCTCCTTGCGTGCTTTCTCCTGAGCACGACGCTCTGCCTCCACCCGCTTGATCTGCTCCTGACGTAGTTGCTCCTGCCGGCGCTGCTCTTCACGGCGTGCCTTGAGCTCGGCATCTCGCTGGCGCTGACGCTCCTTGAGTTGCTCCTCACGCTCACGCTTCGCTTGACGCTCTTGCGCTTTGCGCTCGCGCTCCATCTGCTTTAGATCCTCGGGAGTCACTTGTCGTGCCTTTTGGATCGTGGTGCGCTGGTCCTCTACGGGCATCGTCTCTTCAGGCTTTTGCAGTAAGCTGTCAAGCTGCAGCTCCACCGCTGGCAGAGCGATCTGCGAGCGATCTATCTCGAAGGTGATCGGCTTATCGACGACTGGCATGGCGGGCGTAGCGGTCGTATCGCTTTTCACGGGCTTCTCTTCTTGCAAACCTGTGAGGAGGAGCCAGCGGTCTATGAGATAGTGCGCTGCGGGATAAAGCTCGACCAAGCTGTCAGCCACGAAGGTCATATAGTCGCCGATGCTCTTGGCACCCGTGGCGACCTGACGGTAGTTGTCGTCGGTCATAACGAGCAGCAGCGCCGAACTATCCAAAGCGGAGAGATAGCCCTCAGGACTATAAGCCCGAGTCACGTACTGCCATGCGACAGTGGCCGAGGGCAGGTCGCTGATGGTCACGAGGGTCTCATGCTCCGAGGGGGCGAAGGCTACGGGCAAGATGTAATCGGTGAACTGAGCGTAGTTGAAGCTCTCGACGGCAAAGCGCAGAGAGCGCTCCAAGGCGTCACCTCGTTGTGGCACGATGAGCAGAGCTTGGTACTTGTCGCTACGCTTTCCGATGGTAAAAGGTTGCTCCGCCAATGTTCCTGCGACACTATCCTGCGACGCAAGGCGCAGATCCCAAGCGATGCCTTGGTAGCCACCCTGAGCGATGTGCGCTCCACGCAGCAGACGCTGGAGCATCTCCTGAGCGAGGACGGCTACCTCCTCTTTAGGATAAGATGCGGTGAGCGCCTCAAGCCCCTTTCTAAAGGCGGCTTCGTCACCCTGCAAGACATAGCTGAGCGCATTGACAAAGGAAAACTGTGGCAAGGTCTCTGAGAGCGGATAGGACTCCGCTGTCTCACGATAGAGCCGCTGCACCTCTCGTGATCGGCCAGCTAAGTAAGCGTTGAAGGCTTGGTCGTAAAGTCTCTCATCAGCCCCGATGTTGGCGCGTAGCTTGGCTATGTAGTTAGGATCTTGTAGCGTGACGGCAAGCGGGTCTTCGGGTAGCTCGGCGAGCAACTTGCGTCGCCACGGCTCGGCGAGGTCTGCTCGCTCTAGTCGCTGGTAGAGCATATAGAGCGTGTAGTATATGGAGGCTCTGTCGGCGTACTCGGGATAGCGTCTGAGCAGGTCTTCGTAGCTCTTGACCGCCTCTTCGAAGCGCTCCATCTGCTCGTTGAACGCTTTGCCCATACCGACCAGCGCCGTTTGGATAATCTCATCCGAAGCGGCAATCTGCTCGGGCGTGGTGGGGAGCTTGGAGAGGTAATACTCCCTCTGGAGGGGATCTTGGTCTGCGGGCAAGCTATCCGTGGGCGAGGTGAGACTATCCGTAGGAGATGCCACGGAAGACAATGAGTCTGCGGACGCTTCGCCCGCCTCACCCATCTGAGCTGTGGGGTCGCTCGCATCAAAGGAGATCTGCTTATTACGTCTCCGCCAGTCGTCCGCCAGTGGACGCTTGCCCCACTTGCGCTCAAAAAGGTTTTTACCCTGAGTCACCAGCGTGGGATTGTAGAAGTAGCTCTTGCCATTGCCACCACCCGCCATCGGGGGAGGCGTACCGACACCGCCAGAGCGACCACCGCCAGGCATATTGATGTCGGCCTGCTGGTTGAGTGCTTCGTTTTGACCTTGCTGCTCAGCGAGTAGCTCCTGCTTACGAGCCTCTTCTTGCGCCTTCTTGTAGGCGGTGATGAGACTGTCCGCATAGGCCAACCGCACCACCTCTGGGAGTGCCGCAATGCGCCGTAGGCTGTCCTGCTCGTAGACTTGCTGCGCAAAGGAGACTAGCTGATCTAGATCGGCCGAGAGCTTGGTCACAGCCTCGTAGCGTGGGTGGCTTTTCTCAATGACACTAGCTGCGCCTGCGTAGGCTTCCTGTGCCTTGAGGTAGTTGTTTTGCGCTAAGTAAATGTCGCCTAAGTGGAGCTGACAAAGCATATAGTCGAAGCTGCGCTGCGTACTCTGCTCCACCCCAAGCGTAAAGGCGGTGACGGCATGTGTCGTGTCGGGCATCGCCAAGTAGAGGCGTCCCTGCGTGAGATATATCTGGTCGACGAGCTCTTTGTTCTTGTCCTTATGTGCCAAGCGCTCCAAACGCTGTATGACTCGCTGCGGATTGCCCTGTGCCTCGATCTCTAGACGGCGCATCGTGGCGGCAAACTCCAGCGGATAAGGTGGCGCCAGACGTACCACTCGCCCGAAGGCTTGAGAGGCGTCACTCCACCGACCTTCATTGCTGTAGAGCTGCCCTAAGAGGTAGTAAAGCCTGGCTCGCTGAGCCTTGATCGGCTTGCGATCGATCGTCTGCTGCAGGTAAGAGATGGCTGAGAGTGTGTCGCCCTGCTTGAGAGCTAGCTCTGTCTCCGCAAGCGGATAGATCTTACTGCGACTCTTGTAGACGCCCTCTTCGGGTAGATTGTTCAGAATCTCGTCAGCTTCGCCTACCCAGCCTAGAGCCAGGTAGCAGCGAGCCTGCCAGATGCGTGCTTCGTCCCGCACCTTATCCTCCGTGCTGTAGAGCCTCGTCATATAGGAGAAGGTCGCCAGCGCCTCCATAAAGTGTCCTCCGTAAAACTGCGCCTCCCCTACCATCATCCAGGCATTGTGCAGGAAGGGATTGTACTCCATCTTGTTGTAAAATGCCTTCTTCTTAGGATTGCGCAGGAGGTCTTCTCGCGAAACCTTTGGCTTCGTACGGATTGAGTGCTCACGGATCGCTTTTTGTCCCTTTTCGATTGCTTTGCCTAGCGAACCGCCCACGGCTGTCTCCTCCGACGACTCTGGCCCGGCTGTGCGTGTGATAGGATCGGGTACCAGCAGCTCGGTGTAGCTCTCTGAGAGGTCGTGGTAGAGAGACTTGTATCCCTCGTTAAAAGCGAGCTGACCATTGTGATAGACGTTGTAGCGTGTGGTCAGATTGTGGTAAAAGCGCGAAGCACTATCGTTGCGCTTGGTGCTACAACCCACAGCGCTGCCCAAGACGCACAGCAAAGCTACCACTACGCCTAGACATCGCTTAGTGCGCAGTGGTAGCTTACCACGATAAGATCTGTCTCTGTCTGCCACGCTTACAATTAAGTCTTAATCCTTGGGGAGCGTATCTATGCTACAATCCCCTACTCTCACAAACGTACCAGACCTTGTATATATTGTACTGTGCGCCTACGGTGTGACCAACTGCAAGATCTCAGGCGGGAGCAAGATGCCACGCATCGAGAGACTCTTGAGCCACCCCTCATAGTCGGTCTCGAGGAGCGTCTCAGCCACCTCGCGGAGCATCGCTAGCTCTGCGTCGGTGTAGCTCTCTATGGGGCGGTGCGCCAAGACGTCCAGCTCCTCGTCATCGTAGTAGACAATCCGAGGGGCACGCCTCAACGCTCTCTCAGCTTCAGAGCAAGAGTCCGTACAACTGGCACAAGCGGTCGCATCATCAGCACAGCGACTCGTAGCCGATTCGCCAGAGAGAGACTCTTTCAGTTCACGCTCTACCTCACCGAGGGCAGAGCCTAGAGCTGACTCCCCAGTCGTCTGCGAGCTTTGCTGTGAAGCATCGTTGGCGTTACGAGACTTCTGTCGCTCCGACCAGCGAACGAGCAGATGCACGATCAGTCCTATCGCTATGGATAGAAAAAAGACCTCTAGAGCCTCCATAGCTCAGCGCCAGCAGTCGCTAGCAACTAGGTAGTGCTATCTTGTCGATACGCTCCTTATGACGACCGCCCTCGAAGGGGGTGTCGAGGAACGCATGCAGACAGCGCTCAGCTTCTGCAGTTTCTATGAAACGTGCTGGCATAACCAGCACATTAGCGTCATTGTGCGCTCGGATGAGCTTAGCAATATCCTCGCTCCAAGCGAGACCAGCACGGATGACGTTGTACTTATTGAGCGTCATAGCCATGCCGTTGCCCGTGCCGCAGATAGCGATACCACGATCTACCGTCCCCATCTGTACCGCAAAGGCAAGCTGGTGCGCATAGTCTGGATAGTCACAGCGCTCCTCCGAATGAGTACCATAGTCGACACACTCGATCTGCATAGCTGCGAGCCACTCTTTAACCTGCTCTTTGAGCTGATAGCCGGCGTGGTCTGAGCAAATACCTAGTTTCATAAGACTATTTCTCTATATCGTTTTGATTAAGCCTCGTCCTTCATAGGAGACTCAGGGAGTACGAAGTCCACGAAGCAGAGTCCTGCCAGTGCCGTACCGTAGCGCTTGGTCACCGTGATACCCTCCGTGATGAAGTTGAGCTCACCGAGGTAGTACTGACTGTAAGTGTTCTGGTGCAGATCGTTGATGACACGTATCAGACGAGACTCCAGCTCCTCTATACGGTAACGACCGCTCACCTCGCAGACGAGACCTCCAGCCTTCTCGTCAAAGTTCTCATCCTTGTACATCCAAGCATAGACAACACCTGCGCTAACGAACTCATCTTGGATACCGTGCGAGACAGACATAATCGTCTTGAGCTCTGAGCCAAAGGGAGGCATATCCACCTCATCGGCTGATACGAGTCGAGCCGTAGCAGGTAAGACGGAGGAGTAGACCATAATATTATAGTCAGCGATGCCCGCATCGTAGAGTGCCATATGGTAGGAGCCTGCATGCTTCTCAAGGTCGGACTCACCGCTTCCTTTTGTCGTGAAGAATGTATTGGGGATCAAGTTCCCGTAGTACTTGTTGCTCATCGTGATAGTTGTTTATGGGTTAGGGAATATCTAATTTGCGCTGGCAAATATACGAAAGTAAGGGGACATAGCCAGGATTGGCGCATTATAACGCAGGGCTGACGCATTATAATTCCATTTCGAAGATTTCCTCAGGAGTCATACGTGC
>URDQ01000041.1 GCA_900546675.1 uncultured Porphyromonas sp. | reverse complement strand
GAAGTCATCAAAAACATCATTCTTGAGAAATTGCATTAGCGGGTGGAATGTACGCGTTGTCCTTTTGGGGAAGGGGTAATGAGCCGCTATCCACGAATTGTTGTATTTTTGTCCAAACACTAATATATAACCTCTCAACGTATGAAGATAGCAGTCGCAGGTATGGGCTATGTGGGACTCTCGGTGGCGGTACTCCTAGCGCAGCACCACGAGGTGGTGGGCGTGGATATACAGCCCGAGCGGGTAGACCTAATCAATCAGCGTAAGTCACCAATACAAGACGACAACCTCGAGGAGTACTTGGCGACACGACAGCTCCAGCTGCACACTACGCTAGATGCCGAGGAGGCGTACCGAGGGGCGGACTTCGTCGTGGTGGCTACGCCGACCAACTATGACTCGGTGCAGAACTTCTTCAATACCTCTGCCGTTGAGGCGGTGGTTACTGCCGTACGAGCCTGCAACCCCGCAGCAACGATTGTGATCAAGTCGACGGTACCTGTGGGCTACACGGCTCATCTGCGTGAACTAATGGGGTACGACGACATCCTCTTTGCGCCAGAGTTCCTTCGTGAGAGCAAGGCACTCTACGACAACCTTTACCCTTCGCGCATTATCGTGGGTTATGACAAGCAGAGCGCGCATCAACGGGAGCGTGCAGAGAGCTTCGCAGGGTTGATACGTGAGGGGGCTATTCGCCAAGACATGCCTGTGCTGCTGATGGGTACGACGGAGGCTGAGGCGGTCAAGCTTTTTGCCAATACCTATCTAGCGCTGCGGGTCTCTTACTTCAACGAGCTGGATACCTATGCTGAGCTTAAGGAGCTGGATAGCAAGAGCATCATCGAGGGTGTTTGCTTAGACCCCCGCATTGGTGACCATTACAACAATCCCTCCTTTGGCTATGGAGGCTACTGCCTGCCGAAGGATACGAAGCAGCTCCTCGCCAACTACGATGCTGTGCCGCAAAACATCATCGGTGCCATCGTGGCGAGCAATCGTACACGCAAGGACTTCATCGCTGATCAGGTCCTCAAGATGGCGGGCTATTACAGCTATATGGAGGAGAATCAGTACGACCCGACGCAAGAGCGTGAGTGTGTCATCGGCATTTACCGCCTGACGATGAAGAGCCACAGTGACAACTTCCGCCACTCATCGATCCAAGGAGTGATGAAGCGTATCAAGGCAAAAGGGGCTAAGGTGATCATCTACGAGCCTACGCTGGCTCAGCATACGACCTTTTTCGGGAGCCTTGTGGAGAATGATTTAGCTGCCTTTAAAGCTCGCTCTCAAGCGATCATCACGAACCGCAACCACCCTGACCTCGACGATGTCGCTGAGCGAGTCTACACACGAGACATCTTCCGTCGTGACTAGAGCGGAAGGGGGGAATACAAGCTCCCTTAACAGATCCTCAACATACAAGTGGTACATTTGCCCAAATACTATTGTATCGTAACTTATGGGCAAGACAACGAGACGCAAAGTGAACAAATTTCCCTACATAGATCGAGATATAAGCTGGATGTACTTCAATCGGCGCATCCTCCTAGAGAGCGCCCGAGAGGATGTACCGCTGATGGAGCGACTGAACTTCCTGGGCATCTACTCAAACAATTTGGACGAGTTCTTTCGTGTGCGTGTGGCTTCGCTACGTCGCATCGCAGAGGACGAGGATCTGTCGCTACAGCAGCGTAAGGAAGCGGAGCGTACGCTGCGCAAGATTTACAAACTCAATAAGGAGTATGCGGCCACTTTTGAGGAGTACTTTCAGCAGGCATTAGATGATCTCGCTAAGGAGGGTATACGAGTGGTCAACGAGCGGGAGCTGACGCCACGACAGGAGGAGCAGGTCTTTGACTTCTATATTAGGCAGCTGGGTGCGAGTACCAATCCACTTTCTCTGCGCAAGATGGACTTTTCGGCAGATCAGATAGAGGAGTCGATCTACCTAGCGGTGCAACTGAAGGAGCTGCAGGAGGGGAGTGACAAGCCATTGCGTCAAAGCGTCGGCATCATCAAGGCTCCAGTAGAGAAGTTCGGCCGATTCATCCGTATCGCAGACGATGAGGAGGGACGGGTCTGCATTATGTTTCTCGATGACGTGATCCGCTTCAATCTTAAGTATATCTTTGCGGGCTTGCGGTTCAACTCTTTTGAGGCTTACACCTTCAAGTTTACCAAGGATGCAGAGATGGACATTCGGGACGAGGAGATTGATGCAGGCGTGGTGCAGCGTGTCTCTAAGGGGTTGCGTCGACGTCGCAAGGGAGAGATGCTCCGAGTGGTCTATGATGAGGAGATGCCAGTCGCACTACGCAACAAGATTTTTCGCAAGGCGGGACTAGACAGCAATGATGCCAAAGTAGCTGGGGGACGTTACCACAATTCGAGAGACTTGATGGACTTCCCCAAGTGTGGTCGGGATGACCTCTGCAAGTCCCCACAGCCACCGATATTGGGCGACGGCATTGACTTTACGGAGAGTATGATTGATCAGGTGCGTCATAGAGATCGACATCTACACTTTCCCTATCACAGCTTCGACCGCTTCCTGCGACTCCTGCGTGAGGCAGCTATTAGTGAGGAGGTGCGGGAGATCAAGTGTACGCTCTACCGTGTCGCCAAGGACTCGAACGTGATTAACGCTCTAATGGCTGCGGCTAAGAATGGTAAGAAAGTAACGGTCGTCGTGGAGCTGCTGGCGCGCTTTGACGAGGAGAGCAACATAGCCTGGGCTAAGGAGATGATTGAGGCTGGTGTCAATGTGCTCTTTGGCCCCGAAACGCTGAAGATACATAGCAAGCTAGTTCATATTACGACCAGACATGGAGATATAGCCTGCATCGGTACGGGCAATATGCACGAGGGCACAGCGCGTGTCTACACCGATGTGATGCTTATGACGGCCAATAAGAATGTGGTCAAGGAGGTGGCAGATGTCTTTAAGTATATCGAGAAGCCTTACCTAGACACCCACTTTAAGGAGCTACTGGTTTCGCCAAATGATATGCGTCGTCGCTTTACCGCTCTGATCAATCGTGAGATCAAAAACAAGCTCGCTGGTAAGCCTGCTTATATTATGGTCAAGGTGAATCACATCGTTGACCCAGCTCTCATCAAGCGTCTCTATGCAGCCTCTCAGGCGGGTGTGGACGTTGACCTCTTGGTGCGTGGTAACTGTTCGCTGGTACCTGGTGTCAAGGGGGTGAGCGAAAACATTCGCGTCTACGGCATCATAGATCGCTATCTAGAGCACTCGCGAATCTTTATCTTTTGCAATAATGACGATCCGCTCTACTACATCGGCTCGGCAGACTGGATGCAGCGCAACCTAGATCGTCGTATTGAGGTGGTTGCTCCAGTCTATGACAAGGAGATACAGCGAGACCTGCATCACATCGTGGCGTGCGGACTGCAAGATGTCTCGCAGGGACACTACGTCAATAGTCACGATGGTCGACCTCGGCGTGAGGATGCTCCGACGCCATGGTACCGCTCGCAGACCGACCTCTACGCTTACTACCTACAGCAAGATATAGACACTGATACGAAGATATGAGAAAGCTCAACCTCGCCGCCATCGACATCGGCTCGAATGCCGTGCGGCTCCTCATCAAGTGCGTCAATAGCGATCTCTCCGAGCAACCGCTCAGCAAGGTGCAGCTCCTGCGTGTGCCACTCCGACTAGGCGAAGATGCTTTTATCTCTGGGCAGATATCTAAGCGGAAGCAGCGTGATATACTCTCTCTTATGAAGGTCTACAAGCATCTGATGAAGATCTACGACGTGGCTCACTATCGAGCCTGCGCTACCTCAGCGATGCGAGAGGCGAGCAATGCTGATGAGATCGTGGATAAGGTGCTTCGCAAGACGGGCATAGAGATAGAGGTGATCTCTGGTGAGGAGGAAGCTGCTCTTGTGGCACAAAGCAAGATACACCGCATCATCACAACAGATCGTAACTACCTCTTTATGGATGTGGGTGGAGGTAGCACAGAGTTAAACCTCTATGTGGGCGGAGAGCCTGTCGCTACACGCTCTTTCGATATAGGTACGGTACGCATGCTGAGCGGGGTGGTGCGAGATGCGACCTTTCAGGCTTTCGACCAGTATCTCTCGGAGCTGTATAGCGAGTATGGAACTGCGACCATCGTTGGTACGGGTGGCAACATCAACCGGCTTGCTCGGCTCAACGGCACGACCGACCTCGCTAAGCCTAATACTCGCTTCATCTCTGCTGAGGCACTGCAAGAGATCTATGAGACGCTGGCGGCACTGACCGATGAGCAGCGTATGACCCGCTTTAATCTGAAGCCCGACCGCTCCGATGTGATCGTCCCTGCGGGTGAGCTTTTCACTAGAGTAGTCACTGCCCTACATGCGGATCAGGTGATCGTGCCAACGATTGGCGTGGCGGACGGTATCATCGATCAGCTTTACCTGAAGATAATGGACTAAACTCGTATCTTTGCTCTTGGCAAGGCAACGAAGCCTATCTTTATTCACACTTTAATCTACCAAGAAGCATGATACAACCCTTTACATACTACAATCCCACGCGGATTGTCTTCGGCGAAGGCCGCATAACCGAGCTCTCTCGGCTCATTGATCCTCACTACCGCATCCTCCTCGTGATGGGCGGTGGTAGTATACGGCGCAATGGCGTCTACGATGCTGTATGCCAAGCTCTGGAGGGACGCTCGGTGACCGAGTTTTGGGGCATCGAGTCCAATCCTACGGTCGAGACGATCCGTAAGGCTGTCCAGCTGGGACGTCAGGAGCAGTGCGACTTTGTCCTAGCCGTGGGCGGTGGCTCTGTCATCGATGCGAGCAAGCTGATCATTGCTGCAATGTGCAGTGACCAGGACCCCTGGGATATAGTCCGTGCTGGCAAGCATAGGGGCGAGCATCTACCGCTCGGTGTCGTGCTCACGATCCCCGCTACGGGATCGGAGATGAATAGCGGCGGGGTTATCTCTTGTCGTGAGACGCAGGAGAAGTACTCCTTCTCAAGCAAGCATCCACAATTCTCTATCCTAGACCCTCGTGTACCGACATCATTACCTCCTTATCAGGTAGCGTGTGGTATAGCCGATACCTTCGTCCATGTTATGGAGCAGTATATGACTACGATGCGAAGCCCGCTCCTAATGGATCGTATGGCCGAGGGAGTGCTACACACGCTCATTGAGATCGCTCCAGGGCTGACGCACAACCATCAGGATGTCGACCTGATGGGTGAGTTTATGCTCTGCGCTACTGTCGGACTCAACGGCTACCTCTCCTGGGGCGTAGACCAAGACTGGAGTACGCACTACATAGGTCATGAGGTGACCGCCCTGACGGGACTGACGCACGGACATACACTCGCTATTATCCTGCCCGCCACGCTACAGGTGATGCGCCATTTAGGCAAGCAGGATAAGCTCCTTCAGTATGCGGATCGGATTTGGGGCTTGACCCCTCAAGCGTGCCAAGGCGAAGAGCATGCTATCACGGCAGCTATCGAGGCGACGAAGCAGTTCTTCGCCAAGCTCGGTCTCTCGGTCACGCTACGCGATGCGGAGGTACCTCACGAGGTGATCGACGAAGTGGTACGTCGCTTCACAGAGCGTGGCACCATACTCGGAGAGCATCAGAATATGACGCCCGAGATCGTACGACAGATATTGGAGCTGGCTTACGAGTAAGTCGCTTCCTTAATAATGTGTATCTTTGTATCCGACAAAGCTTGATGCGCTCCTCGCTCTAAGTCCATTATGGGCGAGGCTACGTCTCTGAGGGCTAAGTATAGAATCATTTCAAACAATAGATAAGCTAGACACACTATGCAAAAGAATCAGGACTGGAAGTCCTATTATCAATCTCATCTGACCACCCCCCTAGAGGCTCTCAAGAAGGAGCTCACAGAGGGGTGTAACATTGTCGTAGGTCATGCGGCTGCTGCTCCAGATACAATCCTCAAGAGTATGATGGAGCATGTCGCTGAGCTACCCGCAGGTAATATCTTTCACGTCCTGTATTATGGCGCTGGGTATCAGTTTACCCCTGAGATAGCGCAGCACTTTAAGCTTAAGATCAACTTTCTCGAGGCCAATGCGCGCAAGGCGTGCCGTGCGGGATTGGTGGACTTCTTCCCCTGCCACTTCCATGAGGTGCCAGGACTCTTTACCGATGGCTTCTACCCTGTAGATGTAGCTATCGTGCAAGTGACTCCTCCCAACGAGGAGGGCTACTGCTCCTTCAGTCTCTCGTGCGACTACACCAAGCCTGCAGCAGAGGCTGCTCGTGTCGTGATCGCAGAGGTCAATGATCAGCTCCCCTTCATCGGTGGTGACAACCTGATCCATGTGACGAAGCTGGATCATATCATCGAGGTGAGTACAGCTGTACCTGAAGTGCCTCCCGCTGTGCCTGGTGAGATAGAGCGTAAGATCGGTGAGATCTGTGCCTCGATGATCAAGGATGGCGACACGCTCCAGCTTGGTATCGGTGCTATCCCCGATGCTGTCCTGAGCAACCTCACCGATCGCAAGGATCTAGGTATCCACTCGGAGATGATCACCGATGGAGTTATGAAACTGATGCGTAAAGGGGTTATCACTGGTAAGTGTAAGACACGCAATGCCAATAAGGTGGTCACAGCCTTTGCGATGGGTACGAAGGAGCTGTACGACTTCTTCGATCACAATGAGGCGGTTGAGATGTATCCTGTGAGCTATACGAATGACCCCTTTGTCGTGGCTAGCATCGACAACATGGTCTCGATCAATTCTTGCCTAGAGATCGATCTGCTCGGTCAGGTCAATGCTGAGAGCATCGGCTACAATATGCTGAGTGGCTCTGGTGGTCAGGTAGACTTTATGCGTGGTGCTAGACGCTCCAAGGGCGGTCGCAGTATCCTCGCCTTCGCCTCTACCGCCAAGGGTGGCGAGATCAGCCGTATCGTGCCGATCCTAGCAGAGGGCGCTGCTGTGACCACAGGTCGCAACGATGTGGACTATGTCGTCACGGAGTATGGTGCAGCGCGTCTGCGTGGCAAGACGGCTCGTGAGCGCGCCGAGGCACTGATCGGCATCGCACATCCTAAGTTTAGAGAGATGCTTCAGGAGGCTGTCGTCAAGCGCTGGGGCAAGTAGCCATAACTTACCAATCATTATATGCGAGTCTTCTCTAGTAGCGACACCAGTATCGTTGCTCAGAGGAGGCTCGCTTAGCTTTTAGATAAAAATAAAGAGCCGTATCGTATGAATGTCCGCATAGAGCCTAGCTGGCATCGGGTGCTGGAGGAGGAGTTCGAGAAGTTTTACTTTGAGACGTTAACCTCTTTTGTGCGCTCGGAGTACCAGACGAAGAGGATCTACCCCCCTGGGGGACAGATCTTTCGAGCGTTTGACCTTTGTCCCTTCGAAGATGTGCGGGTCGTAATCCTCGGACAGGACCCCTACCACGGTGTGGGGCAGGCCGAGGGGTTAGCCTTCTCTGTGCCAGAGGGCATCGAGGTGCCACCCAGCCTGCGCAACATACTGACCGAGATTGCTTCCGACTTAGGGCATCCCTCGCAGATTGTCGGAGGGCATCTGACACCCTGGTGCAGTCAGGGTGTCCTCCTTTTGAACGCTACGCTCACGGTCGTGGCACACGAGGCTGGCTCGCATCAGGGACACGGGTGGGAGACCTTCACCGATCAGGTCATCTCGCTCTTGAGTAGTCAGAGAGAGCATCTGGTCTTTATGCTGTGGGGCAACTATGCGCGCTGTAAGCGGGCGCTGATAGACCGCCAGAAGCACCTCATCCTCGAGGCTCCTCATCCTAGTCCGTTGTCGGCTCATCGTGGTTTCTTCGGTTGCCGGCACTTTTCCAAGGCCAACGCTTACCTACAGCGATACGGCTACGAGCCGATCCGTTGGTGATAAGGTCATAGACATAAGATAGAGAGAAGAGAGGGTCGCTATTCAATGAGTAGCGACCCTCTCTGATGAAAAGGCAAACAAATAAGGTATAAGCTATAGCCTAGCTGACACGCATACGTGTGTAGCTAGGCTATTGTGCTGTATATCTGTTTTAGCAGACGCCCTGACCAACCATTGCCTTAGCGACCTTCATAAAGCCGGCAATGTTAGCACCCTTGACGTAGTTGATGTAGCCGTCTGGCTCCTTACCGTACTCTACGCACTGAGTGTGGATGTCCTTCATGATCTGGTGTAGACGCTCGTCTACCTCAGCCTCAGACCAGTAGATGTGAGCTGCGTTCTGTGACATCTCTAGGCAAGAGCAAGAGACACCACCACAGTTGACAGCCTTACCAGGAGCGAAGATGATGCGCTTCTCAACGAAGTACTCAGCAGCCTCTGCTGTACAACCCATGTTAGAAACCTCAGCAACGATCGTTACACCGTTCTCGACGAGTTTCTTAGCATCGTCACCGTTGAGCTCGTTCTGGATAGCGCAGGGGAGAGCGATGTCTACCTTGTGCTCCCAGGGCTTCTTGCCTGCGAAGAACTGTGCTCCAAACTTCTTAGCATATGGCTCTACGACGTCGTTGCCACTGTTGCGGAGCTCGCACATGTAGTCAAACTTCTCCTGTGTGCTGACACCGTTCTCATCGTAGATGTAACCATCAGGACCAGAGATGCAGACAACCTTAGCGCCTAGCTCAGTAGCCTTCATAGTAGCACCCCAAGCGACGTTACCGAAGCCTGAGATAGCAACTGTCTTGCCCTTGAAGTCGATGTTGTGCTGCTTGCAGATATCATTGACCATATAGATAGCGCCATAGCCCGTAGACTCTGGACGGAGGCGTGATCCACCGAACTCATGACCCTTACCTGTGAAGGTACCAGTGCACTCACGAGTGAGCTTCTTGTACATACCGTACATAAAGCCTACCTCACGACCACCGACACCTACGTCGCCTGCAGGGATATCCATGTCCGGGCCAATATACTTGTAGAGCTCTGTGACATAAGCCTGGCAGAAGCGCATAATCTCGCGCTCGCTCTTACCCTTTGGAGAGAAGTCAGAGCCACCCTTACCACCACCCATAGGAAGTGTAGAGAGGGCGTTCTTGAAGGTCTGCTCGAAGCCGAGGAACTTGAGGGTAGAGAGGTTCACCGTGTGGTGGAAGCGTGTACCACCCTTGTACGGGCCAATAGCATTGTTGAACTGTACGCGGTAACCGAGGTTGATCTGGACCTCACCCTTGTCGTCCACCCAGGGGATACGGAAGGTGAAGATACGATCGGGCTCTACGAGACGCTCGACGATCTTGTTCTTCTCAAACTCTGGATGCTGGTTGTAAATGTCCTCGATAGAGAGGAGGACCTCACGGACAGCCTGGATGAACTCCGGCTCGCCTGGATGCTTTGCCTCTAGCTGGGCAATGATCTCACTTGTCTTCATTTGAATTAATGATTAGGATTATCGGATATGTACCACAAAGTTACGCCTTATTTCCCAATGAAGCAAGTCCTCGCCACTCCAAAAAATAAAAAACCTCTGAGAGGATCGAAGCTTAGCTACTGAATCTGATGAATTGTTGCTGCCAGACTAGACTTTTTGAGTACTAACGCCAAGGCTAGACTGGCTAATCGAAATGCTACTTGCACGCTATAGAGCAATATTCACGTGAAAAATTAGAGATCTCTACGTAGAGAATCGAGATTCTCCACGTGGGCGAGAAATGAAACTTCGGAGGAATCAAATGAAACTTCGGAGAAAATGTTTCTCGCCTACGTGGAGAATGAAAAATAACCACGTGAAGATTTGTGATTTCTCACGTGGAGAGAGTGTGGCAAGCGTCTGCAACGAGTCTATAAATGCAAGAGGAGACGACCAACTCGTGTGGCCGTCTCCTCTTACGTTGATGGGGATGTCGTGTCTAGAAGTGCGGGTAGACTCGATCGACGAGTGTCTGGCAGACCCGCTCGATGAAGTCTCTCTCGCCCAGCTCGGACGACATAATGTAGAGCGGTACGCCCTGCTCCTCACGGTGATACGGGGGCTGTAGGTAGTCCCGCTTGACCACTTGAAAGCCGTTGCGCTCGTAGTAGTTGATGCGTCGCCCAGCTATCTCGGAGAGCGTCTCTGGCTCTACCTCGAAGTAGAGTGGCTCACGGCCGATGTACTCCTGGATCGTCTGTAGCGTCTGCTCGCCTAGGCGATGGTTGCGCAGATGCGGCAGGATGGCAAAGTGCTCTCCGTAATAGAAGTCGTCAAAGTGCCACAGCGTGACAAAGCCTACGACGCCTAGCTCGGGATGCTCTAAGAGGAAGAAGTGGTAAGCTCCCTGCTCCCCGATGAGCTGCTCTAGGTCACTCCAAGGGCGTCGCTCACTATGAGGAAAGGCCTCCTCGTAAAGCTGTCTGAGCGTAGGTAGATGACTCTGGTGCGTCTCATCGCAGAGGTCACACCGTGTCATACGAACGAGCGAGACGAGTGGGGTAGAGGATGAGCCTGCTCTCATATTACTTGCCATAGGTAGGGTCGATAGCTACGATGCCAGGGAGAGCTTTCCCCTCGATAGCCTCTAGCAGCGCACCGCCACCAGTCGATACGTAAGATACTTCGTCGCCTAGTCCGAGCTTGTTGATGCAGGCGACACTGTCGCCACCACCGACGAGCGAGTAGGCGCCTTGTCGTGTAGCCTCAGCTACAGCCTGGGCGATAGCTTCGGAGCCACGAGCGAAGTTGTCAAACTCAAAGACCCCAGCGGGACCATTCCACAGAATCGTCTTGCTACTTAGGATGACCTCACGATAGTCTGCGCAAGCCTGAGCACCTATATCCATCCCCATGCGGTCGGCAGGGATCTGATTGGTTGGGTAGGTCTCGGCAGGAGCATCGTTGGCAAAGTCACATGTGGCGACTGTATCCGTGGGTAGGAGGAGTCGCACGCCCTTAGCTTTAGCACGCTCCATAATGTCTCGTGCCACGTCGATCTTGTCTTCCTCGCAGAGGGAGCGACCGATCTCGCCACCCTGCGCCTTGACAAAGGTGTAGGCCATACCGCCTCCGATGATAAGATTGTCCACCTTGTCCATCAGATTGAGGATGATGTCGATCTTGGAGGAGACCTTAGAGCCTCCTAAGATAGCGGTAAAGGGGTGCTTAGCACCATGTAGGACGCGCTGCACAGCCTCGACCTCTTGTAGCATGAGCATACCAAACATCTTCTTGTCTGCGGCAAAGTACTGGGCGATGAGAGCCGTCGTGGCGTGTGCTCGGTGTGCGGCACCAAAGGCATCGTTGACGTAGACATCAGCTAGTGTAGCCATCTCCTTGGCGTAAGCTTTCTGACGCTCCTTGAGATCTGCTTTAGCTGCTTTGAGATCCTCCTCGTTGGTGTATTGGTCGGGGTTGTTTAGCTTACCTTGCTCTTCCTCCTCGAATCGTACGTTTTCTAGTACAAGGATCTCGCCTGGCTGGAGTGTCTGCGCCATCTCTTGTGCCTGCGCACCACGGCTCACAGGACAGTGGATGACTGGTACGTGGGTGAGCTCTTTGAGATGTGGCACGATGAGTGCAGTAGAGAGCTTGGGGTCACGACCCTTGGGGCGACCGAGGTGCGTGGCGATGATGACGCTCCCGCCATCGGATAGGATTTTGCGTAGTGTAGGCAGGGCGGCACGCATACGGGTGTCGTCGGTGATTTGCCCCTGATCGTCAAAGGGGACGTTGAAGTCTACACGAACGAGTGTGCGGAGACCTGAGAAGTCGAACTGATGAATGTTTGTCATGAATAGAGGTATGTATTTGGTCTGTGTGAATGAACTTAGAAAGTGTTTATGCGCTGATGGAGCCAAGTCTGTATCAGCTCTAGCAGATGACTCGGTACGCCTAGCTGCTGCAGGTCGTACATGCACTCACCATAGGCGGAGATGAGTCTCTTCTGCTGATGCTCGTCAGCGGTGGCTAGGAGCTTGCCTAAAGTTTGCAACGTGCCTTGTAGGTCGCCCCCGATGAGTGTCAGAAGAGCGGGCAGTAGGAGTGTAAACTCCTTGTAGTGAAGCTCGAGAGAGTCTCTGTCTAGCTGATCGTACGAAGTGACGGGGCGACTAGCGTAAGCCTTTGCTTCATCCCAGCGCTGCGACATCATAAGGCACCAAGCGATGAGCGGATAGAGCGTGTCGGGGTGCTCGTCCTCAAACTCGCATTGCAGCAATAGCGGGAGTGCCTTGTCGTAGATGCGAAGCTTCACATAGAGTATGCCGAGTAGTCGTAAGATAGCGAGTGAAGGCTTCTCAGGCTCTGCCTGCTGGCGCACCTGCTCTAGTAGTGAGATGGCGAGCATCGGCTGCTCCATACGGTAGAGTATCTGTGCGATAAAAAGAGGACTCGTGTCTCCTGAGAGCAGTTGTGGGGGGATCTGCTGCATAACGAAGTAAGCCTGCATATACTTCTCCTCCTCGTAGTAAGTCTGCGCAAGGCGGTACATAAGCTGAGCACGAGCCTCAGGCTCTGAGGTGCGTCCGAGCTGAATCTGTATAGTAGCTTGCTCGCCCGCATACTCCTTCGTCTGAACGCAGTAAGCTCGTAGCAAGTCAAGATGCTTGTCGCAGAGCTTTTCCGATTGCGCCTGTGCAAAGGGATTGGGCTGACCAAAGAGCATCATAAAGGGTGTCCTAGCTGCTATCTTTGACTCAATAAAAGCGAAGATGCGTGCTAGCTGACAGATGTACCCTTGCAATGCTTTTGTGTACTCCTCCGCTTCCAGCAGTCGTCGCTCCTGTGGACGGATGTAAGGGGTGCGGTTGATCACATTCTCCATAGCTAGGACGCCCTGCGAGATGCCTTGTAGCACCTGTCCAGGCAGTTGGCTAATCCTAAAAATGGATCCGTAGAAGTCTATGTCCACCTGCTGGAAGATGGACTCTCGCAGTAGCGTCATAATCTGATCCTCGCCGAGCTGGTACTCATTGCTAAACTGAGCCATCACAGCTCCCAGCGAACTGTGCTGCAGGTCAAACGGGACGAGCCAGTGCGCCTCATCTTCAAAGAAAGGTCCCTGCAGGAGCGAGCTAGTGGCAAAGGCATTCACATCGAAGCCTCGTGCCACGAGACGCTTCAATGCTTCGTATCCTTCCTGCACATCGTCTACAAGGGGCATTATATCCTCCTCATCACCGAAGACACTCTCGAAGGTGGCTGGACCCTCATTATCGCCTGTCGAGGAGATAATCTCTTGAAAGCGTTGCTGAAACTCAGGACTGTTGAAGCGCCCGAAGAGCTTCTGCACATACTCCACCACTTGTGGCGTATACTTCATACGCAGGCGGTGGCTCCAAGTTATATCGTACTCCTCGAGGGTGATTGCCTCGCCGATCTGCGTGAGCTTGTAGGGTAGTTGCTCCTCGTAGAGCGCTAGGCGGCTATTGTATACTTCACCCACCATAAGCACCCCGACGACGGCACGAATGCGCACCATCGTCTGCTCGCCTTGTGTCTTCATGAGCTTAGCGAGGAGCCAGCAGAGCTTGCCCCAGTGCCACGAGCGTAGCAAAGCTAGGGTGACAGCTGTGAGTGCTGCTTGCTGTACGTAATCATCGAGCTGATCTAGTGCGGAGGCGACCTCATCGCTCCACTCCTCTGTGTAGAGCAGTCCCATCGTGAGCCTCTTGACTAGATCGTCGTAGCGGGGACGGTCTACTGTGGCTAGGTTGGACTGGAGCGTCAGCTGCTCGACCACCATCGCAAGTCCTCCGTTGTCCAGCAGTAGGGAGTAGTAGTTCGCTTGCTTTTCGTACTGAGGCGATTTAGCCAACCACTCGCTGTTTCTCAGAGCATCGGTCACCTCGTAGAGCGTCCGGAGCAGGTAGCTATAGTTAGCTTCCAGCTCTGGATCTTGTATCGGAGACTCTAGATATTGTAGCATCGTCTCTAGGATACGCTTTGCCGAGTGGTAGCGGTCACGCAGCTCCACGGGGATATGCGCATTGGTCTGCATCTGTTCGCCTAGTAGCTTGACCGCTGCGGCGATCTGATGCTCAGAGATGAGCTGGTAGATATCGTCTGTAACCATATATATAATGTATACCAGCTCTTAGATGCTTAGCTGCTCACGTATCGCCTTGATACGGTCACGGAGTAGCTGCTCCGGATGGTCGCAGGCGGGATCGGAGCCACGCTTGTAGGTGACACCGATGTAGTACTTGATCTTAGGCTCCGTGCCTGAGGGACGTATCGAGAGCACTGTTCCATCGGCCGTGTGATATTGTAGTACATTGCTGGTCGCAGGCATCTTGATTGGGAAGGTCTCGCCACTCTTGAGGCACTTACCCTCAAGCGACTGATAGTCTAGTATCTTGACCACGGGACTGCCCGCCAGCTCCTTCATTGGGTTGGATCGGTAGTCGACCATCATCTGGCTGATCTCCTGAGCTCCCTTGATGCCCTTGCGCACCACACTGACGCCCTGCTCGAGGAAGTACCCATGCTCGTAGTAGATCTTCTCAAGGAGCATATCAATGGTTAGACCTTTGTCCAAAGCCCAAGCGGTTAGCTCTGCAAAGATAGCGCAAGCCGACACCGAACTCTTGTCTCGTACGAATGTCTCCCAGAGGTAGCCGTAGCTCTCCTCGCCACCACCTATGTAGCGGCGCTTGCCCTCCTGCTCGCGAATCTCATTGGCGATCCACTTAAAGCCTGTGTAGCAGTCCATATAGTCCACTCCGTAGTCCTTCGCAATGGCGGGGATCAACTCCGTGGTCACAATCGTCTTGACCACAAAGTCATCGGGACGCAGGTCGCCCAGCTCCTTGCGGCGGGCTATCGTGTAGTAGGTCAGGAGGGCGCAGATTTGGTTACCATTGATCAGGTGCATCTCACCCTGCTCGTTACGCACGGCGACACCGATGCGGTCGCCGTCAGGGTCACTCGCCAGGACTAGGTCAGCACCCGTAGCCTCGGCACGCTCTATAGCCAGCTTCATAGCTGCAGGCTCCTCGGGGTTCGGCGAGACGACCGTGGGGAAGTTGCCATCGATCACATCTTGCTCAGGTACATGGATAATGTTCTTAAAGCCAAAAGCCTCTAGCGTACGAGGCACGATGCGCACGCCTGTACCGTGAATAGGTGTGTAGACAATCCCCATATCACGATGACGCTCTACCGACTCTGGCGAGAGCGATAGACCACACACATCGTGGATAAAGCGATCGTCCATCTCGGCACCGATCATATCGACGAGTGATGGATTGCCCTGCCACTTCACTTGGTCAATGTCCGTGATGCTCTTCACCTCGTTGACAATAGCCTTGTCGTGTGGGGCGATGATCTGAGCGCCGTCGCTCCAAAAGACCTTGTAGCCGTTGTACTCCTTGGGGTTGTGCGAGGCGGTCACCATAACACCGCTCTTGCAGCCTAGCTGACGGATCGCATAGGAGACCATCGGGGTAGGGCGGAGCGCATCGTAGAGGTAGACCTTGATGCCGTTTGCTGTGAGCACGTCGGCCGTCGTCTGCGCGAAGAAGGGGCTGTTGTTGCGCCCGTCGTAGCCGATAGCTACGGAGATCTCTTCGCCAGCGAAGCATTGCAGGAGGTAGTTGGCCAGTCCCTGCGTAGCCATACCGACGGTGTATTTATTCATGCGGTTAGTGCCGGCTCCCATAATGCCACGGAGACCGCCCGTGCCAAACTCTAGTACTTGGTGGAATGCCTCCACGAGAGGTGTCTTGTCCTCAGCTGCGAGTAGGGTCTCTACTTGTTGACGAGTCTCACTGTCGAAGGCGGGTGCGAGCCATTGCTTGGCACGCTCTAGTGCTTGTTGTATTAGTTCTGGTGATAAAGTTGCCATAGAATATTCTGTTGTTAGATTGGTTCTTATTCGATAGTACAAACTTACCAAATATATTTCAAACCAGCGACATCTTTCGCTTGCTTTCTCAGCAAGGACCAGCCTATCTAGACAAAAGATTCTCTCTTCTAGATGCTGGCCGTTTGGAGCAAAATAGCTAACTTTGGGACGAGCAAGAGACAAGCTTGCGAATATGAACTAGAAAAACAGACCAATATGCCAACAGCTCAAAAGAAACCCTCCTCTGCTACTACAGAGCGAAAGAAGACTACCGACAAGAGTCAATCTAAGACAATGCCCCGCTCCAGTGCTAAGAGCAAGGCTACAGGTGTATCGCACAGTAAGAACTTTGTCCTAGACACCAACGTCATCCTGCACGACTATGAGTGCATCGATAAGTTTGAGGACAATGATATCTATATACCTATCGTAGTCCTCGAGGAGCTAGACAAATTTAAGAAAGGCTCCGATCAGATTAACTTCAACGCACGTGCCTTCGTTCGCAGGCTTGATGAGCTGACGGATGCAGACTTCTTCGAGCATGGTGCTGATCTAGGCAAGGGGAGAGGACGTCTCTACGTTTATTTAGGCAATAAGCCTCATGAGCGTGTGGCGCATGCCTTTGGGGAAAACATCCCAGACCACAAGATCCTGAGCGCCACACTGCACATCGCTGAGGAAAACGAGGGGGAGCAGACAATCCTCGTGAGCAAGGACATCAACCTCCGCATGAAGGCTAAGTCGCTCGGTATCCCTGTCGAGGATTACTTCAACGATAAGGTGCAAACCTTCGACCTCTTTGACGAGGCTCAGCCTGTCTTCGAGGGGATCGATGTGGAACTCATCAATCGTCTCTATGACAATGAGCAGGGAGTATCACTTGATGAGTTTGAGTTTGGTAGCAAGATACTACCCAATGAGTGCTTCGTCCTCAAGAGTGACCAAAGCAGTGTGCTAGCACGCTACAATCCCTTTGAAGCGATGGTGCAGCGGGTGGACAAGTACACCCATATGGGCATCACGCCTCGGAATGCGGAGCAGGCTTTTGCCTTCGATGTGCTGATGGACCCCAACGTACTCCTCGTAGCACTATCGGGCAAGGCTGGTACAGGTAAGACGCTCCTAGCACTCGCAGCAGCTCTCGATCAGGCAGATCGCTATGGACAGATCATGCTGGCACGTCCTATCGTGGCGCTTGCCAATAAGGATCTCGGTGCTCTGCCTGGTACGGAGCAGGAGAAGGTGCGTCCCTATATGCAGCCCCTCTTTGACAACCTGAATGTGATCAAGTCGCAGTTTAAGGGCGGTAAGCAGCAGGCTGAGCTGGAGAAGTTACAGCAGGACAATAGGCTCATCATCGAGGCTCTAGCCTATCTGCGTGGTCGCAGTCTGGCGGACGCTATCGTGATCGTCGATGAGGCGCAAAACTTGACTCCACACGAGGTTAAGACGATCATCACGCGCGCTGGTGAGGGAACGAAGATGATCTTCTGCGGTGACGTGGAGCAGATCGACTCGCCTTATCTAGACACTCAGAGCAATGGTCTCGCCTATATGATCGACAAGATGCGTGGTGAGACACTCTTTGCACATGTCAACCTAATCAAGGGTGAGCGTAGCGAGCTGAGTGAGCTGGCTTCACATCTACTATAATACTATAGAATACTAGTGCTGCTAATATTAGTAGCACTAGTACGATACCCTAAATCTGTAATATGAAAGAAACTATATCTCCCTCGGGAGCTCGTGACGGAGCTGTCGAGGGACTATCCCTCCTAGGCAATAAGCGCACCGTCTACGCACAGGACTACGATCCGAGTGTGCTAGAAGCTTTTGAGAATAGGCATCAAGACCGGGACTATCGCGTACGCTTCGAGTGTCCTGAGTTTACAGCGCTCTGTCCTATCACTGGGCAGCCAGACTTCGCTACTATATATATAGAGTATGTCCCAGACGTGCGTATGGTCGAGAGCAAGAGTCTCAAGCTCTATCTCTTTAGCTTTCGCTCGCATGGCGCCTTTCATGAGGATTGTGTGAACATCATTATGGATGATTTGATCCGTCTGATGGACCCGAAGTATATCGAGGTGACGGGCGACTTCTCTCCACGAGGGGGCATCAGCATCGTTCCCTTTTGCAATTACGGTCGTCCAGGCACGCCTTACGAGTCGTATGCTCGTGAGCGTATGCTCGCCTTCCACCACTAGAGATCTAGTCGTATGCTAAGCTCTCAAAAGAAGTATCTTGTCATCATCAATCCTATCTCTGGCACCTCTAGGAAGACGAGTCTGCCAGAGCTCGCATATAACATGCTATCGGACAATGATAGTGAGCTATACTTCGTCTATACCAATGGAGAGGGACATGCCGATCGCATCATCAAGGATATAGCTGGTCAAGGCTTTGACACGGTTATAGCTATCGGTGGAGATGGTACGATCAATGAGGTGGCCGATGCGGTGCGCCCTACGAATATGTCTCTCGGCATCGTCCCGATGGGATCGGGCAATGGCCTGGCGCGCTCACTAGAGATACCGCTAGACCCCGAAGCTGCCCTAGAGGTTATTCGCCGAGGGTATGTCAAGCGGATCGACTGCTGCGAGGCCGATGGGGTACCCTTTTTTGTGACCTTCGGTGTGGGCTTTGATGCGCAGGTGACTGCTAGTTATGATCAGAAGAACTTTCGGGGGCCGCTCTCGTACGTTCTCTCGACGGTCGATCAGTTTATCAAGCACAAGTCCTCGCTCTATCGCCTTCACCTCAATGGTGAGGTGATCGAGCAGAAAGCCTTCCTCGTGACCTGCGCTAATGCGGATCAGTATGGCAATAATGCGATCATTGCGCCCGATGCTGAGCTAGATGACGGCCTCTTTGACGTGGTGGTCATTAGAGATATGTCTTTGCTGAAAGCTCCTAAAGTGGCCATCAGTCTCTTTACGAAGCGTGTGGATGAGAGTGCTTCGATCGACATTTATCGCACGAATCATCTCATCATAGAGCGTGAGAAGGAGGACTATGCTCAGGTCGATGGCGAGCTTATTGACCTAGGGCGTCGCATCGAGATTACGATCCAAAAGCAGCAACTGCCCATCTTAGTCCCGCAGCCCAAAAGCTAGTATAAGAGCTAGCTGGCTCCAAGCACTACACCTATCTTTCTTCGTTTAGTTGGGATGTGTCAAGCATCTCAACAGAGGTCAGCTTCCTTTGTCCTCTCCTGAAATAGTACACAGTTGGGAAGCCACCCCCAACAACTATGAAA